>NZ_JAVHZD010000021.1:0-146269 GCF_031119615.1 Paraburkholderia sp. SARCC-3016 | reverse complement strand
CACGGCACGCGTTTCGACTGCGGCAGCAAGCTCGGTTACCTGAAGGCGACCGTCGAGTTCGCGCTGCGTCATCCGGAAGTGGCGGCCGATTTCGAACAGTATCTGCGCACGCGCTCGCCGGTGCTCGAAGGCTAGGAGGCCAGGAATCGGCGCTCGACTGCGACCGCGCGCGGTCGCGACGGCGCTCGACAATGGCAAAAATGGCAAAAATGGCAAAAGGCGCTATGTCTGCTCATGCAGGCATAGCGCCTTTGTTTTGGGCACACGGTCGCCGGGAAGAGCGGCCTGCTTTCGATCTGCTTTCGCCCCTCTATCGCCGCCGGATCAGAAAGATAAACGTCTTGTCCTGCGTCGTCGTTTCGACGATACCGTTGCCCGTCTGCTTCGCGAACGCGGCGAAATCGCGTTGCGAGCCCGGATCGGTTGCGAGCACCTTCAGTATTTGACCGCTCTCCATGTCGGCGAGCGCTTTTTTCGCGCGCAGGATCGGCAGCGGGCAGTTCAGCCCGCGCGCATCGACTTCCTTGTGAATCTGAATTTCCATCGGCGAGGACCTTCGGGATGAGGCGTCATCGAAACGCCATACAGAGGGCCAAATTCTACCGCAGGCGCCTCGTGCGCGCCGCCCCACCCTGATTTGCGCCGCAAGGCGACGCGGTCCTCACAGCGTGACAGCCTCGCCCGTTTCGAGCGAACGCCGCATCGCACTGCCGATGCGTGTCGCCTCGAGCGCGTCGGCGAGCGTCGCGCCGCTCGAACCGCCGGCGCCGCCGTGACCGTTGCGCGCGTTCCGGACTTCGGCGACGAACGCCTGCGCTTCATACAGGAACGCGTCTTCGAAGCGATCGAAAAACGTCGGCGTGCACTCGTTGCGCACGCCATGCACGTCCGCGATCTCGACGCGATTGAGCCGGGGATTGCGGCCAATCGCAAGCGCTCCCGCGGTACCGATCACTTCGCTGCCCGTATCGTTGCCGTGCGCCATCGTGCGCGACGCATAGAACATCGCGAGGCCGCCGCCTTCGAATTCGCAGATCGCGACGCCGTTGTCGACGTCGCCGAACTCGCGCAAGCCCTCGTGCAACGCGACGGTGCCCGCCGCATAGACGCGCTGCGCCTTCGGCTTGCCGAGCAGCCAGCGCGCGACGTCGATATCGTGCACGGTGCAGTCGAGAAAGATGCCGCCCGAAGTCGGCGCAAAGCGGACGAAGAAGCCGTCCGGATCGTTGAGGTCGCAGGTCTGCGAGCGCACCATGAATGGCCGGCCGATCAGGCCCGACTCGATCTTGTCGTACGCGTCGCGATAGCTCGGGTCGAAGCGGCGCATAAAGCCGATCGTCGCCTGCAAGTGCGGCTGGCGCCGCGCTTCGCCCAGCACGCGTTCGCATTCGGCAAGATCGAGCGACAGCGGTTTCTCGCAGAACACATGCTTGCCCGCATGCAATGCATCGACGATCTGCTGCGCATGCAAGGCCGACGGCGTGACGAGCCACACCGCGTCGATGTCGCGATCGGCGAGCAGCGCCGCGTAGTCGCGATACTCGCGCGGCGCGGGCAGCGCACCGCGCGCCCACGCGAGCTCTTCGTCGAGCGGGCTGCACACGGCGGCCAGCGTCGCGCCATGCACGCGATACGCGAGGTTCTGCGCATGCCGCTTGCCGAGCCGGCCGAGGCCGACGACGCCGATCCGCAGCGGCGCGCCTTGCAGTGCTTCCGCCGCCGCCATCATGAAGCCTCGCCGAGCTTCACGGCACGCCCTTCACGCCACGAACGCGCCGCCGCTTCGGCCAGCTCGAGCGCCTTCAGACCGTCGGCAACGGTCGTGCGCACGGCTTTGCCTTGCGTGAGCACATCGAAGAAATGCGCGATCTCGAGCGCATACGCCGCACGGTACCGTTCGAGAAAAAACGCCTCGGGCACATCGCTCGACACCGCGGTCTTCGAATACGCGACGACTTCGGTCGGCCGCACGTTGCCCGCCTGCAGCATGCCGTCGCTGCCGAGCACTTCGAAACGCTGGTCGTAGCCGTACGCGGCGCGCCGTGCGGTATTGATCTGGCACAGGCGCCCGCGCTTCGTGCGGATCGTCACCGCGGTCGAATCGATATCTCCCGCGTCGGCGATCGCCGGGTCCGACAGACAGCTGCCGGTCGCATGCAGCGTGTCCGCTTCGTCGTCGAGAATCCAGCGGAAGATATCGAAGTCGTGAATCAGCATGTCCTTGAAGATGCCGCCCGAATGCCTGATGTACTCGACGGGCGGCACGCCCGGATCGCGGCTCGTCACGACGAGCATTTCGGGCGTACCGATTTCGCCTGCTTCGATGCGCGCTTTCACCGCGGCAAAAGTCGGATCGAAGCGCCGCTGGAAACCGATCATGCAAACCACGCCCGCTTGCGCAACCGCATCAGCGCATGCGCGCGCGCGTTCGAGCGCGAGGTCGACGGGCTTCTCGCAGAACACATGTTTCTTCTGCGCCGCCGACTTCAGAATCAGATCGGCATGCGTATCGGTGCTCGAGCAGATCACCGTCGCGCCGACCGACGCATCGCCCATCGCACCATCGATATCGGCGACCTGCGCACCGTGCTGCGCAGCCAGCGCCGCGGCTGCATCGCGGTTTACATCGACCACGTATTTGAGCCGCACGCCCGGCTGCCGCGCGAGATTCGCCGCATGAATCCTGCCGATGCGGCCCGCGCCGAATACCGCGACGTCGATTGGTTTGCCGCCTCCCGTCACGCCATCAGTCATCGTATCCTCCAGTGTCTTTCGATTCTTCAACGTTCAGTTCAAGCTTGTACGCAAGCGCGATAAAGAGCGCCTGGCACAGGCAGATCGTGCTGGTCAGCGAGCGGAACGCGAACGCGCTGCCCTCTTTCACATACAGCTGCGTGGTGGCATAGCGTGCGAGCGGCGACAGCTGGCTGTCGCTGATCAATAGTGTCTTCGCCTGATGGTGATGCGCAACGCGCAGGCAGTACTGCGTCTCCTTGCCGTATGGCGCGAAGCTGATCGCGATCACCACGTCGCCTTTCTTCACGCTGCGAATCTGCTCGCGGTACATGCCGCCGAAGCCCGATACCAGATGCACGCGTTTCGGCGTGTGCTGCAGCGCATAGACGATATAGCTCGCCACCGGAAACGAGCGCCGCACGCCGACCACATAGATGTTGTCGGCCTGCTGCATCATCTTCACGGCCGCATCGAACTGCGCGTCGTCGAGGGTTCCCTCGAGTTCGTCGAGACCGCCGCGGCACGCGGCGATGAATTCGCGCGCGACCGTGCCGCCCGCGAGGCGACCCGGCTTCTCGTCGATCAGCTTGCGAATGCGTTGCTGATAACTCGGCGACGATGCGCCCTGCCCCGTATATGCCTGACGAAATACCGCCTGCAGATCGGAAAACCCGGAGAAGCCGAAGCGCTGCGCAAAGCGCACTACCGCCGACGGATGCACGCCGCAACTCGTCGCGATATCGCTCGTGCGATCGACCATCACGCTGCCGCGATGCTGCTCGATATACGTCGCCACGCTCTTCAACTGACGCGGCAGCGATTCGTAGTTCTCCGCGATGCGCTGCATCAATTCATCGACGCTCGGCAATTCTTCTGTGTTGTCCTCGGCCATGGCCTTCCCTTCAGTGCTGTGTTGCGTCGCAAAAGCCGCGAGGCATGCGTGACACACACTTGAGGCGTGCCCGGTGCGGCTGTCCGACGTTGCCGATTATAGGTAGCGCACCCATCAGATGGAACGTATTTTCCAATTTTATTTTTGTTGAAATTTCCATTGCACCGCTGTCGAAGTTGACCTAATCTTGGTCGTGAGCGATGGCGCGTCCATTCCGGTGCGGGAAGCCGCACGCAGGTCGCCCGCGTTGCAACCCGGTTGCAGGCAGGCGCCTCATACGCTCCCTCAAAAACGAACAGACCGAGAAAGGTGGAGACAATGAAACTTTGCAGAGGCAAGGGTTCGCTCACGGCGCTCTTTGCAGCGCTTTCGCTATCGCTTGGCTTCGCTGCATCATCGCCGGCACAGGCGGCGCCCGATGCGCACTTCGTGCTGATCAGCCACGCGCCCGATTCCGATTCGTGGTGGAACACGATCAAGAACGCGATCAAGCAGGCCGACGAAGACTTCAACGTCGAAACCGACTATCGCAATCCGCCAAACGGCGACATCGCCGACATGTCGCGTCTGATCGAACAGGCCGCCGCGCGCAACTACGACGGCGTGATCACCACGATCGCCGACTACGACGTGCTGAAGAGTTCGATCGGCAAGGTCACTGCAAAGAAGATTCCGCTCGTCACGATCAATTCGGGTACCGAAGAACAGAGCGCGAAGCTCGGCGCGATCATGCACGTCGGCCAGCCTGAGTATGTCGCGGGCAAGGCGGCCGGCGAAAAGGCGAAAGCGGCGGGCGTGAAGTCGTTCCTGTGCGTGAATCACATTGCGACGAACTCGGTGTCGTTCGACCGCTGCCGCGGCTTTGCCGACGCGATCGGCGTCAACTACAAGACGTCGACGATCGACTCGGGCCAGGACCCGACCGAAATCCAGTCGAAGGTGAGCGCGTATCTGCGCAATCATCCGAACACCGGCGCGATCCTGACGCTCGGTCCCGTGCCTGCCGCTGCGACGCTGAAGGCAGTGCAGCAGATGGGCCTTGCCGGCAAGATCTATTTCTGCACGTTCGACTTCTCGGACGATATCGCGAAGGCGATTCAGGCCGGCACGATCCAGTTCGCGATCGATCAGCAGCCGTATCTGCAGGGCTACATTCCGGTCGCTGTGCTGGCGATCGCGAAGAAGGATCACACGACCGATCCCGTGAAGATCCGCCAGATCCTCCAGGCCAATCCGAAGTTCAAGGAGCGGCTCGAGACTTACGGGCTTCAGCCGTCCTACGGGCCCAAGGACATCCGCTCGGGTCCGGGATTTATCACCAGGGAGAATCTCGACAAGGTCATCAAATACGCGGGCCAGTATCGCTGATTGATCGCGGTTCGATCGGCCGGTTCGATCCGCCGGTTCGATCCGCTGCTTCAACCCGGTAGCCAGCAGCACGCGGCACCGGACGCGAAGTGCGCATCCCGCACACGCGCGCGGCACCGGCGGACTTCTCCGCTCCGTCTCCGCGCGCGTAACGACGCGCCGGGCCGCACCAATTACCTGTTTTCTTCGTTCGCAGCGTCGATCGCGCGAGTGAAGAAAACCGGGCATCTTGCAAGGAGACATCATGGGCGTAGCCGGAAAACATTTTCCGTCGCATCCAGCAGATGCGTCGAGCAACAGTGACGCGTCGCCTGCCGCGTCCTCCGCGGAGCAACCCGCGGCGGCGCACGGCGACGAACGCATCCGCAAGGAATCCTGGTTCGGCCATCTGCTGAACCGTCCGGAGTTCGCCGCGATCTCCGGCACCGTGCTCGTGTTTCTCGTCTTCGCGATCGGCGCCGGCAACTCCGGCATGTTCAATCTCGACGGCGTGATGAACTGGTCGCAGGTATCGGCCTATCTCGGCATTCTCGCGGTCGGCGCGTGTCTGCTGATGATTGCCGGCGAGTTCGACCTTTCGATCGGCTCGATGATCGGCTTCGCCGGCATGATGGTGGCGATTCCCGCTGTCTATTTCCACTGGCCGATCTGGGCGGCGATCATTTTCGCGTTCGTCGGCTCGATGCTGCTCGGCGCCCTGAACGGCTATCTCGTGATGCGTACGCGGCTGCCGTCGTTCATCGTCACGCTCGCCTTCCTGTTTATCCTGCGCGGCCTCACGCTCGCGCTGTCGATCATGGTGGCGGACCGTACGATCATCTCCGGTGTCGGCGACCTCGCGCAGGCCGATCCGGTCAGCAACTTCCTGTTCCATGGCGTCGCGCTGCACGGACTGTTCACGACACTCGCGCATATGGGCATCGGCACATTGCTCGATAACGGCAAGCCGCTCGTGCCCGGCATTCCCAAAGTCCTGCTCTGGTGGTTCGCGCTCGCGGCAATCTGCGCGTTCGTGCTCGCGAAGACGCGCTACGGCAACTGGATTCTCGCCGTCGGCGGCGATGCGAATGCGGCCAAAAACGTCGGCGTGCCGGTCAAACGCGTGAAGATCGCGCTGTTCGTGCTGACCGCGTTCTGCTCGTGCCTGTTCGCGGTGCTGCAAGTCTGCGATATCGGCTCGGCCGCCGCCGACCGCGGTCTGCAGAAGGAATTCGAAGCGATCATCGCCGCGGTGATCGGCGGCACGCTGCTGACCGGCGGCTACGGCTCGGTGATCGGCGCCTGCTTCGGCGCACTGATTTTCGGCGTGGTGCAGATCGGCATTACCTACACCGACGTCAGCTCCGACTGGTTCCGCGTGTTCCTCGGCGTGATGCTGCTGCTTGCGGTGCTGTTCAACCACTATGTGCGCCGCCGCGTTGCGCAGTCCTGATCGACAGAGCAAGGAGA
The DNA here is from genome assembly GCF_031119615.1 of Paraburkholderia sp. SARCC-3016. Classification (NCBI taxonomy): domain Bacteria; kingdom Pseudomonadati; phylum Pseudomonadota; class Betaproteobacteria; order Burkholderiales; family Burkholderiaceae; genus Paraburkholderia; species Paraburkholderia sp. SARCC-3016. The sequence goes on along the minus strand of NZ_JAVHZD010000021.1, from coordinate 139,824 downwards.
CGAACATGTCCGACGTCATCAACCGCGGCGAAAACGCCGCCCCGAATTCGGCGGCAGAACACGGCGACTACATCCTCGCGCTCGAAAACGTCAGCAAGTTTTTCGGCAAGGTCATTGCGTTGTCAGGCGTCACATTGCGCCTCGAACGCGGCGAAGTGCACTGCCTGCTCGGCGACAACGGCGCGGGCAAATCGACGCTGATCAAAACGCTGGCGGGTGTGCATACGCCTTCCGCGGGCCAGTATCTGGTCGACGGCAAGCCCGTGCATTTCGAGTCGCCGAAAGATGCGCTCGACCGCGGCATCGCAACCGTCTACCAGGATCTCGCGCTGGTGCCGCTGCTCTCGGTGGCGCGCAACTTCTTCATGGGCCGCGAGCCGCAGAAAAAGATGTTCGGCCTCTTCACCGTGATGGACCTCGATACGAGCGCGCAGACCGCGCGCGAAAAGCTCGCGGAAATGGGCATTCACGTGCGCGATCCGCATCAGCCGATCGGCACGATGTCGGGCGGCGAGCGGCAATGTCTCGCGATCGCGCGCGCGATCCACTTCGGCGCGCGCGTGCTGATTCTCGACGAACCGACGGCGGCGCTCGGCGTCAAGCAGAGCTTCAACGTGCTGAAGCTGATCCACAAGGCGCGTGCGAAAGGCATTTCGGTGATCTTCATCACGCACAACGTGCATCACGCGTATCCGATCGGCGATTCGTTCACGCTGCTCAACCGCGGCAGATCGCTCGGCACTTATACGAAGGACACGATCAGCAAGGAGCAGGTGCTCGACATGATGGCGGGCGGCGCCGAAATGCAGAAGATGATCGCCGAACTCGACGGCGCGACGATCTGAGCGCACAGCCGCCCACCTGATCCGACGCCACGACCTACAGGACATTCCATGGCACCTACTTCGAACTCCGCGGCCGATATATCCCGCTCCGGCAGCCCGGCCGCGCATACGGGCCGCTTCGCTGCCGGCCGCAGCCGCGACATCATCTGTCTCGGCCGCTTCGCCGTCGACCTGTATGCACAGCAGGTCGGCGCACGGCTCGAAGACGTATCGAGCTTCGCGAAATATCTGGGCGGTTCGTCGGCGAATATCGCGTTCGGCTGTGCGCGGCTCGGACTCGCATCGGCAATGCTTGCGCGCGTCGGCGACGATCATATGGGCCGCTTTCTGACCGAAACGCTCGCGCGCGAAGGCTGCGACGTGAGCCATGTGCGCATCGACCGCGAACGGCTCACGGCGCTCGTGCTGCTCGGCCTCAAGGACCGCGACACGTTCCCGCTGATCTTCTATCGCGAGAACTGCGCGGATATGGCTGTCGACGAAGCGGATTTCGACGAGGCGTTCATCGCATCGGCAAAAGCGCTGCTGATCACGGGCACCCATCTGTCGACGGAACAGGTGAACCGCACGAGCCGCCGCGCGCTCGAGTATGCGCGCCGCAACGGCGTGCGCACCGTGCTCGACATCGACTATCGACCGGTGCTGTGGGGTTTGACGGGCAAGGCCGACGGCGAAACGCGCTTTATTGCGAACGAAGGCGTGAGCGCGCATCTGCAAGGCATGCTGCCGCTGTTCGACCTCGTGATCGGCACCGAGGAGGAATTCCGCATCGCGGGCGGCCACACCGACCTGCTCGAAGCGCTGCGCACGGTGCGCTCGGTCACGCCCGCGACGCTCGTCGTCAAGCGCGGGCCGCTCGGCTGCCAGATCGTCGACAGCGCGGTGCCTGCGAAACTCGACGACGCGCCGCTTCACGGCGGCGTGCAGGTCGACGTGCTGAACGTGCTCGGCGCCGGCGATGCGTTCGCATCCGGGTTCCTCTCCGGCTGGCTGCGCGACCAGCCGCTCGACGCGTGCGCGCGCGCCGCGAACGCGAGCGGCGCGCTCGTCGTGTCGCGCCACGGCTGCGCGCCGGCCATGCCGACGCCCGCCGAACTCGACTACTTCCTCGCCGAAGCGAAGGCGGACCCGCAACGGATGCGCCGCCCCGACCTCGATGCGAAGCTCGCGCGTCTGCATCGCGTCACGCCGGCCCGCAAGCAATGGGACGAAGTGCTCGGCTTCGCCTTCGACCATCGCAACCAGTTCTTCGAACTTGCGCAGCAGGCGGGCGCAAGCGACGCGCGCATCGCGCAGTTGAAGGGCCTGTTCGTCGCAGCGGTCGCGCAAACGGAAGCCGCGCTCGGACTGCAGGGGCGTATCGGCGTGCTGATCGACGACCGCTACGGCCAGGATGCGCTCAATGCGGCGACCGGGCGCGGCTGGTGGATCGGCCGCCCGGTCGAACTGCCGGGCTCGGCGCCGCTCGTGTTCGATCACGGCCGTTCGATCGGCACGACGCTCGCGAGCTGGCCGCGCGAGCACGTGGTGAAATGCCTCGTCCACTATCACCCGGACGAGCCGGTCGAACAGCGCGTCGAACAGGAGGCGCAACTGCGCGCGCTGTACGACGCGGTGCAGGCAAGCGGCCACGAATTGCTGCTCGAAGTGATTCCGCCGAAGCGCGCCGACCTGCCGTGCGATCCGGACATCGTCCAGCGCGCGTTGAAGCGGCTCTACAACATCGGCATCTATCCGGAATGGTGGAAGCTCGCGCCGCTCGACGCCGCGCAGTGGAAGGCCGTCGATGCGCTGATCGCCGAGCGCGATCCGTATTGCCGCGGCGTCGTGCTGCTTGGACTGTCGGCGCCGCTCGAGCAGCTGATCGACGGTTTCGGCGCGGCGGCCGCGTCGGCGACGTGCCGCGGCTTCACGGTCGGCCGCACGATTTTCCACGAACCGAGCCATGCGTGGCTTGCGGGAGAGATCGGCGACGACGAACTGATCGCGCGCGTACGGCGCACTTTCGAAACCTTGATCGCGTCGTGGCGTACGGCGCGCGGCGGCGACGCTGCGCGCGCGGCCCGCGCGCACGCGGTCCATCAGGAGCAGGCAGCATGAACGAGCATGGCTTGAGTCATGAAACGGCGACTGTGGAAAGCGCAGCCGCGCAGGCTTCCCCGAACGGCACGATTTGCCTGACCGAGCGCCTGACCGCGGCGCAGGCGCTCGTGCGTTATCTGGCCGCGCAGCGCGTGGTCAGCGAAGACGGCAAGAGCACGGAGCCGCTGTTCGGCGGCGTGTTCGCGATCTTCGGGCACGGCAACGTGGCCGGCCTCGGCGAAGCGCTCTACCAGTACCGCAACGAATTGCCGACGCTGCGCGCGCACAACGAGCAGGCGATGGCGCATAGCGCGATCGCGTATGCGAAAGCGCATTTCCGCCGCCGGATGATGGGAGTCACGACATCGATCGGACCCGGTGCGACGAATCTCGTCACGGCCGCCGCGCTCGCGCATGTGAACCGCCTGCCGGTACTGCTGCTGCCCGGCGATATCTTCGTCTCGCGCGCGCCCGATCCGGTGCTGCAACAGGTCGAAGACTTCCACGATGGCGGCATCTCCGCGAACGACGTCTTCAAGCCCGTCTCGCGCTACTTCGACCGCATCGTGCATCCGGCGCAACTGCTCAATGCGCTGCCGCGCGCGCTGCGCGTGCTGACCGATGCCGCGCTCTGCGGCCCCGTCACGCTCGCGCTGCCGCAGGACGTGCAGGCCGCGGCCTACGACTATCCGGCCAGTTTCTTCGAGCCGCGCGTCGTGCAGTTTCATGCGCCGGCGCCCGTCGATCACGAGATCGCCGCGGCACTCGCCCGCTTGCGCGATGCAAAGCGCCCGCTGATCGCGGCGGGCGGCGGCGTGCTGTACGGACACGCAACCGAAGCGCTGCGCGCGTTCGCCGCTCAGCATGGCATTCCGGTTGCGGAAACGCAAGCCGGCAAGGGCTCGCTTGCGTGGAGCGATCCGCTCAACATGGGCGCGCTCGGCGTGACCGGCTCGCCCGGCGCGAATGCGCTCGCGCATGAAGCCGATTGCGTGCTCGCCGTCGGCACGCGCTTGCAGGATTTCACGACCGGCTCGAATACGCTCTTTACGCAGGCGGACGTGATCGGCATCAACGCGAATGCGTTCGACGGGCTCAAGCACCGCGGGCTCGTCGTCGAAGCCGATGCCGGGCGCGCGCTGGCGGCACTGTCCGCGCAATTGCGGGACTGGCGCGCCGACGCCGCATGGACGCAGCGCGCGCATCGGCTCGCCGACGAATGGCGCGCGGCCGTCGACCGGCTCACGCACGCGCCGCAACGCGACAACGTGCTGCCGTACGACGCCGACGTGATCGGCGCGGTGCAGCGCTCGAGCGCGCAGTCGGCAGCCGACGACATCGTCGTCTGCGCGGCCGGCACGCTGCCCGCGGAATTGCACAAGCTGTGGCGCGCAAGCCGGCCCGGCGCCTATCACGTCGAATACGGCTACTCGTGCATGGGCTACGAGATCGCGGGCGGCCTCGGCGCGAAGCTCGCGCGCCCCGAGCGCGAAGTGGTCGTGATGGTCGGCGACGGCAGCTACCTGATGCTGAACAGCGAGATCGCAAGCTCCGTGATGCTCGGCGCGAAGCTGATCGTCGTCGTGCTCGACAACCGCGGCTACGGCTGCATCAACCGTTTGCAGCAGGCCTGCGGCGGCGCGCCGTTCAACAACCTGCTCGACGACTGCGTGCAAGGCGCAGGCGGCGCGCCGGCCATCGATTTCGCCGCGCATGCGCGCTCGCTCGGCGCACAGGCCGAGCACGCGGCGAACATCGGCGAACTCGAAGCCGCGCTGCAACGCGCGCGCGCCGCCGATCGCACGTACGTGATCAGCATCGATACCGACCCCGCCCGCACGACCGACGACGGCGGCTGGTGGTGGGAAGTCGCGGTGCCCGAAGTCTCGCCGCGCGCAGGTGTGCGCGATGCACGCGCGCAATACGAAGCCCACCTCGCCGCGCGCGGCAGCCCCGCACACAGCAAGGCTCACGACTGAATACGCGCCCGGACGCCCGCACCGGGGGCCATCGAACGAGGAACATCGCATGTCAACCTTCGAAGTACGCATTGGCATCAATCCGCTGTCGTGGATGAACGACGATCTGCCCTCGCTCGGCGGCGAAACGCCGCTCGAGGTCGCACTGACCGAAGGCCGCGAAATCGGCTACGAGGGCTTCGAGCTCGGCAACAAATTTCCGCGTCAGCCGCAAGCCTTGAAGACGCTGCTCGCGCAGTACGATCTCGCGCTCGTATCGGGCTGGTATTCGGGGCGGCTCGCGAAGCGCAGCGTCGCCGAGGAAATCGAAGCGGTCGGACCGCATCTCGATCTGCTCGCGAAGAACGGCGCCGACGTGATGGTATATGGCGAAGTCGCCGATTCGATTCAGGGCTCGCCCGCACCGCTTTATCAGCGGCCGCGCTTTTTCACGGAGGCGCAGTGGAACGTTTACGCGAAGCGCGTCGATGAATTCGCGCAATACACGCTAAGCCGCGGCGTGCGGCTTGCCTATCACCATCATATGGGCGCGTATGTCGAAACGCCCGCCGACGTCGACCGGCTGATGGCGCTCACGGGCGATGCGGTCGGCCTGCTGTTCGACGCCGGCCATATCACGTTCGCGGGCGGCGACCCGCTCGAGGTGCTCGACCGGCACGTCGCGCGCGTCTGTCACGTGCATTGCAAGGATGTGCGGCCCGCGATCATGAAGCTCGCGCGCAACCGCAACTGGAGTTTTCTCGACGCGGTATTGAACGGCGCATTCACGGTGCCCGGCGACGGCGCGGTCGATTTCGCGGGCATCGTCACGCGGCTCAAACGCCACGGTTATCGCGGCTGGCTCGTCGTCGAGGCCGAGCAGGATCCGGCCGTCGCGCCGTCGTATGCATTCGCTCAAAAGGGTTACCGGACGCTGCGCGCGCTGGTCGACGCGCCCCTTACCGTGACAACCACGACCACTCGGGAGGCAGCATGAGTCTGCTCGTCAAGGCCGGGCGCGAAGGCCAGACCATCGCGCGCGTCACGCCCGACTCGGCGGGCTGGCGCTTCGTCGGCTTCGCGGCCTACCGGCTCGAAGCGAATGAAGTCGTGCATGTGCTCGAAGCATCGCGCGAAGTGTGCATCGTCGTGCTCGAGGGCGCCGTCGACATCGAGACCGGTCGGGAACGCTGGACCGGTCTCGGCTCGCGCGACAGCGTGTTCGAAGACAGCGCGCCGTATGCCGTGTACCTGCCGCCCGGCGTGCGCGCAACGGTACGCGCGAACCGGCGCGCGGAAGTCGGCGTCGCCAGCGCGCCGGCGACGGGCAAATTCGCGGCGCGTCTGATCGAGCCCGCGACGATGAAGCGCTCGACGCGCGGCAAAGGGCTCAACACGCGCTATGTGTGCGACATCCTTCCACAAACCGAGCCGGCCGAATCGCTGCTCGTGGTCGAGGTGCGCACGCCCGGCGGTCATTCATCGAGCTATCCGCCGCACAAGCACGACACCGACAATATTCCGCACGAAAGTTCGCTCGAAGAGACGTACTACCATCGGCTCAATCCACGCCAGGGTTTTGCGTTCCAGCGCGTCTATACCGACGAACGCGATATCGACGAATCGATGGCCGTCGAGGATCACGACGTCGTCATGGTGCCGCGCGGCTACCACCCGGTGATCGTGCCGTACGGTTACGACTCGTACTATCTGAACGTGATGGCGGGCACGCAGCGCGTCTGGCATTTCAGGAACGATCCGGCCCATGAATGGATCGTCGAGCGCGATACGCGCGCCTGATACGCGACGTCGCGCCTCGCGCGATGCACGCCGATAAGGATGCGGCAGCGGGAACGCGCGGTATCGCACGATACCGCGACGTTATCGGGATAGCACCTCGCACATGTGGGTTCTTGCTTTGATAGAGGGGCGGTTTCGCCGATGCGAACCACCCTTCTTTCACATAAGGCAGCCCATGACGACATCTGCAACGAGTCCCACTGTCGCCGCCCGCGCGATCTCGAGCGCGGACCCCGATGCGAATCAGGCGCCCGACCCCGCGCCGCGCCACGAACCGGACGCCACGCGTACGGGCCGCCCGCAGCACCATCCTCACCAGCGGCACCAGCGGCACAACGGACAGAACCCACAGCCGTCGTTGCCGTCCGCCGCACAGATTGCGGCGAGAGGCGCGCCGCCTGCCGGCCCGCTCACCTCACCACCGCAAACCGCGCAAACCGCGGCGAACCCTCTGCAAGCGCCGCCTGATGCGCGACACGCCACCGACGCCGAATTCACCTCGCTGCTCAAGCGCTACGACGACAAGCACGCCAACGCCGCCGGCGATACGCTCAATGCCGACCTCAGTGCGCAGCTCGTAGAAGTCCTGATGGCTGGCTATCCCGACGATGCAGGCAAATTCGAAGGCGAGGCGGAGCGCGATCTGGGCATGCTCGCGCAATTGCCGGCCGACGTCGCCGCTCAGTATCGCAATCAGATGAAGTCGAACTGGGACGCGTTCGAATCGACATCGAATGCATGGCTGCGCGACAAGTATGCCAATGACGCCACGACGCTGCGCGACCAGCTCGCGGACGAATATCAGGAAGCGAGGACCGACCCGCGGCAACGCGCGCAAGCGATCTTCAACGCGCCGTTCGGCAGCGGGACGCTCGGCGATGGCGCGCAGGACGATCTCGACAGGCTGAACGATCTCGGCAGGCAGTTCCGTCTCGCGCATTCGAAGGCGGACCGCGAAGCGATCTTTTCCGATGCCAGCGGACTGAAACAGTCGCTGCAGAACCGCGTATGCGACGCGATCCTGGACCAGATCGATGCATCCAGCCGCGCCGAGGCGGCCAGCGAGAAAGAGGTCATGCAGGCATTCGAACTCGCTCAGGGTATGAGCGGACCCGGCGCGACGCCGGGCGGACGGCTCGCCGATTTTGTCGGCCAGGTGGCCGGGAACGAGGCCCGCGCACGCGCGTTTACCGAACTGCGCCGCCTCACGCCCGAACGGCTGCAGCAATTGAAGGACATCGATCCGGACCGTTTCGCGCACCTGACGGCGCTCAAGCCCGAACGGCTTGAACAGCTGACGCAATGGGAAAACGCGCTGACCGCGCAGGATAGCGAGGCTGCACGCGCGTTGCCGGAAGTGTCGCTCGATCCACTGAAATATCCGTCGGATGTCCGCTTCTACCTGCCGGCGCCGGGGCCCGGTTATGGCGAAGATTTGCGGCAGCGATATGTCGATTCGCTGAAGACGATCGTCGCCGCCGACAAACGCATCAGCATGTCGCACGAATGGCTGTCGTCGCCGATCCGGCAGAACTACATCAGGACGCACCGGCCGCCGCAATGAGGGCGCGCACGCGAAACAGGCGCCGCACACGCGCGCTTCAGATCGCCATTGCCTGCTCGATATGCTCGCGTAGAGCCGGCGTGCAGACGATCACGCGATTGCCGTTGCGCAGACAGTCGGGCGTGAGAAAGTCGTTTGCCCAGCCGCCCGCCTCTTCGACGAGCAGCACCGCGGCCGCCGCATCCCACGAGTTGATGTGCAGTTCGCAGTACGCGTCCTGCCGTCCCATCGCGACATAGGCGATGCCGAGCGCGCCGGAGCCGCGGCGCTTGACGCCCGCGCCGAGCGCCTGCAGGCGCGCCTGCACGGTCGCAAAGCCTTCGAACGGGATGCGCGACGACCAGCCCAGCTCGACGACCGATTGCCCGATGTCGGCGATCGTGCTGACCTTGATCGGCGCGCCGTTCAGCGTCGCGCCTGCGCCCCGGCGCGCCGCGAACAGTTCGTCGAGCATCGGATCGTAGAGCACGCCGATTTCCGCCCGCCCGTCGCGCACGAACGCGATCGACACACAGAAGTGCGGCACGCCGCGCGCGAAGTCGGCCGTGCCGTCGATCGGATCGACAATCCACACGTCGCGGCCGAACGACCCGCCGCCCTCTTCGCCGAAAAAATCGTCGTCGGGAAACGATTCGGCGATGCGCGCCGCGATCAGCCGTTCGACTTCTGCATCGGTTTCGGTCAGGTAGTCCTGCGGACCCTTGAATTTCAGCGTCAACGCTTCGTCGCGACGCTCGAAGCGCAAGCGGATCAGGCGGCCCGCTTCGCGCGCGATCGCGCATGCGGCCAGGTAGCGGTGATGCAACTGCACGTCGGTCATACCTTCCTCGTTACGGACGAGCGCGCAGAAATACCGCGCGCGGTTGAAGTGTGCGGTGTGCGCATTACAGCGATTCGGTCAGCATGCGCCGGTAGTCGTCGGCGCTCGCGAGGCGCGGGTTCGTCTTGTGGCAATGGTCGGCCAGTGCGCCGGCAACGACCTTGTCGAACACGCTCGCGTCGACGCCCATCTGCGCGAGGCCGGTCGGCAGGCCAAGGCGTGCGGTCATGTCATGCACCGCCTGCGCGAGATCCGCGTTATCCGGCAGGCCCATGACGCGCCGCATGCGCGCATAGCGATGATTCGCGATCACGCTGTCCGCGCTTTCGTTAAAGCGCAGCACGGCCGGCAACACGACCGCGTTCAGCGTGCCGTGATGCAGCGACGTGCGCCCGCCGACCGCGACGCCGCCGAGCGGATGCGACAGCGAATGCACACAGCCAAGCCCTTTCTGGAACGCCATGGCGCCTTGCATCGATGCGCTCATCATATTGAGCCGCGCATCGCGATCGCTGCCGTCCGCGGTGGCGCGCTCGATATGGGCCCACGCGCGCTCGAGCCCGTCGAGCGCGATGCCGTCGGCCGGCGGATTGAACGCCGCCGACAGAAACGTCTCGATGCAATGCGCGATCGCGTCCATGCCGGTCGCGGCGGTCAGCGCGGGCGGCAAGCCGAGCGTGAGGCCGGGGTCGCAGATCGCCGCCTTCGGCAGCAGATGCCACGAATGGAAGCCAACCTTGCGGCCGTCGTCGAGAATCACGATCGCGCCGCGCGCGACCTCGCTGCCGGTGCCGGCCGTCGTCGGCACGGCGATGAGCGGTGCACATGCCGACGTGATCCTGTCGCTGCCGCCTTCGATCGTCGCGTAATGCATGAGCGGGCCCGGATGCGCGACGGCAATCGCGACGCCCTTCGCGAGATCGATCGACGAACCGCCGCCGACCGCGATCAGTCCATCGCACCGTGCTTCGCGATAACGTTCGGCCGCTGCATGCACCATCGCTTCGGTCGGGTTCGACGGCGTCTCGTCGAACACGGGCGCAGCGCCGAGCTTCGCCGCATCGAGCACGCGCTCGACGAGCCCCGCCGCGACGACGCCCTTGTCCGAGACGACGAGCGGTTGCCGTATGCCCGCGCGTGCGCACTCGGCCGGCAATGGCGCGAGCGCATCGTATCCAAGATGAATGTGGGTCAGGTAGTAGATGTAGGCCATGTCGGTACGCTCCTCGATGCTCGTTCTGATGACCGACCCAGTTCGGCCAGACGCGGAGCCGGGACGGATGCCTGATGCACGTCGATAGACGTTGATGCAACCTGCACGAACAGACGCGGCGCGACGCGTGTTCCGTCAGACGAGCGTGGCGCGGCGGCCGACGTTCAGTCTACCGCGCTCCCCTGCGCCCTACTGCCCCGGACGCTCGACGAATTCGAACGGCAAGCCGCGCCGGCGCATCCATTCGCCGAGCGCCTGGCCCGTGCCCGCGCGCCACGGCCGCAACTTTGCGGGCTCGACGAGGCGGTATTCGAGCAATTCCGGCGACAGCACGATCGTTCCGTGCGCACGCACGTGATACGCGATGATCAGCTCGTTCTTGCGTATGAATTCATAGACGCCGACGAGGTCGACCGTGTCGGCGACGAGCGACGTCTCTTCTTTCACTTCGCGCGCGATTCCCTGCTCCGGCGTTTCGCCGTTTTCGAGGAAGCCCGTAATCAGCGCGAACATCCCTTCGGGCCATGCTGCATTGCGCGCGAGCAGAATGCGGCCCTCGTATTCGACGATCGCTGCGACCACGGGCAGCGGATTGTTCCAGTGCACATAACCGCAGCCGTCGGCCGGACAGCTCTGGCGAATGCGGCCGCCCTCGTGTTTGGGATCGGTGCGTTCGGTGAGCGGCGTTGCGCAGCGGGGGCAAAATCGGTAGTCGGTCATGATGAGGCGTGGTGGGGTTCGGTGGTTTGCGCTGCCGGGTTGCGCTAGCCGGTTGCGGGCGTCACGCCTGGGTACATAGCTCACGCACGTCGGCGGCGAAGCGCTCGACCGTCTCCGGCTGCGTGTCCCATGCGCACATCAGACGGCAACCGCCCGCGCCGATGAACTCATAGAACCCTCCAGCCGCGGTTGCGCATCGCTTTCGCGGCGTGCGCCGGCAGTTGCGCAAACACTGCATTCGATTGCGACGGGAACATGATGGAGACGCCCGGAATTTCAGCGAGACGCGTCTCCATCAGGCGCGCCATCGAATTCGCATGGCGCGCGTTGCGCAGCCACACGTCGTGATCGAGCAGACCGAGCCATGGCGCCGAGATAAAGCGCATCTTCGACGCAAGCTGACCTGCCTGCTTCAGCCGGTATGCGAAATCTTCGGCGAGCGCGCGGTCGAAAAACACCACCGCTTCGCCGACCGGCAAGCCGTTTTTCGTGCCGCCGAAGCACAACACATCGACACCGGCGCGCCACGTGATTTCGGACGGATGCACGTCGAGCGCGGCAACCGCATTGGCAAAGCGCGCGCCATCCATATGCACCTTCAGATGCCGGCGCTTCGCGATCGCCGCGATGGCGCGCACGTCTTCGACGCTATAGACGGTGCCGACCTCGGTCGATTGCGTGAGCGTGACAACCTTCGGTTTCGGATAGTGGATGTCCGCGCGGCGCGTGACGACGGCTTCGATTGCATCGGGCGTGAGCTTGCCGTTCACGCCGGGCGCGGTCAGCAGCTTCGAGCCGTTCGAAAAGAATTCGGGGCCGCCGCATTCGTCGGTTTCGACATGCGCGAGTTCGTGGCAGATCACCGAGTGATACGACTGGCACAGCGAAGCGAGCGCGAGCGAATTGGCCGCCGTGCCGTTGAAGACGAAGAACACTTCGCAGTCGGTCTGAAACAGGTCGCGCAGGCGGTCGCAGACGCGCTGCGTCCAGGAGTCGTCGCCGTAAGCGGGCTCGTGGCCGCTGCCGTTGGCGGCGATCAGCGCCTCGAGCGCCTCGGGACAGATGCCGGCGTAGTTGTCCGACGCGAAATGTTGCATGGCCGCCTGACGCGCGGCGGTTGCCGCGCGGTATGAAGTGGGGAAGCCGACATTTTAGTGCGCGGGCCGGGATCTGTTTGGAGACGATGAAAATGCGGCATGCGGAGGTGGGGCACGATTTTGCGCCCGCCGCTTGCGCCCTCGCGCGCTCACCTCGGTCTCGCGAGGCTCACCGCGACCAGACCGGCCGCGCCGGCAAGCAGCGCGCCGGCCGCGAGCCACAAGGCGATCGTGAACGAGCCCGTATGCGCGGCGATCGGTGCGGCGATCAGCGGCCCGACGATCTGGCCCAAACCGTAGGCGGCCGTCGCATACCCCATGAGCCCGGCCGCATCGTTGCCGTGCAGTCGCCGCGCCTCGCGCATCGCGAACAACGTGATCGCGGTGAACGGCAAGCCGATCAGCACGCTGCCGAGCGCAAAACCACCCGCGCTCGGCCAGACGATGCCCGATGCGATGCCGAGCGCCTGCAGCACATAGCAGGCGGCGAGCAGCGTCCGGTTGTCCCAGTGCGCGGGGAGCCGCGCACCGGTGAGCGCGCCTGCCATCAGCGCGACGCCGAACATCGGCCAGAACAGATCGGGCCACGCAGAACCCGGCAACGCGGCGCGCGCGATAACGGGCAGGAAGGTCGCGGTGATGATGTAGCCGAAGCCCGGGATGCCGTAGAGGATGACGAGCCACGAGGCGTCGGCGCGATGCGCTCTGCGCGCGAGCGCGGCGGCGACGTTTGCGTTTTCGGGCGAAGGTGGGCTCGTGCGGGCGGCGGCGTTATCGTCGGTCTTCGATGCCGGCGCTGCCCGTGCCGTTGAATAAGCGGCGCGGTCACGAGGAACGAACACGCGCCACACGAGCGCGGTCAAGACCGCGGACACGATGCCGAAGCCGATCCACCCTGCCGTCGCGCCATACCCGCCCGCGACGCTGACGAACAACCCGGTCCCGACGATACCGAAACCCGGGCCCGTATAGATGAGTCCGCCCCATGCGCTCTCGCCCAGTTCGGCGAGCCGGCGCAGCCCCCATTGGGACGCGAACACGAAGGTCCACGCACTTGCGATTCCTGCGACAAACCGCACGGCGCACCACAGCGCGAGACTGTCGACGATGCCCATCGCCAGCACCAGCAGCGCGGTCGCGCCAAGCCCGCAGCGCACGACGCGCGCCGCATCGACGCGCAGCGCCGCGCAGCTGAGCGCGCCGACGAAATAGCCGGCGTAGTTTGCCGACGCAAGCCAGCCGCCCTGCCTGATATCGAGCACGCCGCTTTTGAGCATCAGCGGCAGCAGCGGCGTGAACGCAAAGCGGCCGACACCGAGCGCGACCGCGAGCGTGACCATGCACGCGAACGCCGCCCGCCGGGCCGCGGCGGGCCCGGCGCGCAGGTCGAGCGCAGCGCGAGTCAGGTCGTTCATAGGCTGAAGACGGGGGAAGCGGCGTTCACGGTGTCCGCAAGCGTTCGGACGTTCCGGTGCCCGCATGCTCGGGCGCGCGGACGTCCGCGCCGAGGGCAACCGATAGACGACATCTTAATTGACCTTCCCGATCCCAAAAAATGAATTATATTGATCTGAACCATCACTCCAAGAGAACGGCCGGAGAACTCATGGACCTCGCCGCATTGACGATTTTTCGCGCCGTGGTACGCGAAAACGGTGTGACGCGCGCGGCTGCAAAGCTGAACCGCGTGCAGTCGAACGTGACGACGCGCATCAAGCAACTCGAAGAGCAGCTCGGCACCGACCTTTTCATCCGCGACGGCCGGCGGCTCGTGCTGACGCCGGCCGGCGAAACGCTGCTGCCCTACGCGGAGCGTCTGCTCGCGCTCGCCGACGAAGCGCGCCATGCGGTGCGCGAGAATCGGCCGAGCGGACGATTGCGGCTAGGCACGATGGAAAGCGTGGCGGCCACGCGGATGCCGGAACTGCTCGCGAAGTATCACCAGACCTGGCCCGACGTGTCGCTCGAACTCGAAACGGGCACGACCGGACGGCTGATCGAACGCGTGCGCGAGTTCGAAGTGGATGCCGCGCTGGTCGCGACGCCGCTCGACATCGCCGCATCGCTTGGCGAACAGTTCGACGTCGTGCCGGTGTTTCGCGAGGAACTGTTGATGCTGACGCCGCGCGAACACCCGCCGATCGGACACGCGCGCGATATCGCGCTGTCGACGCTGATCGCATTCGAACGCGGTTGCGCCTATCGCAGCTACGTCGAGAAGTGGTACCACGAACACGGCATGCAGCCGACGCGCGTGCTCGAACTGGGCTCGTATCATGCGATCGTCGCATGCGTCGCGGCGGGCGCGGGCGTAGCCGTCGCGCCGCGTTCGGTGCTGGAACTGCAGCCGGAGATGAACAACATCGCCGTTCACTCGCTAGGCGATCTGGGAACGATCGACACGCTGCTCGTCTGGCGGCGCGGGCATTTTTCGTCGGCGCTCAACGCGTTGCGGGAAATGCTGCTCGAGCGGAGCAATCTGAAGGCACAGAAGGCTGTGGCGGCAGGTGAGAACGGCGCGTTGGAGGCGGCTTAGACGTTTTTTCTTATCAGAATCGCTCCAATCTTACCGCTTGGAGAGCGTACTCCGGTCACGTACCAGCGAGCGTTCGTTGATGACTACGAGCCGAATGTCTCGAGCTTGCTGCCGTCGGCACTTGCCGCTCAGTTGCATGCCGCGGGCCGCCTCCAGGGACAGCAGCCTGCGGGCACCTATTTACGCAATGTTCTCGAGCAGCTTCTTATCGTAACTGCGCCCGCTACCGGCTGCCGCTCAGGAAGACGCAGAAGCGGATCGATGCGGACCGCTCCTACTGAAGGGCCCCATGTGCTCCGGCACAAGTGGCTGAAGCGAAAAACCCGAAAGTCGGACACCAACGGGCGACGAGTCGACAAGCAGTGAGCCAACAAGCGAGTAGCGACTTTACGCGCGTAAAGTCGCGAGAGGCTGGCGCGTCACAACGGCGCTTTACACCTGCGCTTTACAGCTGTGCTTCGACCCAACCCTTGACACCCGCCAGCGCTGCCGGCAAGTTGGCCGGCTCGGTGCCGCCTGCCTGAGCCATGTCCGGACGGCCTCCGCCCTTGCCGCCAACCTGCTGCGCGACGAAGTTGACGAGCTCGCCCGCCTTCACTTTCCTGCTCGCCTCCGACGTCACGCCCGCGATCAGGCTGACCTTGCCGCCATCGACCGACGCGAGCACGATCGCCGCGCTCTTCAGCTTGTCCTTGAGCTTGTCGACCGTTTCGCGCAGCGTCTTCACGTCCGCGCCTTCGAGCGTCGCGGCCAGCACGTGCACGCCGCCCACTTCGATCGCCTGCCCGGCCAGTTCGTCGCCTTGGCTCGATGCGAGCTTCGACTTCAGCGCGCCTAGTTCCTTTTCGAGCGACTTCACCTGGTCCTGCACCTGCGCAATGCGTTGCGCGAGCTCCGACGGCTGCGCTTTTAGCGCCCCTGCGGCCGCATTCATGCGTGCGTCGAGCTCCTGCACATAGCGCACGGCGTTGTCGCCGGTAATCGCCTCGACCCGGCGGATGCCGGCCGCGACACCGCCTTCCATTACGATCTTGAAGAGCCCGATATCGCCGGTGCGCTGCACGTGCGTGCCGCCGCACAGCTCACGCGAGAAACCGAGATCGAGCACGCGAACTTCGTCGCCGTATTTTTCGCCGAAGAGGGCCATCGCGCCGCCCTTCACCGCTTCGTCGAACGGCATCACGCGGATGACGCCCGGCGCGTTCGCGAGCACTTCCGCATTGACGATCGTTTCGACGCGGCGGATTTCGTCGTCCGTCATCGGCGCGTTGTGCGCGAAGTCGAAGCGCGTCTTTTCCGCATCGACGAGCGAACCCTTCTGCTGCACGTGGCCGCCGAGCACTTCGCGCAGCGCCTTGTGCATCAGGTGCGTTGCCGAGTGGTTGCGAGCGGTGCGCGCACGCCGGATCGCGTCGATCTCCGCCTTCACGACGTCGCCCACCTTGAGCGTGCCCTGTTCGAGCTCGCCGTGATGACCGATCACGTCTGCCTGCACCTTCTGCGTGTCGCTGACCGCGAAGCGCACGCTTGCGTTCGCCAGCAGGCCCTGGTCGCCGATCTGGCCGCCCGATTCCGCGTAGAACGGCGTGTGATCGAGCACGACCACCGCCTGCTGCCCCTTCGCGACTTCGTTGACCGACACACCGTCGACATACAGCGCGATGACCTTCGCGTCGTCGAACACGATCTCTTCGTAGCCGTGGAACGTGGTCTTCGCACCCGAGTATTCGAGACCCTGCGCCATCTTGAACTTGCCGGCCGCGCGCGCCTGCTCGCGCTGGCGCGCCATCGCTTCGTCGAATGCCGGTTCGTCGACCGCGACGCCGCGCTCGCGGCACACGTCCGCGGTCAGATCGAGCGGGAAGCCATACGTGTCGTGCAGCTTGAACGCAAGCTCGCCGTCGAGCGTTTTAACCGATTTCGAGTCGAGATCGGCCAGCGCGCTTTCGAGAATCGACATGCCGTGTTCGATCGTCTCGAAGAAACGCTCTTCTTCCTGACGCAGCACGTCGGTCACGCGTGTTTCGGCTTCCTTGAGCTCCGGATAGGCGCCGCCCATCTGCGCGACGAGGTCCGCCACGAGCTTATGGAAAAACGCGCCCTTGCGGCCGAGCTTGTAGCCATGGCGGATTGCGCGCCGCACGATGCGGCGCAGCACGTAGCCACGACCCTCGTTGCCCGGAATCACGCCATCGACGATCAGGAACGAGCACGCGCGAATATGGTCTGCAATGACTTTCAACGAGTTGTTCGTCAGGTCGGCAACGCCGGTTTCGCGCCCCGCGGCAGAGATCAGCGCCTCGAACAGATCGATTTCGTAGTTGCTGTGCACGTGCTGCAGCACGGCTGCAATCCGCTCGAGGCCCATGCCGGTATCGACGCAGGGCTTCGGCAGCGGCGTCATGTTGCCCTGCGCGTCGCGATTGAACTGCATGAACACGAGATTCCAGATCTCGATGTAGCGATCGCCGTCTTCTTCGGGCGATCCCGGCGGGCCACCCCAGACGTCCGGGCCATGGTCGTAGAAAATTTCCGAGCACGGGCCGCACGGACCCGTATCGGCCATTTGCCAGAAGTTGTCCGACGCGTAGCGTGCGCCCTTGTTGTCGCCGATGCGGATGATGCGTTC
Source organism: Paraburkholderia sp. SARCC-3016 (assembly GCF_031119615.1). NCBI lineage: Bacteria > Pseudomonadati > Pseudomonadota > Betaproteobacteria > Burkholderiales > Burkholderiaceae > Paraburkholderia > Paraburkholderia sp. SARCC-3016. Next base: position 122,560 of record NZ_JAVHZD010000021.1, on the reverse strand, counting down.
GGTCGGCACGCCGACGTCGTTCGCCCAGATGCCGTACGCTTCGTCGTCTTCCTGGTAGACGGTGACCCACAGCTTGTCTTTCGGCAACCGGTAGACGGTGGTGAGCAACTCCCACGCGTAGTGGATCGCGTCGCGCTTGAAATAGTCGCCGAACGAGAAGTTGCCGAGCATCTCGAAGAACGTATGGTGACGCGCGGTGTAACCGACGTTCTCGAGGTCGTTGTGCTTGCCGCCCGCGCGTACGCTGCGCTGCGCCGTCGTGGCGCGCGAGTACGGCCGCTTTTCGGCGCCGAGGAACACGTCCTTGAACTGAACCATGCCCGAGTTCGTAAAGAGCAGCGTCGGGTCGTTGCCCGGCACGAGGCTCGACGAACGGACAATCGTGTGGCCCTTCGATTCGAAGAACTTGAGGAATTTCTCGCGGATTTCGGCGGCTTTCATAACGTGCTGGGGACGGGTTCCGGGCATGGTTCCGACGCCTTGTTCAAGGTTTGTCGGCGTCGTGAATCGGGGGTTTCCTGAACCGCCGATTATACGGGATCGGCGAGCGCACGCGACGGCGCATCGCCCGCCGCGCGCGGTGCTGGCCGAACGGCCAGGGCAATCGGCCGCAAGTCGCGCCTGGCGCGGCCTGCACTCGCGTGTCCGGCAGCCGGCGTCGCGGTAGCGAGCGCGCCGGTAGCTGGCGTTCCGGTGGTCTGCCCGCTTCGCGCGGCGCCGCGTCGGCATGTGCGTTTTACCTATGCCGTTTGGCCGAATAGGCCCGCGCGCCGCGATCGCTTAAGATGCGTGACGTCGCTGGAATCCGCTTGCAATTGTGAAGCGGCGCGCCGCCGCGCCGCTCGCATGTCGAGGAGACATTAACCGAACATGGGCGCTCTCAGTCATATCCGCGTGCTGGACCTCAGCCGCGTGCTTGCCGGTCCGTGGTGCGGACAAACGCTCGCCGATTTCGGCGCCGACGTGATCAAGATCGAGCGTCCGGGCGCCGGCGACGACACGCGCCATTGGGGCCCGCCGTACCTGAAGTCGCCCGACGGCGCCGATACGCGCGAGGCGGCGTATTACCTCGCGGCGAACCGCAACAAGCGGTCGGTCACGGTCGATATCGCTACGGCCGAAGGCCAGCGCATCGTGCGCGAGCTTGCCGCGACGAGCGACGTCGTGCTGGAAAATTACAAGGTCGGGCAACTCAAGCGCTACGGCCTCGACTATGAATCGCTGCGCGCGGTGAAGCCGGACCTCATCTACTGCTCCGTGACAGGCTTCGGGCAAACCGGTCCGTACGCGCAGCGCGCCGGCTACGACTTTATCGTGCAGGGCCTCGGCGGTTTCATGAGCATCACCGGCGAGCGCGACGGCGAGCCCGGCGGCGGTCCGCAAAAGGCCGGCGTCGCGATCGCCGACCTGATGACGGGCATGTACGCGACGGTCGCCGTGCTCACCGCGCTAGCGCATCGCGATCGTACCGGCGCCGGGCAGTACATCGACATGGCGCTGCTCGACGTACAGGTCGCGATGCTCGCCAACATGAACTCGAACTTCCTTGCGAGCGGCACGCCGCCCGCGCGCTGGGGCAACGCGCACCCGAACATCGTTCCGTATCAGACGTTCCAGACGAGCGACGGATGGATCATCGTGGCGGTCGGCAACGACGGGCAGTTCCGCAAGTTCGTCGAAGCCGGCGGGCATGCAGAGCTTGCCGACGACGAGCGCTTCGCGACCAATCCGGCGCGCGTGCGCAACCGCGAAACGCTGGTGCCGCTGCTTGCCGCGATGGTGCGCGAGCGCAGCAAGCGAGAATGGATCGATGTGCTCGAAGCTGCGCAGGTGCCGTGCGGGCCGATCAACGATCTGCGCGAGGTGTTCGATAACGAGCAGGTGATCGCGCGCGGCATGCGGGTCGAGTTGCCGCATCCGTCGGGCGGCACTGTGAAGCTCGTGCGCAACCCGATCAGGATGACGGAAACGCCGCCGCAAGCGGCCGCGCATCCGCCCACTCTGGGCGAGCACACCGAGGACGTGCTGCGCAGCGTGCTCGGCTACGACGATGCACGGATCGCCGCATTGCGCGCGCAACAGGTGGTGTAACCGGCGGTGCGACTTTCGGGAGGGCTGACTTCGTGCAGGCGACCGGACTGCCCGCGCAGGTGCCGGTCACGGCTCCGGCGCTGATGCGACACTGATACCGAGGCTGATACCGAGGCTGACATCGATGCCGATGCGCCTTCGAGGCAACCAGGTTCAGCTATCGGCATCGCGTTCAGGCAAACGACTTGAGCCAACCCAGCCCGTCCTGCCAGTCGCCAAGGCCGCTATCCGCGTTGATATGACCGCGTGCGCCGATGCTGATCCAGCGGCTGCCCCACGCGGCCGCGCACGTGTGTGAGAACGGCACGCCACCGTAGGGGTCGTCGGTGCTGGCGACGACGATGGTCGGAAACGGCAGGCGTTCGTCGGGAACGGGCGCAAAACCGCTCGCGGTGGCGGGAAACGCGCGGCACGCCGGATCCGGCACGGCTACGAGCAGCGCGCCGGCCACCTTGTCGCGCTGCGCGGGCGCGGCATAGCGGGTCGCCCACCACGCTACAGTGAGGCAGCCGAGGCTGTGCGCGGCAAACGCAACCGGTGCGCCTTCCGCCGTTACCGCGGTCACGGCGGCGTCGAGCGCGTGACACCAGTCGTCGCGCACCGGATGCTCCCAGTCGGGCATGCGCACCCTCGAGAACGACGCGTGCGCAGCCTCCCAGCGGGTTTGCCAATGCCCGGGGCCGGAGTCCAGATACCCCGGCAGCACCAGTACGTTGGGTTCTTTTTGCAACACCATCACGTCATCCCCGTTTGTCGTTCAAGGTGTCCGATCGACACCCAACTGCTGCGGATTGCCTGCTAAGGAAACACGCGCGCAACACCCGCGCCGCGCGGGTCCGCCGCCGGCTGCGGCGTCGTGCCGTCGATCCTGATCATCTGCACGTCGCCGTTAAAGTCCTGTCCTTCCGGCGTGTAACCGAGCCGTTGCAGCTGCTGCGCGAGATCGCCGGCGATCGGGCGGTACGGCTCCCAGTAAATCGCCTTCGGCGGCAATGCCTGATGATGAAAGCGCATCGCGGCCAGCGCGTTCGTCGGCGGCATGCCAAAGTCGTACAGATCGGTCATCACCTGGAAGATCGTCGTAAAAATGCGCGAGCCGCCCGGCGTGCCGATGACCAGCACGACCTTGCCGTCCTTCAGCACGATCGTCGGCGTCATCGAAGACGCGGGCCGGCGGCCCGGCGCGATCGTGTTCGCCTCGTCCATGCCCGCGCCGGGCTTCGCGACAAAATCGTCCATCGCATCGTTGAGCAGGAATCCGCCGCCGTCGACGACGACGCCGGAACCAAACGGACCGTTCAGCGTGTACGTGTTCGATACTGCGTTGCCCCATTTGTCGACGACTGAAAAATGCGTCGTCTGAGGCTTCTCCGTCGACGGCGCATCACCCGAAGCGGCATTGTTCGATGCCGAGGCGCCATCAGGCTGCGCCGGCGCCGGCTGAGCGGGCCTCGCTTGAACCGGTTGCGGCTGAGGCACGTTTGCTTGCGGTGCGCCCGGTGCGCTCGCCGCGACCGCATTCGTTTGCCCGGCATTCGTTGGCCCGGCATTCGTTGGCCCCGCATTCGCCTGCCCGCCACCCGGCTGACTCGCGTTCGGCTGACCTGCGCCAGACGCAGCAGCGCCGGGCTGATTCGTATTCGGCTGACCTGCGTTCGCCGGTCCCGCGCCGGGCTGCCCTGCACTCGCCTGCCCCGCGTCTCGCTGCGTTGCGTTCGACTGCCCCGGAGCTTGCGGCACGGCGGGTTGCGCCGCGGCGCCAGCCTGACTCGCCCCCGCCGGCCCCGCGCTGGCGGGGGCTGCAGCGCTGCCCTGCACCGCGCTCGCAGCCGCTCCGCTAGCCTGTTGCGCCGCCTGTTCTGCCGCCTGTTGCGCTTTCTCCTGCTCCGCCTTTTCCTGAGCCGCCTTTTCCTGTTCCGCTTTCTCGCGCGCGGCCTTTTCCTGTTCCGCCTTCTCCCGCGCCGCCTTCTCTTCCGCCGCCTTCTGCTGCGCCCACAGGTCCTTCACCTCGCCCGCGCGCTGCGCGAGGTACGCATCGCCGGTGAGCTTGCCGACCGGCACCGGCACCGCGTCCGGATCGGCCGCGTACTTCGCGCGGTCCGCGAACACGCGGTCTTCCATTTGCGCAATCAGCTGGATGTACGGCGCGGAGTTCAGCTCGAGCCCGGCGAACTGCGGCTTCAGATCCGCTTTCATCTTCAGCAGCTGGATCAATGCGATGCCGCCCGAGCTCGGCGGCGGCGCCGTCACGATCCGGTAGCCGTTCCAGTCCGCCGCGAGCGGGTCGCGCCAGACCGCCTTGTACTGCCCCAGATCCGCCTTTGAAATCATTCCGTGGCCGTACATCTGCTTCTCGATCAGATCGGCGGTCTGCCCTTCGTAGAATTCGCGGCCACCGTCGTCGGCGATCCGTCCGAGCGTCTGGGCGAGTTCCGGCTGGCGAAACGTCGCACCCGTCTTCAAACCCGCGAAGTACACGTTGAAGTTCGTCTTGCCCGCGAATTTCGCGGCCGCATCGTCGCGGCGCTTCTGCAACGACGCGTCGACGACGAAGCCATCGCTCGCATAGTGGATGGCCGGCGCAAGCACCTGCTTCCACTTCAGTTTGCCGAAGCGCTTCTGCGCTTCCCACAGGCCTTCGACGGTGCCCGGCACGCCCGCCGCCCGGAAACCGATCGAACTCATGTTCTTGACGACGTTGCCCTTGTCGTCGATATACATATCGCGCGTCGCCCGTTGCGGCGCCTGCGCGCTGTAGTCGAGAAAGTACGGCTTGCCGTCGACCTGCAGCGTCATGAATCCGCCGCCGCCGAGGTTGCCCGCGTCGGGACGCGTAACGGCGAGCGCGAACGCGATCGCGACCGCCGCGTCGACCGCGTTGCCGCCCTCCGCGAAAATCTGCTGCGCGGCGTCCGCACTATAGCGATCGGGTGTCGCGACCGCCGATGCGTCGAACACGGTCCTGGCGGGCGCGCTCTTTGCCCCGGCAGGCATCGCGCCGAGCACGAGCGCGCCCAGCAGCGCCGCGAGCGCGGCCGCATGCAAGGTCTCGCGAGCGAGTGTGCGGCCGGCTGTGTCGATGTCGGCCCTATTGCCTGAAAAGGCGTGACGCGCAAAGCGCGCATCGAGCGTCGCAGGAGGCATGCAGGGAACTCCGGAAAAAATGAGTGCCGGCCGGATGCCGGCAAAGCGAACACGGGAAGTGTTGCACACCGCGCCGGGTGGACGGTCATCGGCCCATCGACCCATCGACCCATCGACGCAATGGCACAGGGGGCGAGAAGCCTTCGACGCAGAACGCAGCCGAAAGCCTGGTCGGCGAAGTCGATCGCGCATGCGTTCGCCGGCGCGCCGGCGACTCCTGTCGCGCGACCCTGCGCGCGTGGTTGCGCGCGCACGTTCACCGGTGAATCCGCTCGCGCATCCCGTCCGCGCCTATGCCCGCGCTGCTTCGAACCATCTGTTCGTGCGCATTGTCCGCACTGCTATTCGGGTCCGCCGTTATTCGCGTCGCTACTCGCGCAGTTTCCGCGCAGTTTCCGCGCCGTTTCCGCGCCTTTTTCCGCCTTGCGACCCGCGAAGATAGCGTGCCGTGCGAAACATCCAAAGCGCCACAGCGAAGCAGCGGCGAACCTGGCGAAGCGCAAACATCGCGCCCGCCTGCAGCCCGGACGAACGTTTCGGACTCGGGACCCACTTCGCCGTTGGCGGCATGCTACCGGCGCCGGCGCTCGCGGTCCAAACCGATTTACGTCCTGTTACAGCGCCTTTCGGATCGCCTCGAACCCGCGCGCCCATCCCGCCTCGTGCCGCGCCCCCTCACACCGCGGCGCTGCGTGCCGCGTGCGCCGGACCGCGGCCGCGTCAAAGCGCTGTACCTCACAATGCCGTCAGGTAGAATTGTCGGATTAGAGGGAGCAGCGCGCGCCCTCGTCACCTTCTCCCATTCGCATGAGTACAGACCGCAAGCACAGCGAGCACGGCGACGCATCCGCCGCCGCGCCCGCCGCCAACTTCATCCGCAACATCATCGACGACGACAATCGCTCCGGTAAATGGGCCCAGCGCGTCGAAACGCGCTTCCCGCCCGAGCCGAACGGCTATCTGCATATCGGCCACGCGAAGAGCATCTGTCTGAACTTCGGCATCGCACGCAGCTATGGCGGCGTGTGCCATCTCCGCTTCGACGATACGAACCCGGAAAAGGAAAGCTTCGAGTACGTCGAATCGATTATCGACGCGGTGAAATGGCTCGGCTTCGAATGGAAGAAAGACGAAAAAGAGCACCTGTACTACGCGAGCGACTATTACGACAAGCTCTACGCGTTCGCCGAGCTGCTGATCGAACGCGGCAAGGCGTACGTGGATAGCCAGTCGGCCGAAGCCATGCGCGCGAATCGCGGCTCGGCCACCGAGCCCGGCACGCCGTCGCCGTATCGCAACCGCTCTGTCGAAGAGAACCTCGACCTGTTTCGCCGCATGAAGGCCGGCGAATTCAAGGAAGGCGAGCACGTGCTGCGCGCGAAGATCGACATGGCGTCGCCGAACTTCAATATGCGCGACCCGGTGCTGTACCGCATCCGCTTCGCGCATCACTACCGTACCGGCGACACCTGGTGCGTGTACCCGATGTACGACTACACGCACTGCATTTCAGATGCGCTCGAGAACATCACACATTCGCTGTGCACGCTCGAATTCGAAGACCATCGTCCGCTCTACGACTGGATTCTCGACGAACTCGCCGCAGCCGGCGTCTTCACGCGGCCACTGCCGCAGCAAATCGAATTCTCGCGTTTGAATCTCACGTACGCGATCACGAGCAAGCGCAAGCTGCTGCAACTCGTAACCGAAGGCCACGTCGACGGCTGGGACGATCCGCGCATGCCGACCGTCGTCGGTTTGCGGCGGCGCGGGTTCACGCCCGAATCGATCCAGTTGCTGTGCGATCGCATCGGTGTGACGAAGGTCGACTCGTGGATCGACATGAGCGTGTTCGAGGGCGCGCTGCGCGACGATCTCGACGACAAGGCGCCGCGCGGGACCGCGGTGCTCGATCCGCTCAAGCTCATCATCGACAACTACCCCGCAGGCACGACCGAGGAATGCAGCGCGCCCGTGCATCCGCATCATCCGGAGCGCGGCACGCGCACGTTTCCGTTCTCGCGCGAGCTGTGGATCGAGCGTGAAGATTTCAACGAAACGCCGCCGAAGGGCTACTTCCGGTTGTTTCCGGGCAACAAGGTACGCCTCAAGTACGGCTACGTCGTCGAATGCACGCGCGCCGACAAGGACGAAAACGGCAACGTCGTCGCGGTGCACTGCAACTACTTTCCCGATAGCCGCTCGGGCACCGAAGGCGCGAACGGCTACAAGGTGAAGGGCACGATTCACTGGCTCAGCGCGGCCGGCGCATGTCCCGCGGAGGTGCGTCTCTACGACCGCCTTTTCAAGGAAGCGCAGCCCGACGCGGGCGGCCGCGATTTCCTCGAGGCGCTCAATCCGGATTCGAAGCGAATCGCGCAAGCCTACGTCGAACCCGGCGCGCGCGACGCGGCGCCGGAGGAACGCTATCAGTTCGAACGCCATGGCTACTTCGTCGCCGATCGTTACGACACGAAGCCGGGCAAACCCGTATTCAACCGCATCGTCAGTCTGCGCGACAGTTGGGGCAAGCCGGCGTAACGCAGACAAGCGGTTCATCGCGGGTTGATCACCGATAACAACGGTCCTTCGAAGGAGACAGAAAGGCCGGAAGAAACGCCTGCCCGGGGGAAACGATTGATGAACGCTGTTGTACGTCGAGACTCGCGTGTCGCACTTGCCGCGATCGCATTGCCTGTTGTTGCGAAATTCGTCAGGTTCGTAAAGTTCGCAACCTTTACCGCATCGATCGCGACATGCGCGGCTGCGTACGCGTCCACATCGGATGCCGCATCGGCTTTGTCGGGGTCGCGCTCGGAAGAGCTCAGCGGCACGCTCAAAAAGATTCGCGACGAAGGCGTTGTCGTGCTGGGCGTGCGCGAAGCGTCCATTCCATTTTCGTATTCGGACGGCGGCCGCACGGTCGGCTATTCGCAGACAATCGCGCTCGCCATCGTCGAGGAAATTCGCAAGACGCTGGGCCTGCCGAATCTGCGCGTGCGCGAAGTTTCGATTACGTCGGCCAACCGCTTCCCGATGCTTGTCAACAATCAGATCGACTTCGAGTGCGGCTCGACGACACACACGCGCGATCGCGAAAACGTCGCCGCATTCTCGAACAGCCTGTTTCAGTACGCGGTGCGAATGCTCGTCCGCAAGAACTCGGGTATCACCGACTTCGCCGATCTCGCGGGCAAGCCGGTCGTGACGACCGCGGGCACGTCCGACGAGCGGCTCGTGCGGCAACTGAACAGCGAGAAGCAGCTGAACATGCGCATCGCGAGCGTGAAGGACCACTCTGACGCATTCGCCGCCATCAAGTCGGACCGCGCGGTCGCCTTCGTGATGGACGAGCCCATTCTGTACGGCTTTCGCGCAAGCGACCCGCGCCCCGACGACTTCATCGTGACCGGCACGCCGCTTGGCTACGAGACCTATGCATGCATGTTCCGCAAGGGCGACGAGCCGTTTCGCGACCTCGTCAACGGCGTGATCTCGCAGATGCAGACTTCGGGTGAAGCGGAGCGGCTCTACAACGTGTGGTTCACGCAGCCGATTCCGCCGCATGGGATTAACCTCAATTACCCGCTATCGCAGGAAATGCGCGCGTTGTTCGCGCATCCGAACGACAAGGCGCTGGACTGAGCGGCAGGCTCTCGAACGGCACGCGCGAAGACCACCGCCGCACCACAGGCGGCGCAGAGTCGTTACAGCGACTGATGCAGTTCCGCAAGCGATAACGTCGTCTGAAACAGCCGTGTCAAACTTCGGCTTGCATACCGCTCGACTTCGTCGGGCCGGCACCAGCGGTATGCGTCCATCTCGGGAATCATCACGCCGTCCGAACGTCGCGGAAACAGCGACGTACACGTGCACGGCGTCAGGTCGAGTTCGTTCGGTCGCGCCCGCGCGGCGAACAGATGCAAGTCTTTGTCGCGCCGGTAGACGAAGCGGCCGAGATCCTTGAGTCGCTCGACGCCGAGCGTGATGCCGGTCTCCTCGACCAGTTCGCGCAATGCCGTGACCGCGGGCGCTTCACCGGCTTCGCCGTGCCCCTTCGGAATGTCCCAATGATTGGTGCCGGTCGCATGCGCGAGCAGCACGCGGCCATCGGGCGTGAGCAGCACGACGCCGCATGAAACGATGCGCTCGCTCAATGCTTCTTCTGCAGGATCCAGCGGCCGCTGTTGCCCTGTCGGCAGTAGCGCGGCCCCAGATTCACCGACTGCCCTTTCGCGTTGAGCACCACGCGCACCGTGCGGCAGGTGTTCGCGCCGTCTTTCGCGGTATCGACGGGCGTCAGCTGCGCATCGATTTTCACGCCGTTGCCGGTGCCCTCGTTATTCCACGTAGTCGATTCGCCGTCCGCCTTGTTGCTGAGCACCTTGTCCGCGGCCGAGCGCAGCGAATCGATATCGCGCTGCTTCATGTAGCTGATTGGCGTGTCGTTCAGAAAGCCGAGGTTCGCCGCGTGCGCGGCAAGCGAGCCCGCGACGAGCGCAGCGCCGATCGTCAGGTGGCTCAGCAAACGGGAATGACGCAGTTGACGTGAAGTCCGGTTTCGGATCGGCATTTTGCTTGGATCTCCGTGGGTGGTCGGGCGCGGGTCGGCCTCGGCGAATTGGCCTCAGGAGGCCAATCGACGGGCGGCCCGATGATCGGCGTGTCTCGATCTGGACCTGAAAAGAATAGCACGCGCGCGACGCGGCCGATCTCACAAAGCGCGCGAAATCGTGGTTCGCCGCGTGGCGCCACGGCGTAATCGACCGATGCGGCTCCGCACGCGTGGATTCGAGGGCGCGCGAGCCGTGGATCCCCCGTCCGTGAACGTATCGAGGAACGACGACCATGTTGTCGAGTAGCGGGTCGTCGAGCGAGGGCCGGTCGCGACGCGGGCTCGCGATCGAACGAATGACCAGTATGCGGTCGGCCCGGTACCTTCTGGACTAGTCGCCGGACTTGCATTGGGCGCTGCACAATAGCGGCTTTCTGTGCAATGATCGCGCGTCGCGGACCACCGTGACCGGTTCTTCACCGGCTGCTGCGAACGTATCGTGCTCGATGGCGTCGGCATTTATCGCAGCGCGAGGACAGGCAAGCCATCGCGTCCGGGATCATCGGATCTATGATGCCTGAGCCCGGTTCCCACCCATCACCGCAATCACGCTCACCGCCTATGTTCAAGTTCTCTGCCAATCTGTCGACGCTGTTCCAGGATCGCCCGCTCGCCGAACGTATCGCGGCGGCGCGCGCGAGCGGCTTTCACGCCGTCGAGATGTGGTTTCCGTACGACGTCCCGCCTGCCCGCTTGCGCGACACGTTGCTCGCGCACGGCCTGCCGATGATCGGCATCAATACCGCGCCCGGCAATGTGAACGCTGGCGACTGGGGCCTCGCCGCCGATCCGCGCCGGCGCAGCGCATTTATCGAGTCGCTGCATGAGGCTTTCGAATACGCACAGGTGATCGGGTGTCCGAATGTTCATGTGATGGCGGGCATCGTCGACGCGTCGCTATCGCACGAAGCGGCGTGGGACGCGTATCGGGCGAACATCGACGAAGCGTGCGGCATGGCGGCACGACACGCGCTGACGGTGATGATCGAGCCGCTCAATTCCGTCGATCGCCCCACCTACCTTCTGACGAAACAGCAGCAGGCGATTGCATTGATCGAGACGCTGAAACGTCCGAATCTGAAGATCATGCTCGACCTGTTTCATGTGCAGCGCGGCGAAGGCAATCTGATCGAGCGGATGCTGGCGAGCCTGCCGTACGCAGCGCACATACAGATCGCGGATGTGCCGGGCCGGCATGAGCCCGGGACCGGCGAAATCAACTATCCGAAAGTCTTCGAGGCGCTGCAGTCGGCCGGTTGGAGCGGATGGATCGGCGCCGAGTACTTTCCGGCGGATGGGACGCAAGCGGGCCTGGGGTGGATGTAGAGGGCGAGACAGGGCGGCAGACGAGATGGCTGGCCGATTGCTATAAAGCGGACGGCCGCGAAGCGATTGGCGCGGCAGGAGGGACTCGAACCCCCGCCCCTCGGCTGGAAGAGCTTTTTTCCAACCAGAGCAGTCCACTGCGGCCCGTAAAACGTTGATCTCAATGACTTATCGAGTAAAGTGTCCGCCGTACTCCCGGTGCAGTAGCGCTTTAATGTTGCCATCGCTTGCTCAAGGATCGGGCACATTGTCACGCGCGCAAAGATTCATAGACTGCATCGGAATTGCGCCCGGTAGGTTCTCCTGCGGTATCAGAGAAAATGCATTCCAGTCCGGCTCATTGACATACACGACCCCACTTTTGCAACGCATATGCGCTTGTTTGGGGTGACCGTCGCACCATGCACCGTCAATCAGGCAACGTTGCCATCGCGGAATGACGCTGGCGAGCTTCGCCGTACCTTCCTTGGCTTTGGTGTAGGTCTGCACGTCGCGCGTTGCTATCGCCATATACATAAAATCGAAGTCAGCAACAACGGGCCTCGCCGCTTCCGCATTTTGATAATGGGCGTGCAACTCATAGACATATCGCCCACTCGCCGCCAGAAGCGCAAACGCCGCTAGAGCAGCAGATGCGGCAAGCGTTCGAACGACGGTGAGGCGCGCGCCACGCGTCAACATATAGCCCGCTAAAAGAAACGCGAGCGTACAGCCAGCTACCGACAGCGAGGCGACAGTGAACGAATGATTTTCGCAGTCGTACCCGCAGCGCGGCACGAACGCGAGAAGTAGCGCGGTAATCGCATATCCCGTCAAATAGCCCGACACGCCGAACAGTACGAGCGATGCAAATCGTCTCACCGGATTTCCCAGAAAAGAATCTGCCTGGATTGGCCCAAGTCCGAATACCACCAGGTTGATGCCATACCTACACGGAAGCGCAGGAAAGAGGAAATCCCACCCGTTAAAGAACGGCCATTCCATAAGTCAATATGGCCGCCGCTCGCGCTGTCCGCGCTCTCGCCTTCGCGTGACCAGTAACGCGAAAACTGAATAATGCCCGTGCGACCTTTTATCCTCTCTTGCCAATCTGGGCCAGTTACGTCCTGGGCTTTTGGCAATCCTGCGAAGGGTTGGAGTCCAAGCCATTGGCCCATTTCGTCGGCGCGTGTCGCAATGGGCTTTCCCCCAAGCATGATACGGCCAATGGTTGCGTGGCCCGACGAAGGTCGGACCAGTTTGGACGAGAATGACTTCATGCCAATCCCGACGCGATGAAGTGTGACGCTCATGCGTATGGCACATTGATTCTTGTATGCCGGGTTATCGTACGGGTTGCCTGTCGGGTAGTTGTTCCATAGTTGCGCGAACGTGACAGCCTTCAGCTCAACTTCTTTTATCGAGCCTGGCGTATTGTTTGTACGCACAACGGTTTTGCTGTTTGGCATCAGTTCCAGCCCTCGTGGCTCAGGGCTTCATCACCCCAATGAATCGAGTAGGTGTCGGCGCTATCCGTCTGGACGCGAGGCAAACGGCCACCAGAGTCGATACGACCGCAGACGGATTTGCCGTTCGCCATTTCAATCAGGTACGGATAGCCTCGCAACGCGACGTAACTCCCACGTGCGGCTACCTGCTCGTCATAGGAAGTGCTCGACTGCGTGTTCGCGTTGCCTGCTTCACTGCGGTTCATACCCGTTGAGTGCGCTGTGGCCGCATATTTCTCCGCTTCGTCATCGACCGTCGAATCTCCCGCAAGCACCGCGATGATCTGCGGAGGGCTTTCGCATTTGCAAAACACAATATCTCTATCAAGCGCAGCCTCACACGAGCCCATGTAGCTGACGCGCTTCGGGCCGCCCGCCTTGCATATGGTGCCGGTGCTTTGACAGGTTTCGCAGTACGCGTAACCGCCGACAAGCGCGGCGTCGTGGCCGTGGAATGTGAAGCCCGTTTTTCGTTCGTATGGCAGGACATACCCGCCGCTCGTCAGTGTGTCGCCGACGACCGCAATGCGACGTTTCATCGTGATTCCTCAGCGACGTGTGAGCGCCAGGCCATGCGTGTCTGCAGGCACATAGGCGGTTACGGTGCTGGCTTCGCGATGCGTGCCGTCCGTGATCATGTCGTCGTTATCAAGCAGCCTACCGACGACCGCGAACGCGTGAGTACCGCCCAGCACGCCGATACCGATAATGATGCGGGCGCGAGAGCCGTCGGAATACCTGATGAAATCGCCGACGCATCCGGCGCGGCGCTGTGTTCCCGTGACTTCGCCCGGACGAGCAAGAACACCGATTTCAAGCTCGGTCCAAATCGTTGCGACTATGCGATCGCCGCTACTGAGCGTGCTACCGACAAGGGCGACGAGTTGATTGCCATACGCTGCGGCAGCGCCTGCGCGGTTCATGACGACGGCTTCACTCGCGTCGGGATAGGCGACAACATCGCCGACACGGGGGACCGGCAGCTCGCACATTTTCATGTCTGATCCGCTCGTCACACGGCCACCACGCTCAGTGCGCGCCCCGATCGTCGCGAAGAAATGGAACGTGCCTCTTCTCTTTTGCTCCAACATCTCCAGTTCCTCTGTGAGTAAGTCGAAGACCGCCGACCGCTGATGCGACCGGCAATGCAATGGCGGCTTGTGCCGCGCGACTCGCAATGCTCGGTCGACAATGGAAAGGTGGCAATACGAAAACTCTTAAATTAGGGAACGAACTAAATAAGCATAGAGAACAGGTATGGAAAGTCGGAGGCCAAGCGGTCTTAGGAAGACAAAACATTCTACCAACTCCTTGGCTCACAGAACGACATGGCTACGATCCGACTTGGACTTTGTTGTCTCAAGGTCCGCATCGCGCGCCCGCAACAAGGGAGGTGTCTGCGTCCGAAGGTGCGTATCGATTGTCCCGCGGGCCCGTCTTAAGACACCCGGGACTGCGCGTCACGGCGCCATTTGTTGTAATGACGCAGGCTCGATTCAATCCATTGGGACCGTGATCTGGTTCGGCATCCCTATGGCCGCGAGGGGCTGCCCTACAGATTATCGGTGCTCCACGGGGAAGCTGATTGAAGCTGAGCAATCGGCCAATGTAACGTGCAGCCTCTTGGGGACAAACGTACTGCGCCAAACCAGTACGGTTGGGAATAGGCGGCCGGGTACGCATCTCCGTCGCGGTGCGAGGAATCTCGTATCAAGCGTGGCGAGGGAACGCATACCGCAGAGGACTGTCGAGGGCCCGCATTCCCGAAGATGCGCGAGATTTGTCCTCAGAATGTCCTACTAGCAAATAAAAATCTTTTTCCGTAACTTACCAATTCGACGGAAAGCCTTACCAGTATTGGCGCGGCAGGAGGGACTCGAACCCCCGCCCCTCGGCTTAGAAGGCCGATGCTCTATCCAGCTGAGCTACTGCCGCACGAAAGAGCGGTGATGCTACACCAATGCACCGCTCATTTCACCTGTGACCGAACGCGGCCGGAGGAATTCTCCGCGAATTGATTCATTCGTCAGTTCGCCGCCTCGATGCTCGCCCATTGCGGGCGAGCCGGCATTCTACCCGAGCGCGAAGCCGCCGCGGTGTGCGCGGCTCGTATTACGGGAGCCGCCTGACCGTCACGCCACCGGCTGCGGATGCGTGATAAACCAGCCGAGACACACGAGCCCCGCGATCACGCAATAGACGCCAAACGACGCGAGCCGCCCACGCCCTTCGAAATAGCGCATCAGAAAACGCACGCTCAGATAAGCGGCAATCGCTGTCAGCACGCCGCCGAGCGCCGCATCGCCAAGCTGCTCCGGCGCGTGAAAGAGCTTCGGCACCTCGAGCAAGCCGGCGGCGAAAATAATCGGCGTGCCGAGCAGAAACGCGAATTCGGCGGCTTTCTCCGCGGTCAGTCCCGCCGCATTGCCCGCGATCATCGTCAGTCCGCTGCGCGAGAAGCCCGGGATCAGCGCGCCGACCTGCGCGAGGCCGACGAAAAACGCCTGTTTGAACGTGAGCTTCTCCGGCGGACGGTGCGCGCGCGAGCGCTGCAGACGGTCGCCCAGCCACAGCAGGATGCCGTTGACGATCAACGCGATCGCTACGATACGCAAGTCGTGAAATACGCGTTCGAGCCGCTTCTCGAGCACGAGGCCGACGATGCCGGCCGGAATCGTGCCAATGATCAGCGCCCACATCATGTGACCGTCTTCGGTGCGCCGCCCGCCGAGCGACGCGATAAAGCCGCCGATCAGTGCGATCCAGCGCTCACGGAAATACCATAGCAATGCAAGTGCGGTACCCAGATGCAGCGCGACGAGGAACGGCAGCAGTTGTGGCGCGTGCTTGTCGATGTGCATCCCGAACAATGCGGGAACGAGCAACGTATGACCAAGGCTGCTGACCGGAAAGAGTTCGGTGACGCCCTGCAGCACGCTCAGAAAAATCAGAAACGACAGGCTCACGCGGCGGTCCTCACGGAAGAGAAGGGTTGGGAGACAGCGCACCGGGCATGGATTTCCGGCGATCTGAAGGCGCGTCGATTATGCCTGGGGGACGCGAACCCGCCAAGCGCCCGGCGATTTTTTCACCATTTTTTTTCCGCAGTGCGGCGCACGTATGCGCAGTTTCCCCTCGCGAGCGACGCTTGCGCCGCTCGCGCCGCGGACGAATCTTTCGACCGTGAAAGCAAAAAGGCCCGCCGTTCAAGGCGGGCCTGCACAAAGAGGACGCTCGGCCGGCTAACGCAACGCGTGTCCGGCTTCGCGGATCTCGACGCCCCGTTTTAGCGTGTCACTTTATGGAAAAAATAAATCGTACTGCCCGCGAACATCCCGAGCAGTGCCACGCCCATTGCCATTGCGAGATCCATAGCGCCTCCGAAAGCGATGAGCCCGATTTCCGGATCGGCTTAATCGGGCCTCGGTACAGATTATCGACGCCCGCGACCGTTCGACGACACTCGCAATTTCCCGACAAAGGGTTTCCCCGTAGCGCAAAGCGGCGCACAATCAGCGGCAACCCGCGGCAACCCGCATCACCCGCATCAACCCGCGCTACCCGCAGCAACCCGAGCGCCCCCGCCGTGGCGGCATCGCGCAGGGCACGTGGTCTGCACGCAGCGCCGCTTGCTGAGCTACGCTTGACGTTCGATCAACCGCTTTGACATCGCACCGACCATGCCTCAATTCCAGCAACAGGACGTCCTCGAGATCGCACAAGGCCCGTCGCGGCTGCGCGTTGCGCCACAAGCCGGCGGCCGGCTGCTGTCCTGGGACATCGACGGTAGCCCCGTCATTTTCTGGCCCGATCAGGCGGACTGGACCCACCCCGCGAAAATTCGCGGCGGCAATCCGTTGCTGTTTCCGTTTCTCGGCCGGCATTTCGTCGATGGCCGCATCGGCGAATGGCGCGACCGGCAAGGCACGGTGCGCGCATTGCCGATGCACGGCTTCGCGCGCGACCTCGCCTTCGACGCGGCACTCGACGAAGCGCGCGCAACGGTGCGCATGACGCTCACCGACAGCGAGGCGACACGCACCGGCTACCCGTTCGGCTTCCGCTTCGAAGCGACGTATCGGCTTATCGATACGCATACGCTCGATGTCGAGCTGACTACGTCGAACACCGGCGACACCGCCCTGCCGTACTACGCGGGCCATCACTTCTACTTTGCGCTGCCGCACACGCAGCGCAACGAGACGGTGCTCGAGTTGCCGTGCACCGAAACGCTCTATCAGCTGGCGGACGGCACGCTTGCGGCGCCCGAGCCCGGCGAGCCGAGCTACCGGCTCGACGAAGATCGCATCCTCGATCGCTTCCACTGCCTGAAGAGCGCTTCCGCGCATCCGGTCCGTCTGGTTCAGCTCGGACTCAATCGCAGCATCACCATCGATCTGCAGCGGCCGGGGTCGGTGCCCTGGTTCGCCGTCACTACCTGGACCGAGAAGCCGGAGTCGGACTTTTACTGCGTCGAGCCATGGCTCGGCTTGCCCGATGCGATTCACAACGAAGAAGGCTTGCGCTGGCTCGAGCCCGGTGAGGCAGAAACCGCGGCGCTGCGCATCGCGGTGGGCTCGTTGCCGTGATGCGGGCGTTTGTTCTTCAGCATTCACAGGACCGAGCCGCATCGAATCGCACCGAAGCGACCGGAGCGCACGCGGGCAGACGAAACCTCCGCGCGCGGCACCGGTTTTTCCGTGCTGCGGTGCAAAACCGTTAGAATCGGGCGTTTTCTTTTCGCCGCGTGTTCGTACGACATAAGCGCGCCGACCCTTCCGGCATTCATGTAGCCCGGCACGGTCGGCCACCGCGCGGCGGCGGTTTTGCGAGGTCCAATGTTGACAACAAGAATGAGACGGCTCGCCTGCGCACCACTGGTTGCGACGGTAGTCGCAGTGCTGGCCGCATGCGGCTCGGCTCCGGTCGGGCCGGGGTTTTACCGCGTCGAACGGGGCGACACGCTGACGAAGATCGCGCGCGATAACCGGCAGTCGGTGTCGAGCATCACGCGCTGGAACAATCTGCCGAATCCGGATGCGATCGAAGTGGGCCAGGTGCTGCGCGTCGCACCGCCGGCCGGCGCCGCATCGGCGACGACGTCGACCGCAAGCGCACGCAGCCGGAGCAGCGCCGCGGCGCCGAATGGCGCGGCGGCCGAAGCGCCTGTGAACGTCGCCAACGCGCCGCCGATTTCGCTCGTATGGCCTGCGGCCGGCACCGTGATCCGCCGCTTCGACGGCAAGAACTCGAAGGGCATCGATATCGCGGATACCGCCGGCACGCCGGTCGTCGCGGCCGCGTCGGGCACTGTCGTCTATGCGGGCAACGGTCTGCGCGGCTATGGCAATCTGCTGATCATCAAGCACAACGCCGACTATCTGACCGCGTATGCGCACAATCGATCGCTGCTCGTGAAGGAAGGACAGGCCGTGCAGCAAGGCCAGAAGATCGCGGAAATGGGCGATACCGACAACGACCGCGTGATGCTGCATTTCGAGCTCCGTTACGATGGCCGCTCGATCGACCCGTCGCATTCGTTGCCGCCGCGTTGACGGCATCGGTGTGCATTGCGTGTCACGCTTCAAGGCATCGCGCAAACGTTCGCGCACGAGACAGACGCCTACGCAGCGCGAGCTCTGTCGTGTTGTGGACGCGTCGTGGTGAACGCGTCGTTCGCAACCCGGCGTCGGGAACCCGGCATCGCGCAGCAGGCTCCATTGCAAGGGACATGGCAGATACGGCACGACGCCGTATCGACACCAGGATAACAGCGAGGAATGTGAATGAAAACCGTATTGGCAGCGGCGCGCGCGATGGCAGCGGGCCTTTCGATCTCTGTCGCGGCGGCGCTGGCCGGCTGCGCGAGCTCGACGACGATGACTTATCTGCCGAGCGGCGATACCGGCTTCGCGATCAATTGCAGCGGCAGCGACGCGAGTTCGAACTGGGGCGAATGCTATCAACGGGCAGGCGAAGTGTGCGGTGCGTATGGCTATGAAGTGATCTCGAAGGACGTCGACAACGGTGCGACGTCGGGCGGATCGCTTGGCGGCATCTTGGGCGCAAACGTCAAGAATCGTTCGATGGTGATTCGCTGCAAGCAGTAAGGTCCTGCACAACGCTGGGCGAGCGTGCTTTTATGACGATGCGGCCATGCCGCGAGCCCTTCGGGGGCCCGTTTTTTTTAAAGAATGCATGCGTGCGCAACCAAAAAAAAGGCCCGGCGCGAGGCCGGGCTAACGGGGGTTCGGCGCATATCGGCAAAGGACCGGTTTACCATGCGCCGAAACGAAATCTAGCAACGCCCCTATAGGCGTGCAATCGATTAATTGATCGAAATATGTGAGTCGGCGTACGGATCGAAAGCCGGATAGGCGTCATCGCGCTCGCTTTGGAAACCGAATCAACTCGCATTGCATGGCCGCGCATTTGTTCATCGGAATGCTCTTTGCTTGAAAACCCGCATGAAATGGGCATCTCGATTCGTATGCGTCATACAGGAGCGGTTCGAAGCGTTCGACGCGGGCCAGGGTTATACGCAATTTCCGTCATCCGACCGACATGCTCGATTTGGTACGCAAGCGCACCCAGCCGTTGTTTTTGTTTCGACTGAGCATTTGATTCGCGCCGGTTCGCTGCGCGAGGCGACGCGACCCGAATGACCGTGCGCGTGACCACGCAATCGAATGTTGAGCCGCACATGATGGTTTATAGTAACGACCGCAAGTCTGCAATCGGTTCCCTCACTGCCCCCACTGGCCACGCTACCCGCGCATTCCGATGACCTCCCCCGATACACCGCAAGGCCCGTCGCAAAGTCCGCTCTACGCCAAGCTGCTCGGCGAAACCGCAAAGATCGGCTGGTCGGAACTCGAGCGTTTTTTCGCGCGTGGGATGCTGCTGCACGTAGCACGCGATCTCGACCTCGTGAGCGTTGCCGAGGCGATCGCCAACGACGATACCGAACAGGTGACCCGGTGGCTCTCGTCCGGGCTCGTCGAACGCGCGCAGGCCGACACGGCCGCCGATTTCGCCGCGCGCGACCCGCAGCTGTGGGCAGTCGTCGTCTCGCCTTGGGTTTGCGTGCAGGAGCGCGGTTGAATGCGCATCAGCTTCGGCGCGGTTGATCCACACGTGAATGCGGCCTGACAGTTGGACGCCGCCGCACATGACGCGCAATCATCATCGAGTGCGCCCGCGTTGCCGGTGCGTTGGCATCGACGCGTACTCGGGCTCGCGTTTCCCATCGTCCTTGCCAATCTGACGCAACCGATCCTCGGCGCGGTCGATACGGCGGTCGCCGGCCATCTTGCAAACGCCTCGTATCTCGGCGGCGTCGCGCTCGGCGGGCTCTTCTTCAACTTCGTGTTCTGGGGCTTCGGCTTTCTGCGCATGGGCACGACCGGGCTCGTCGCGCAGGCGTTCGGCGCGGGAGACGGCGTGGGCGTGCGCAGCAATGTCGTCCGCGCGCTGCTGCTTGCGTTCGCGATCGGTACTGCGGTGCTCGCCGTGCAAATACCGTTGATCGAATACGCGATTCGCGTGCTCGGCGGCAGTGCGGCGGTAGAGCAGCATGCGCGCGCGTACTGTCACGCACGCATCTGGGCCGCGCCGTTCGCGCTCGCGAATTATGTCGTGCTCGGCTGGCTGCTCGGCACGCAGCGCGTGCGACTCGCGCTCATCACGCAGGTGTTGATCAACACCGTCAACATTGCGGCCGTGCTGCTCTACGTTTATCGGTTCGATTGGGGCGTGGCGGGCATCGGCGCAGCGACCGCGACCGCCGATGCGCTCGGCTTCGCATTCGGCGCATGGCTGTTGTGGCGCATGCGGCCGCACGGCTTGCCGGCGCTTTCGCGAGGCGAGCTAGTCGATGGCGTTGCGCTCAAACGTCTGATTGCGATCAATCGCGACATCTTCGTGCGGACGCTGTGCCTGTTGTCGTCGTACGCGTGGTTCACGCATCTGGGCGCGCGGCAGGGCGATGCGACGCTCGCCGCGAATGCTCTGTTGCTCAACTTTCAGACCTTCATGTCGTACGGACTCGACGGCTTTGCGCACGCTGCCGAAGCGCTCGTCGGTGCGGCACTCGGCGCGCACGATCGTCATGCGTTTCGCCGGGCGGTGCAAGTCACGCTGTTATGGTCGGCGCTCGGCGCACTCGCGTTTTCGTTGGTCTACTGGATGGCGGGCGGCTGGGTCATCGCGCAGTTGACCGATCAGCCGGCCGTGCGCGAGTCCGCGAAAACGTATCTCGGCTGGGCCGCATTGTCGCCCGTTGTTTCGGTGTGGGGCTTTCTGCTCGACGGCGTTTTTATCGGGGCGACGCGCACGCGCGAGCTGATGACGTCGATGGTCGTATCGCTTGCGGTGTTCGTCGCCGCGTCGTGGGCGTTGGCGGGCCCGGGCGGCAACCACGGATTGTGGGCTGCCTTGCTCGTTTTCATGGGCGCGCGCGGCATCGCACTCGCGCGCTACGTGCCGCGCATCACGCGCAGTATCGGACCCGAGACTGCGTAGGCCCTGAATACTGTCGCGCGCGACAACGACGTGCCGCGCCGTGCGCGATGTCCGCACTTATTGGGACGCGGCATCCGGTGCGTTGATGATTTGCGGCGGCCGGTCGTCGGTCGGCACGCCGTGATAGTCCGGCGGATCTTGTGGCGGCGCGTGACGATGCAAGGTCACGTCATCGGCGCAGCCCGCGAGGGCCGAGAGTGTGAGGGCAAGCAGAAAAGTGCGCTTCATGGATATTGCAGGCTCGACTCGAAACATTCAATGTGGGGTTAGAGTCTACCCGCAAAGGCCGTCATGCGATGTTACCTACGGCGGCCGCCTGCGTCGGGCGGCGCCTTGAATGCCGGTCGGCATTCGGTAGTCCGCGGCATCTGTGTCCTACTATGTAGAGAGACGTAGTCAGGGCCACGATGGCCCGAGGAGGCTGCCATGGATGCCGAATCAATCGCCGGTCTGGTCGGTCTTGGCGTGGGCTTGCTGGTGCTTGTTGCGCTATCGGTTTTCGAATCGAGAACTTATCGGCGCGAACACAATGGGGAAGGCATGATGCATCACTGGCTCGCCGAGCATCACGTGCTCGACTGGATGCATCGCAAGCATTAGGCGCTGCAAGGCTTCGTTTTCGATACCCTCTTTTCGCACGACGCGCCTATCGCGTGCGCCGCGCGCGTCCTCCATGCTGGGCTCTGCCGCGAAACTCCAGCGAGGCGCCGCGCACAGCCCCCGCACCGCACCACGGGACGGGCACACGCCTTGCTGAACCTCTGTCACTGGACGGCGCGGTTCGCCCACCACCGTGCCGTTGACCGATGTGCCGACCGGGGCGCGCGGGCGCGATTTCATGCGCCAGTGCGCGACGGCCGGGCAAACGCCGTGTGGGCGGGCCATAACGAGGCCATAGGCCATCAAGGGAGAAATAACATGACGCTCGGAACCATCCTGCTGATCGTGCTGATCCTGCTGCTGATCGGCGCCCTTCCCAGCTGGCCGTACAGCCGCGGCTGGGGCTACCAGCCGACCGGCATCATCGGTGTCGTGCTGGTCGTCGTGATCGTGCTGTTGCTGATGGGGACGATATAGCGGGTCCACGCGCCAGGAAGCCTGTCGCGATTCTTGCCTTCGGCGTCGGGCACACCCCTTTTTCGCGTGCGCCTGACGCCAGCACGATCCTGGATTTGACGCTCGGTACGAAAGCCGGATAGAATGCTCGGCTCGTCGGAGCGTAGCGCAGCCTGGTAGCGCATCTGATTTGGGATCAGAGGGTCGAAGGTTCGAATCCTTTCGCTCCGACCAAAGGAACTAGGCAAGGAATCAAGGGTTTGGCTCGCGCCAAACCCTTTTTTCTTTTCTACTGCTTTTGTTTCCATCCGGCGCAACATCAGACGCAACGGAAAAGGCTTTGTAAGCCAATCGCCCCCCCGCACCGCCCTCCCCATACCCCTTCCTTGCGTTCGCGGCATCCCGCATGCGACATTGCTTGCGACCGACCGCATCGAAGCTCGCTCCAGGACACGCAATCACGCTTATGGGAGGCATGCAATGAACCTGATTCTCTGGCGTCACGCCGAGGCGGAAGACACCGCCGCCAATGACCTCGCCCGCCAACTGACTTCGCGCGGCCGCAAGCAGGCGCAGGCCGGCGCGAAATGGCTGCGCAGCCGTATCGATAACGACGCGGTGATTCTCGTTAGCCCCGCCACGCGCACCATTCAGACCGTCGAAGCACTGACCGACCAGTACCGTGTGGTCCGCGAGATCGCACCGGACGCGAGCGCGTCCGACGTGCTCGGCGCTGCGGGCTGGCCCGACGGCGTCGCACCCACCATCGTCGTGGTCGGACATCAACCGACGCTCGGCCACGTCGCGGCGCGCCTGATCGCGAAGAGCGGCGAAAGCTGGGCGATCAAGAAAGGCGGCATCTGGTGGATCGAAAGCCGCGAGCGCAACGGCGACGTGGAAGCGGTACTGCGCGCCGCGATCAGCCCCGATCTCATCTGATCTGCACGGATTTGATCGCACCACTACCCTTCTGGAAACCATACGAACAGGAGTGTGTCAACCTTACGCGAAGTCATCGAATCGTCATGGCATTGCCACGCGAACGTCACTGCTCGTTACTACATTGGCGGCAAAGCGGAATCCTCACCTTTTCGACCAGGAACGCCACAATGCGAGAACTGCCGACGCCCACTCTGCCCTTCGCTTCGATCCCGCTTGAGCCGCGCCGCCGTCTGCCACGCTCCGAGGAAACGGTCACCCCGCAACACCGCCTGCAAGTGTCGTGGGTGCGCTCCGACGAGGAACTTCGCGAAGCGCAGCGTCTGCGTTACCGCGTGTTCGCCGACGAAATGGGAGCGCGTCTGTCGGGGCCCGCCGGCCTCGACGTCGACGCATTCGATGCGTATTGCGATCACCTGACGGTCCGCGATCTCGACACGCTGCAAGTGGTCGGCACTTACCGTGCGCTGCCCCCGCATCAGGCGGCGCGCATCGGCCGCCTTTACGCGGAAGGCGAATTCGACGTGTCGCGTCTGACGCATCTGCGCTCGAAAATGGTCGAAGTCGGCCGTTCATGCGTGCATGCCGACTACCGCAGCGGTTCGGTGATCATGTCGCTGTGGGCCGGCCTTGCCTCGTATATGCAGCACAGCGGTTACGAGACGATGCTCGGCTGCGCGAGCGTGCCGATGGGCGATGGCGGCCACTACGCGGCGAACCTGTACAAGTCGTTGCGCGACTCGGAACTGACGGCGCCGGAATACCGTGCGTTCCCGCATACGCCGCTGCCGTACGACGATCTGCAAACAGGCGCGAAAGTCGCGCCGCCGCCGCTCATCAAAGGTTATCTGCGCCTGGGCGCCAGGATTTGCGGCGCGCCGGCCTGGGATCCGGACTTCAACGCAGCCGACTTCCTGACGCTCTTCCGTCTGTCGGAAATCAACGCACGCTACGCCCGCCACTTCCTCGGCGACGCAATGCCGCGCTGACGCACCGTCCAGCCAAGCGCCGCAGCTTGTCGCGCATTCGCGACAAGCAAGCGCTAACATCGCGCACGCAAACGCGCATGCGTTAGCCAGACAAAAGCTGATCAAACGAAAAGGCCCGGCATTTAACCTGCTGGGCCTCTTGGCATTCCGATCGGGTAACTACGAGTGGATATCGCTCGTTCATCCGCCCGTTCTTTCGTTCGTCCCCTGCTTGATCATCCGCTTAGGCATCCGCTTAGGCATCCGCTTAGGCATCCCCTTAGGCATCCGCGCAGGCAGCTACTTAGTCATCCCCTTAGTCATCCGTATAAACGACCCGATACGGCGTGCGGATCTTCTCCCACTCCGCCGCTTCCTGGCTCAGGCTGTAGTCGGTCAACGGATTGTTCGCCACCCATGCATTCGGCAGGCGCACCTCATACCCGCCATTCGCCTGCGCGACCGTGATGTCGGGCAGCCCGACATCGGCGCGGCGCCGGCACAGCAGCGCGGCAAGGCGCAGGCAGAACAGCAGCGGCCACTCCACATCGCGCGTCTGCGCGAGCTTGCCGAGCTTGCCCGCGTGGCCGAGCACGAGCGACGCGACGCGCGCCTGATCGGTGCGCGAAAAACCCGGCATGTCGGCGTTGCTCGCGATATAGGCGGAATGCTTGTGATACGAGCTATGCGAGATCGACAGTCCGATTTCATGCAATGCAGCTGCCCAGCCGAGGAACATGCGGTTTTCTGCGCGATGCTCCGGATCGGGCTCGTCGAGCTGATCGTAGAAGCGCACGGCCAGTTCGCCGATACGCCCGGCCTGTGCGCGATCGACGCCATAGCGCCGCATAAACCCCTCGACCGTGATCGTGCGCATGTCCTGATGCTGCGAGCGCCCGAGCAGGTCATACAGCACGCCGAGGCGCAGCGCGCCGTCGGTCGTGTCCACATATTCGATATCGAGTTCTTCGAACACGGCCAGCATGATCGACAGCCCGCCCGCGAGCACCGGAATGCGATCGGGTTTGAGCGCGATCAACTTCAGCCGGTTCACGTTTTCCGCCTTGATCAGCGCACGCTTCAGACGTTCGAGGCCGATCCGCGAAATACCATGCGTGATGCCGGCATCGTTAAAGCCGTTCGCCTCGACCAGTTCCGCAAGCGCACGCGCGGTGCCCGACGAACCGATCGCCTGTTCCCAGCCGGTCTTCCTGTAGTCCGAGGAGATGATCTGGATTTCACGCGACGCGGCGAGTTCCGCCTGACGCATCGTGTATTCATCGACATTGCCAGCCGGAAAAAATGCACGGCTGTGGCTCACGCAACCGATATAGAGGCTTTCCATTTTGATCGGCGTGTAATGCGAGCCGATGATGAATTCCGTCGAGCCGCCGCCGATATCGACGACGAGCCGCTTGCCCGCGCTCGCCGGCACCGAGTGCGCGGCACCCGCATAGATGAGCCGCGCTTCCTCGCGGCCCGCGATCACTTCGATCGGAAAACCGAGCGCCGCTTCCGCTTCGGCGAGAAATTCGCCCGCGTTCTTCGCAACGCGCAGCGTGTTGGTGGCCACGGCCCGCACGTGATCGGGATGAAAATCGCGCAACCGTTCGCCGAAGCGCCGCAGCGCATCCCAGCCACGCACCTGCGACGCACGATCGAGCATCTTGTCGCGCGACAGGCCCGCCGCAAGCCTCACCGGCTCGCGCAGCGCGTCGACCTGGTAGATCTGGCTGCCTGCGTCGGTTTCTTCGACGCGCCCCACGATCAGGCGGAAACTGTTCGAACCGAGGTCGACCGATGCGAGCAATGGCGGATTATTAGCCATCGGTTGTGAGGACTCCATGCGCGCGGACGCGTTGCTGCTGCTCACGCCCGCCCTGTTGAAAGGCGCCATTTTAAGCATACTGGTTCCCATCATGTCACCTCGCGGACGGACGTCCGGCATATGTTCGCAAATACCTGCGTCATATTTACGACACGTGGGTCAGATAGCGATAAAATTTGAGAGAAGTGTAAACGTCACAAAAATACCATCAATCTGTGAGAATTTCCGAGCGTCCTTTCGAATCCTATCGCGCATCATCGCCTCTGCCGATGTCCATCCGCTACCCTCTTCTGAATCGCGAGCTGGGCATTCTGGGTTTCAACGAGCGCGTCCTCGCTCAGGCCGCCGACCCGGCCGTCCCATTGCTCGAACGTCTACGCTTCATTTGCATCACCAGCAGCAATCTCGACGAGTTCTTTGAAATCCGCATGGCCGGATTGCAGGAACAGATGCGCGACAACCCCGGCGCGCTATCGCCGGACGGCATGTCGCTGCAGCATGTGTACGATCTCGTCGCCGAACGCGCGCAAAAGCTCGTGCATCGCCAGTATGCAATGCTGCATGAGACGGTTTTGCCCGCGCTCGAAGACGAAGGCATTTACTTTCACGGCACCGAAGCGTGGAGTGAAGCGCAAACGGAATGGGCGCGCAGTTATTTCGTCGACGAACTGCTGCCGGTGCTCACGCCGATCGGCCTCGATCCCGCTCACCCTTTTCCGCGCGTGCTGAACAAGAGCCTGAACTTCGTCGTCGAGCTCGAAGGCAAGGATGCGTTCGGCCGCCAGGCGGTGATGGGCATCGTGCAAGCGCCGCGCGCGCTGCCGCGGCTCGTGCGGATGCCGCACGAACTATCCGGTTATCCGCACGGTTTCGTGCTGTTGAGTTCGCTGATGCAGCGCTTCGTCAACGAGCTGTTCCCGAATCTCATGGTGCGCAGCTGCAACCAGTTTCGGATCACGCGTAACAGCGAGCTCTTCGTCGACGAGGACGAAATCACGAACCTGCGCGTCGCGCTGCAGGGCGAACTGCCGGCGCGGCATCTCGGCAACGCCGTGCGGCTCGAAGTATCAGCCGATACGCCCGCGCATCTGGTGCAGCGCCTGCTCGACGAAAGCGGCCTGTCGGAGAAGGACTGTTACCGCGTCGACGGCCCCGTGAATCTCGTACGGCTCATGCAGTTGCCCGAGATGGTCGACCGCCCCGACCTCAAGTTCGTCCCGCATATTCCGGCTACGCCGCCGCAAATCGCCACGAGCGCGAACCTGTTCGACGTGATCGATCAGGGCGACGTGCTGCTCCATCATCCGTACGAGAGCTTCCAGCCGGTGCTCGAGCTGCTGCTGCAGGCCGCGAAGGATCCGAACGTCGTCGCGATCAAGCAGACCATCTACCGCACCGGCACCGACTCGCCGCTAATGGACGCGCTGATGCAGGCCGCGCGCAACGGCAAGGAAGTGACCGTCGTCGTCGAACTGCTTGCGCGCTTCGACGAGGAAACCAACATCAACTGGGCCTCGCAGCTCGAAGCGGTCGGCGCGCATGTCGTCTACGGCGTCGTCGGTCATAAGTGCCACGCAAAGATGATGCTGATCGTGCGGCGCGTGTCCGAGGCCGGCAAGTCGATGTTGAAACGCTATGTGCATCTGGGCACCGGCAATTACCATCCGCGCACCGCGCGTCTATACACCGACTTCGGCTTGATGACCGCCGATCAGAAGATCTGCGAAGACGTGCATCACGTGTTCCAGCAATTGACCGGCATCGGCGGCGAACTCGCATTGCATGAGCTGTGGCAATCGCCGTTCACGCTGCATCCGCGTCTTGTCGAAGCGATCCGCAACGAGGCCGAGCACGCGCGTGCCGGCAAGCGTGCGCGCATCGTCGCGAAGATGAATGCGCTGCTCGAACCCACGGTGATCGCCGAATTGTACGAAGCGTCGCAGGCGGGCGTGAAGATCGATCTGATCGTGCGCGGCGTCTGTGCGTTGCAGCCGGGCGTGCCAGGCCTGTCGGAGAACGTCACCGTGCGTTCGATCGTCGGGCGCTTTCTCGAACACCACCGCATCTTCTACTTCTACGACGGTGGCAAGGAGCAGGTCTACCTGTCGAGCGCCGACTGGATGGATCGCAATTTCTTCCGGCGCGTCGAAGTCGCGTTTCCGATCAATAACCGGCGTCTGAAGCGGCGCGTCATTGCGGAGGGGCTGTCGGCCTTCCTCGGCGACAACCAGGCCGCCTGGCTCATGCAAAGCGACGGCCACTATCGCCGGCGCCGGCCGGGCAAGTCGTCGCGCAACGCGCAGATGAGCCAGTTGACGAAGTTCTGTTCGTAGTCGGCGTAGCGGCGTAGCGGCGTAGCAGCCGGTCCGGCCGGCTCGCCGGCTATCGGCTACCGGCCGCTCGTTCAGGCCGGCGCCGGCTGCCGGCGCGCGGTGCGGAACGCAGGAAAGCGCGCGGTGAACGTACTGCCGCGTCCCTCTTCGCTCTTCACTTCGAGTTGCGCGTCGTGCCGCTGCAGCACGTGCTTGACGATCGCGAGCCCGAGCCCCGTGCCGCCCGTATCGCGCGACCGGCTGCGGTCGACGCGATAGAAGCGCTCGGTCAGGCGCGGAATATCGGCGGCAGGGATCCCGAGGCCGCTATCGATAACGGAGAACGTCGCCTGCGCGCCATGCACGTGCCAGTTCACATGAATCGACCCGCCGTCGGGCGTATAACGGACCGCGTTCGTCACGAGATTGCCGAGCGCGCTCAGTATCTCGGTCTCGACGCCGGTTACCGTCAGGCCTTCGTCGATATCGAACGAAATGCGATGCCGGCCGGCCGATAGCGTTTCGGCATCGTCCTTCAGATGCCGCAACACCGCGCGCATATCGATCATCTGCTCGCTCGGCGGCTTGCCGTCGCCTTCGAGCGTCGCCAGCACCAGCAAATCGCGCACGATGTGCTGCATGCGCGACGCCTGCTGTTCCATCAGTTCGAGATAGCGCGCGCGTTCGGCATCGTTGAGCGGCAGCTCGCGCATCGTTTCGAGAAAGCCCGAGAGCACCGTGAGCGGCGTCTTCAGCTCATGCGATACGTTCGCGACGAAGTCGCGGCGCATCGAGTCCGTACGCTCGAGCTCGGTGATGTCCTGCGACAGCACGAGCTTGCGATTTTCGCCGTAGGGGAACACCTGCACCGACAGCACGTTCTGCCGCCGCTCGCCCATGCCGCGCATGATCAGCATCTCTTCGTAATGGTGCGAGTTCAGGTAGCGGACGAAATCGGGCTGACGCACGAGATGCGTGATGTGCTGACGCAGATCGCGTTTCGCATCGAGCCCGAAATGCAGCTCGGAAATCGCGTTGCACCATTCGATCTGGTCATGATCGTCAAGCATCGCGACGCCGTTCGGCGATGCCTGGATCGCCTGAATAAAGCGCGAGTGCTGTTGCTCGACCTGCCGCACCTGCGCGTGCCAGCGCTTCGCGAGCTTATGCAGCCGGTAGTAGATTTCGCCCCAGATGCCCGGCGCACTAGGCACTTCGCCGTACACCGGCGCGTCGAGCAGACGCCACAACTGCTGCTTGTGAAAGGTGCTGAAAACGCCCTGCGCAAGCAGCACGACGATCGCGAGAATCAGCGCCGCCTTGACGCCCGCAACTGCACCGACCGCCACGCACAGAACAGCGAGCAACACGAGCGAAACAAGGGAGCGCGCCCAGATGATGTTCATGTTCAGCGATCGAAGAGTAACCGGGAGCTGCGCTTAAGGCGCGCGCAGCCAGCGCGCTCTATGCGTCTTTCGCCGTTTGAAATTGAAAGCGCGTGCGTGACGCCGCGGTGCCTTAAGTGGCTTAAACGGCTTAAGCGCTTTTCGCGAGCCGATAACCGCTGCCGCGGACCGTTTCAATCATAGCATCGCAACCAGCCGGTTTAAGGGCAGCGCGCAGACGCTTGATATGCACGTCGACCGTCCGTTCTTCGACGAACACATGGTCGCCCCACACCTGGTCGAGCAGTTGCGTGCGGCTGTGCACGCGCTCCGGATGCGTCATGAAGAAGTGCAGCAGACGGAACTCGGTCGGGCCGAGATCGAGCTTGATCTCGCTGCCCTGCGCATGCGCGGCGACGCGGTGCGTGGACGGATCGAGCTTCAGTCCGTTGATCGCGACGACATCTTCGGTCAGCTGCGGCGCACGGCGGCGCAGCACCGCCTTGATGCGCGCCATCAGTTCCTTCGGCGAAAACGGCTTCGTCACGTAGTCGTCGGCGCCGATTTCAAGGCCGAGCACCTTGTCCTGCTCATCGCCGCGCGCGGTCAGCATGATGATCGGGATATGCCTCGTACGTTCGTTGTTACGCAGATCGCGGGCAAATGCAATGCCCGATTTGCCCGGCAGCATCCAGTCGAGCAGGACGAGGTCGGGCAGCACATCGCTGATCAGGTTTTGCGCCTGTTCCGCGTTGTACGCGCGGATCGGGCAGTGTCCTGCGTGTTGAAGATTGACCGAAATCAGTTCGGAAATCGCGGGTTCGTCTTCGATGATAAGAATACTGCTGGGCATCGGTGCCTCGTGAGCTCTTAACAGAAATCGATCAGGGGCTCTCGGCCGGGCACGCTAGCACGGGTGGCTAGCGTGTCAGCTGAGCGCCTCTCGCTCGAGCGCGTCGCGCGACTTGTGCCGCACGTCCGTGCCCTTCACGATATAAATGATGAATTCCGCGATGTTCTTCGCGTGGTCGCCGATCCGTTCGATCGCTTTGGCGATGAACAGGAAGTCGAGGCCCACCGAAATCGAACGCGGATCTTCGGTCATGTACGAGATCAGCTTGCGCACGAAGGCGCGGAATTCCTCGTCGATCGCCTTGTCGTCGCGCACGATCTGCGCGGCCGCGACCGTATCGAGACGCGCGAACGCATCGAGCGCGCGGCGCAGGATCGACACGGCCATTTCGCCCGACAGCTTGATCTCGGCGATATTGATCGTGCGCGACGCGCCGTCTTCCATCAGGCGCTTCGTGCGCTTTGCGATTTTCTCGGCTTCGTCGCCGGCGCGCTCGAGATTCGTGATGGTCTTCGAAATCGCGAGCAGGAGGCGCAGATCGCGTGCGGCCGGCTGGCGGCGCGCGATGATGTTGCTGCACTCTTCGTCGATCTCGACTTCCATCACGTTCAGACGGTCTTCGGCCGCGATCACCTTCTCGGCGATCTCGAGGTCGAAGTTGTTGAGCGCGTTCATCGCGTCGACGATCTGCGCTTCGACGAGGCCGCCCATTTCGAGCACCTTCGACGAAAGCAGGTTCAGGTCGGCGTCGAACTGGCTGGACAGGTGTTTATCGGACATGGCGTGCTCCCTTCGCTTGGCTCGTTGCCATCAACCGAAACGGCCGGTGATGTAGTCTTCCGTTTCCTTACGTACCGGCTTGATAAAGATCTTTTCGGTGTCGCCGAACTCGATCAGTTCGCCCAGATACATATAAGCAGTGTAGTCCGAACAACGCGCGGCCTGCTGCATGTTGTGCGTCACGATCACCACCGTGTAATCGCTTTTCAACTCGGCGATCAGCTCTTCGATACGGCCCGTGGAAATCGGGTCGAGCGCCGAGCACGGCTCGTCGAGCAGCAGCACTTCGGGACGGATCGCAATGCCGCGCGCGATACACAGACGCTGCTGCTGGCCGCCGGACAGGCCGTAACCGCTCTGGCCGAGCTTGTCCTTCACTTCGTTCCACAGTGCCGCTTTCGTGAGCGCCCATTCGACGCGGTCATCCATTTCCGAGCGTGTGAGCGTCTCGAACATCTTCACGCCGAACGCGATGTTGTCGTAGATCGACATCGGGAACGGCGTCGGCTTCTGGAACACCATGCCGATGCGCGCGCGCAGCAGCGAGATGTCGCGCTTCGTCGTCAGCAGGTTCTCGCCGTCCATCAGGATTTCGCCTTCGGCGCGCTGCTCGGGATAGAGCGCGTACATCTTGTTGAACGTGCGCAGCAGCGTCGACTTGCCGCAACCCGACGGACCGATGAATGCGGTCACCTTGCCTTCGGGAATATGCAGGTTGATGTTCTTCAGCGCGTGATACTTGCCGTAGAAGAAGTTCAGATCGTTGACTTCGATCTTCGGCCGCGAAGGCGCATGGGCCTGGCCGTTATGGGCGGGATCGAACCCTGCCGGCGCGGCCGGACGTTCGACGGGATTCAGGTGACTTTCTGCCATGTTCATCGGATCGCTCCGCCCTTACTTATTCGAGAAGATCGTACGCGCGAGGATATTCAACCCAAGCACGCCGAGCGTAATGAGGAACACACCGGCCCATGCGAGCGACTGCCACTGCGCAAACGGGCTCATCGCGAACTTGAAGATCGTGACGGGCAGGTTCGCCATCGGCTGGTTCATGTCCCACGTGAAGAACTGATTCGACAGCGCCGTGAAGAGCAGCGGCGCGGTTTCGCCGGCAATGCGCGCGACCGCGAGCAGCACGCCGGTCACGATGCCGGCGAGCGACGCCTTGAGCGTGATCGACAGCACCATCTTCCACTTCGGCGTGCCGAGCGCGAAGGCCGCTTCGCGCAGCGCGTTCGGCACGAGTTTGAGCATGTTCTCGGTGGTGCGGATCACGATCGGAATCTGCAGCAAGCCAAGCGAAACGACACCGGCCCAGCCGCTGAAGTGCCCCATCTTCGCGACGACGAGCGCGTACACGAACAGACCGACGACGATCGACGGCGCCGACAGCAGGATGTCGTTGATAAAGCGCGTGATGCTTGCAAGCGCGCCCTTCTGGCCGTACTCGGCGAGATAGACGCCGGCCATGATGCCGATTGGCGTGCCGATCACGGTGGCGAGCACACAGAGCAGCAAGCTGCCGACGATCGCGTTCGCGAGACCGCCGCCATCGGTATTCGGCGGCGGCGTCGACTGCGTGAAAAGATCGATCGACAGGCCGCCGACGCCGAGGCGCAGCGTCGTGTAGAGAATCCAGATCAGCCACAGCAGGCCGAATGCCATCGCCGCGAGCGACAGCGTGAGCGCCACCGCGTTGGTGATCCGGCGGCGCTTTTGCAGCTTGTTGCGGGTCCTTTCGAGCGTGGCCGCGTCGGCCATGCCGGGCATGTTCAGAGGCTGGCTCATCGCTTCGTGCCCTCCCCTTTCTCGAGACGCAACAGCATCAGTTTGGAAATCGCGAGCACGATGAAGGTGATCACGAACAGGATCAGACCGAGTTCCATCAGCGCCGCGGTATGCAAGCCCGGGCCCGCTTCGGCGAACTCGTTGGCGAGTGCCGACGTGATGCTGTTGCCCGGTGAAAACAGCGATACGTTGTCGAGCAGGTTCGTGTTGCCGATCACGAACGTCACGGCCATCGTCTCGCCGAGCGCGCGGCCGAGGCCCAGCATGACACCGCCGATCACGCCGTTCTTCGTGAACGGCAGCACGATCTTCCACATCACTTCCCACGTCGTGCAGCCGATGCCGTATGCGGACTCCTTCAGCAGCACGGGCGTGACTTCGAATACGTCGCGCATCACCGATGCAATGTACGGGATGATCATGATTGCGAGAATCACGCCCGCGCAGAGAATGCCGATGCCGATCGGCGCGCCCCTGAACAGCGCACCGACGATCGGCACGCCCGAGAGCAGCGTGCCGAGCGGCTTTTCGAACCACGTCGCGAAGATCGGCGCAAACACGAGCAGACCCCACATGCCGTAGACGATCGAAGGAATCGCGGCGAGCAGTTCGATCGCGATGCCCAGCGGCCGGCGCAGCCACGCGGGAGACAATTCCGTGAGGAACAGCGCAATGCCGAAGCTGACCGGCACCGCGATAATGAGCGCGATGATCGACGTCGCGATCGTGCCGTAAATCGGCACCAGCGCGCCGAACTGCTCGGAAGGCGGATCCCAGTCGGCCGTCCAGAGGAAGCTCAGGCCGAACTTCTCGATGGTCGGCAATGACGCGATGATCAGCGACACAATAATGCCACCGAGCAACAATAAGGTAACGATAGCGGCAAGCCGCGCAAGGCCGCCGAAGATAACATCGCCGGTGCGGCTGGGCGCTTTCTGCTGCGCTGCGCTGCCTGGCGGGTTCGACACAATTGGAATGTCGGACATGGGAGCCTGTCGAAACTGTTTCCGGATGCCGCGCGGCAGGATGCCGGACAGCGTGTACTGCGGGTTACTGCACGCCCGCGCGTCGATGCAAGACGAGTTGCCCACGCGCTGATGCCAACCTGACGGCCAACCACTACCTCGGCCGATCTTCCTGCGCCGACTTACGCGAAACGACGCGACTGCGCATGGAGCCGCGCAGTGTACCGCGCAGTATGCCGCGGATGTGCTCCGCGGCATCTGGTCGAGCCGGAACGCGCGTTTCGCATTCCGGCTTCACTACATCAATTCAGCTTACTCCGCTGCGAGCGACTTGCCCGACGCGTCCTTCACTTTCGTCTTCCACTGCGACTTGATCTGGTCGACCACCGATTGCGGCAGCGAGATGTAGTCGAGATCCGCAGCAGCCTGGCCGCCATTCTTGAACGCCCAGTCGAAGAACTTCAGCGTTTCCGCGCCTTCGGACGGCTTGTCCTGCGTCGTATGCAGCAGCACGAACGTCGCGCCGACGACCGGCCATGCGTCCTTGCCCGGCTCGTTCGTCAGGATCTGATAGAACGTCTTCGACCAGTCGGCGCCGGCTGCGGCTGCCTTGAACGTTTCCGTCTTCGGCTCGACCACCGCGCCCGACTCGTTCTTCATTGCCGTATATGTCATGTGGTTCTGCTTCGCGTAGGCCCACTCGACGTAGCCGACCGCGCCCGGCAGACGCTGCACGAACGCCGCGACGCCGTCGTTACCCTTGCCGCCCGTGCCCGTCGGCCAGTTGACCGTCGTGCCTTCGCCGACTTTCGTCTTCCACTCGTTGTTGACCTTCGACAGGTAGTTCGACCAGATAAAGGTCGTGCCCGAACCGTCCGCGCGGCGCACCACGGCGATGTCCGTATCCGGCAGTTTGACCTTCGGGTTCAGCGCGGCGATGGCCGGGTCGTTCCACTTCTTGATCTTGCCCAGATAAATGTCGCCGAGCACTTCGCCCGACAGCACGATTTCGCCGGGCTTCACGCCCGGCAGATTGACGACGGGCACCACGCCGCCGACGACCGTCGGGAACTGGAACAGACCGTCTTTCGCGAGGTCGTCATCCTTCAGCGGAGCGTCCGAACCGGCAAAATCGACCGTCTTTGCAATGATCTGCTTGATACCACCGGAGGAACCGATGCCCTGGTAGTTGACCTTGCCGCCGCCGCTCTTCTGATAGGCGTCCGCCCATTTCGTGTAAATCGGTGCTGCAAAGGTGCTGCCCGCGCCGGTAATATCCGTTGCTGCATGCGCTGCGATCGCGAAGAGCGCGCCAGCAATGCCAGCGAACGCGGTTTGCATCAATTTCATGAGACCTCCAGTGGTGTGAGCGGATGACACGACACCGCGAAGAATAGGGTCTCCCTGTGACAGTAATGTGACTGTCCGTGAAACTCGCGTGACAAAAACATTACACAATCGAAAGGATTGCGCAAAGTGGCTGTATGCATATACGCGCAGTTCTGGATATGCATTCGGGCTGAACCGTGCTCGTTGGTTTGCATGAAGGTTCCGCTTCATGCGGTTTGCGGGGAAGCTGACGGCGCCGTTAGCATCGCAATGGCGCACGCGGACGGCGTGTTCATGCCGCGGCCCGTGAAAGGCGGCCGCAGCGTGAAAATATTCCGACAAAAGACGCGACCGGGGTCGCGATACGCACCGCCAGGGTGCGAGGATGGCCGCGGCGGCCGGCGGTGACGACGGATCAGGCGGTCGCGCGCCGGACGACGTCCGCGATCGCTTCCGCATGCCCGAGCGCATCCTGTTCGCGCGCGGCCTCGACCATCACACGCAACACGGGCTCGGTGCCCGAGGCGCGAATCAGCACACGTCCGCTGCCGTCGAGCGCGTCCTGTGCCGCGCTAATCGCGCGTTGGATGGCATCGCTGCCTTTCCAGTCGGAACCGGGCTGCATGCGCACGTTGATCAGTTTCTGCGGGAATAGCGTCACGCCGTCGAGCAATTGCGCAAGCGATTTGCCGCTGCGCTGCATGGCCGCGAGCACGAGCAGCGCGGAGACGATGCCGTCGCCGGTCGAATGGCGGTCCAGCGACAGGATGTGCCCCGAGCCCTCGGCACCCAGCTGCCAGCCGCGCTCGCGCAATTTTTCGAGCACATAGCGGTCGCCGACCGCCGCGCGCACGAATTCCACGCCCTCGCGCTGCAGCGCGACTTCGACGGCCATGTTCGTCATCAGCGTGCCGACTGCGCCGTCGACTTTGCCGTCGGTCGAAATGCGATCCTTGACGAGCACATACAGCAGTTCGTCGCCGTTAAAGAGGCGGCCCGTCGAATCGACGACCTGCAGCCGGTCGGCATCGCCATCGAGCGCGATACCGAGGTCCGCGTTGTTGGCCCGCACCGCGCGCATCAGCGCATCGGGCGCGGTCGCGCCGACGCCGTCGTTGATATTGAAACCGTTCGGCGCGACGCCGATCGGCACCACGTCCGCGCCGAGTTCGTGGAACACGTGCGGCGCGACGTCATACGCGGCGCCGTGCGCGCAATCGACGACGAGCTTCATGCCATGCAGGTCGTAGTTCGCCGGGAACGTGCTCTTGCAGAATTCGATGTAGCGGCCGGCTGCATCGTCGAGGCGCCTCGCCTTGCCGAGTTGCTCCGACGGCGCGCAATCGAGCGGCTGTTCGAGTTGCTGCTCGATCTGCGCTTCGACTTCGTCCGGCAGCTTGTTGCCGTCCGCGGAAAAAAACTTGATGCCGTTATCGTAGTACGGATTGTGCGATGCGCTGATCACGACGCCCGCCGCGAGCCGCAGCGCCCGCGTGAGATACGCGACGCCCGGCGTCGGCATCGGGCCCGCAAGCATCACGTCGACGCCGGCGGCCGAGAAGCCCGACTCGAGCGCCGCTTCGAGCATATAGCCCGACACGCGCGTGTCTTTGCCGATCAGGACCGTCGGGCGCGTGCCGCTTTTCGCCCAGCGATCGGCGCCCGCCAGCACCTTGCCGGCCGCATAGCCGAGCCGCAATACGAAATCCGGCGTGATCGGCGCGTCGCCGACTTTGCCCCGAATGCCATCTGTACCGAAGTAGCGCCGTGTCATTGTTGAGTTTTCCTGTTTGTGGAGTCAGCTGCGGCGCGCCGCGGCACACGTTGCCGACCATATCTTCAGTGCGTCCACCGTTTGCGCGACGTCATGCACGCGAATGATCACCGCGCCGCGCTCAGCCGCACACACCGCGGCTGCAATGCTTGCCGCCACCCGCTCGCTGGCCGCGTTGCGGCCAGTGACCGCGCCGAGCATCGACTTGCGCGACATGCCAGCGAGGATCGGTAGCGGCGAGGCGCCGCCTGGTGCGATGTCGGGCAAGTGCGCAAGCAAAGTGTAATTCTGCTCGACTGTCTTGCCGAAACCAAATCCCGGATCGACGACGAGACGCGGCCGCGCGACCCCAGCTTGTAGCAGCGCTTCCGTGCGTTCGACAAGGAACGCGCGAACATCGGCGACGACGTCGCGATAGACAGGCTCGCCGACCTGCATCGTGCGCGGCTCGCCGAGCATATGCATCGCGCACAAAGCGCAGCCGCTGCCACGCACCGCGTCGATCGCGCCGGGCATCCGGAAAGCCCAGATATCGTTGATCATGTCGGCGCCGGCTGCAAGCGCGGCGCGCATGACTTCGGGCTTATACGTATCGATCGATAACGGCACGTTCGCACCGCGCAATTGTTCCACCAGTGGAATGACGCGCGCCAGCTCGTCATCGAGTGCGACGGGCGGCGCGCCTGGCCGCGTCGACTCGCCGCCGATATCGATGATGTCGGCGCCTTCGAGCAGCATCCGCTCAGCCTGGCGCAGCGCTTCGCCTTGTGCGACGTAACGGCCGCCGTCCGAGAACGAATCGGGCGTGACATTGAGAATGCCCATGACGAGCGGCCGCTCGAGCGGCAGCGAAAAACGGCCACATTGCAGCGGTTCGGCGCGTTGTCTGGAAGTTGCGTCGGTGGACACGAATGGGAGAGCGTGTAGTTGAGTGAACCCGGGTTGACCAACCGGCTTTATGGGACCGCTCACGCGAAACCGGCGGGATCCGCCCGTTGTTTGTTTGGACTC
Organism: Paraburkholderia sp. SARCC-3016; assembly: GCF_031119615.1. Taxonomy (NCBI): domain Bacteria; kingdom Pseudomonadati; phylum Pseudomonadota; class Betaproteobacteria; order Burkholderiales; family Burkholderiaceae; genus Paraburkholderia; species Paraburkholderia sp. SARCC-3016. Next base: position 84,386 of record NZ_JAVHZD010000021.1, on the reverse strand, counting down.
GTTCGGGCTGAGCCGATAAGGCGCAGAGAATACAAAACGGGCCGGTGTGATTGGCACCGGCCCGTATGACTGAGTTGGCCTCGATCAGGCCGGCGCGGTAGCGCTGCCCGGCTTGACTTCAGCGCCCGGGCTGCTGCCGCCCGAAGGCGCATCGCCCGGCGACGGCGTGCTCTTCGGCGAACGCGGCGGTCGGCCGGCCATGATGTCGTTAATCTGATCGGCGTCGATCGTTTCCCATTCCATCAAGGCTGCGGTCATCGCCTCGACCTTGTCGCGGTTCTCGTTGAGCAGACGCTTCGCGAGGTTGTACTGCTGATCGAGCACGCTGCGGATTTCAGCATCGACCTTCTGCTGCGTCGCTTCCGAAATCGTACGCGTGAAGCCCCGGCCAAACGGCGACGCATCGTTTTCGTCGTCGACATAGACCATCGGTCCCAACGCGTCGGTCATGCCGAAGCGCGCGACCATCGCACGGGCCGTCGCCGTCGCCTTGTTGAAGTCGTCGGATGCGCCGGTGCTGATCAGGTTCAGGAACAGCTCTTCGGCCACACGGCCGCCGAACAGGATGGCGAGGCGATCGAGCAGATATTCCTTCGAGTACGTTTCGTTGTCATGCTCCGGCAACTGCCAGGTGACGCCGAGCGCACGACCGCGCGGAATGATCGTGACCTTGTGCACCGGGTCCGCCTTCGGCAGCAGCTTCGCGATAACCGCGTGGCCAGACTCGTGGTAAGCCGTCGCCCGCTTTGCGTCTTCGCGGATCACCGCCGACTTGCGCTCCGGACCCATGAAAATCTTGTCCTTCGCGTCTTCGAAATCTTGCATCTCCACGATGCGTTTGCCGCGACGCGCGGCAAACAGCGCCGCTTCGTTGACAAGATTCGCGAGATCGGCGCCCGAAAAGCCCGGTGTACCACGTGCGATCACTGCCGCGTCGACATCGTTCGCGATCGGCACCTTGCGCAAGTGCACCTTCATGATGTGCTCACGGCCGCGAATATCGGGCAAGCCCACGTACACCTGGCGGTCGAAACGGCCCGGGCGCAACAGCGCCTTGTCGAGTACGTCCGAGCGGTTCGTCGCAGCGATCACGATCACGCCCGAGTTCGCCTCGAAGCCGTCCATCTCGACAAGCATCTGGTTCAGCGTCTGTTCGCGCTCGTCGTTGCCGCCGCCCATGCCGGCGCCGCGATGGCGACCGACCGCGTCGATTTCGTCGATGAACACGATGCAAGGTGCGTGCTTCTTCGCCTGCTCGAACATGTCGCGCACACGTGCCGCGCCGACACCGACGAACATTTCGACGAAGTCCGAACCCGAGATGCTGAAGAACGGCACTTTCGCTTCGCCGGCAATTGCGCGCGCGAGCAGCGTTTTACCGGTTCCCGGCGGGCCGACCAACAGCACGCCGCGCGGAATCCGCCCCCCCAGCTTCTGAAACTTTTGTGGATCGCGCAGGAAGTCGACCAGTTCGGACACTTCTTCCTTTGCTTCGTCGCAGCCGGCGACGTCGGAGAAATTGATTGCGTTGTTGTTCTCGTCAATCAGGCGCGCCCGGGATTTCCCGAACGAGAAGGCCCCGCCTTTGCCGCCCCCCTGCATCTGCCTCATCATGTAGAACCAGAAGCCGATAATGAGGATCGTTGGTCCGAGGTAGTACAACGCGGAAACGAGTGCGTTCGGTTCGTCGTCGGCCTTGCCGCTGACCTGAACGCCATACTTCATGAGGTCGCCGACCATCCAGATGTCGCCGGGCGACACGATCTGATACTTCTGGCCATCCGCCGGGGTTACCGTCAGATTACGGCCCTGGACGATGACGCTCTTGACCTTGCCGCTTTTCGCATCGTCCATGAACTGCGAATAGGAAACGCCTTCCTGGACACGGGGCTTGTCGAACTGCTTGAACACCGTAAACAGCACCAGTGCGATAACCAGCCACACTGCCGCCTTGGAAAACATGTTGTTGTTCAAAGCACCACTCCTTCACTCATAGACAAGCGCCTACATTTGCCTTGCGGCACCACTCAGGCATTCTAATCCAGACCGCAGACCCCTGCCATAAGCATTCGCTACGGCATATATAGCGAGAGCCGCACCGCGCCGGCGCCGTTTTCCGGCACATTGAAAATAACAAGCTGGCATTTGAATCGCTTTTTTCAACGGGGACGCTTCAAATGTTTGCCCAAAATAAACGTCTCGGACGATTTGTCCCGCGACGCTTTCGGTTTGCGGGCCGCCACCGTCTTAAATTGCTGCTTGAACTTCTCGACAATCTGGCTGTAACCGCTGCCGTGAAAACATTTGACTAAAAGGGCACCATCCGGCTTCAGGTGATTCTGTGAGAACTCCAGCGCGAGGTCGCATACATGCTCGATTCGCGCGGCATCCGCCACCGCAACCCCAGACAGATTGGGCGCCATATCCGAAATTACAAGATCGACGAGGCGCTCACCGACCACTTCTTCAAGTTGTTCGAGCACACTCTCCTCGCGGAAATCGCCCTGAATGAAGTGCACATCTGCAATCGGCTCCATCGGCAGCAGATCGAGCGCGATGATCGTGCCGTCGATGCCGCCTTCACGCGACGCGTCGCGCCGCGGACTTTGCGCGAGCTTGTTGCGCGCGTACTGGCTCCAGCTGCCGGGCGCGGCGCCGAGGTCGACGATGACCTGGCCCGGGCGGATCAGCCTGTCCTGCTCGTCGATTTCCTTCAGCTTGTAGGCCGCACGGGCACGATAGCCTTCCCGTTGCGCCATTTTGACGTACGGATCGTTGATATGGTCGTGCAGCCATGACTGGTTGAAGCGGTTTTTTGCCATTAATCGTTGAACTTTTGCTGCGTGATACCGCGCTTTTAGCGGATAATACGCGTTTAATCTGCACAACCAGCGCGTGCGCCGCTTCCGGGTCGATCCTGTAAGGATTGCGCCTTCTGCCGCGGATATATGTGCGCCGCGGTTTGCGCCGCGGTCATACGAATGCTCATCGCGCGCACCGCAACGAGCCGCGCGCGGCCGCAGCGTGCCATTTTAGTCGAGTCCCTCACTTTCCATGCCAGCCCTCAAAGTCTCCTCCGAACAACGCGCCGCGCTGCGCTCGCAGGCTCATGCGCTCAAACCCGTCGTGCTCGTAGGCGCCGAGGGCTTGACCGATCCCGTGCTGGCCGAAATCGAGGTCCACCTCGTCGCCCATGAACTGATCAAGATTCGCGTATTCGGCGACGAGCGCGAGGAACGCGTCGCGATCTACGACGAGATCTGCGATCGCCTCGACGCCGCGCCGATTCAGCATATCGGAAAGCTGCTCGTGATCTGGAAGCCCGAAGCCGCGCGCCCTGCAACCCGAGCGCCGCGTCGCAATGCGTTGCCGAGCGCGGGCGAAGCCGCCGCTGCTGAAAAAGCGTCCGCGCAAGGCCGGGCACCACGCGTCGTCAAGGTCGTCAAGGTGTCCCCCGATAACCCGATGCGCCGTCCAAAACCGCAAAAGGTACTGGTACGCGGCAACGAACGCGTTACCGCGGGCGGCAACATCAAGCGCGCGAAGAAACGGCAGAGCAGCGCGAAGCGCCAGCATCAATCGACGAAGTAACCGGTATGACGCTTCTGCGGCTGCGACGAAACGTCGCGGCGAAGCGCAGCGCAGAGGTGACACGGGCTAGGCCTGTGCAATAAGAAGCGCGTGCACACGGGGTGGAAACGGGCGCAAACAGCATCATCGTGCACTGTTATCGCTGGCCATCGCCGAGCCGCCTCCGCGCACCTCGGGTTCCAATTCGACTTTGCGCAGAAGAAGCCGCACAACACGCGGCGCGAATGCCGACGTTTCAGCCAGCCGCTTTTGGGCGACCTGCAGTCGATCCCACGTGCGTCCCAGACGCTGCCGACGCTGTAGCGGTCGGCAATTTCCACACGAGGACGAGCGCCAGCACGCTCTCGATCAGATAGAACAGACTCGATACGCCGTGAAGCATGCCGAAGCGGCCGGCGTAGGCCGAGTGGCCGACATCGGTGCCCGCTTCCTGCGCGGCAATGCGCAGCGCATTCATAAACGGCTGCAGCGCGAAATATCCGACAAGCACGCACACAAGCATGCCGGCCACAAGCCAGCGTAGCCGTTTATAGACAACTTCGTCGCGACGAATCAGTACATTGCACAGCGCGAGCAGCAACACGCCGCACACAACGCCGATCAGGCCTTCGATCCGAAACAGTTGCGCGGCAACGGAACCCGCCGTGATGCGATCGAGCGAAGCGAACAGCACAGGCGCGACCGCATAACCGATGGTCAGCAGACTGCCGACCCACACGACCGTCAACAGCCGGAAAATTCGATGCGGCATCGAGGGCACCTGGCGTATGTCGCTCAGACGTAGCGAACCGAGATGATCTCGTATTCGCGCACGCCGCTCGGGGCCTGCACCGATGCGACGTCGCCTTCGGACTTACCGATCAGCGCGCGCGCGATCGGCGAACTGACCGAAATCAGGCCGTGCTCGAGATCCGCTTCGTCGTCGCCGACGATTTGATAGGTGACCGCATCGCCGCTATCGAGATCTTCGAGTTCGACGGTCGCCGCAAACACGACGCGCCCATCCGCATCGAGCGCGGCCGGGTCGATGACCTGGGCAGCGGCAAGCTTCGATTCGATATCGGCGATACGCCCTTCGATAAAGCCCTGCTTCTCTTTCGCTGCGTCGTATTCGGCGTTTTCCGACAGATCGCCCTGGGCACGCGCTTCCGCGATCGAATTGATGACCGCAGGACGTTCAACCGATTTCAGGCGCTGCAATTCATCGCGCAACTTGTCAGCGCCGCGTTTCGTCAAGGGAATAGTGCTCATAAACAACTCTTTGGCAAAAAAACGGCCTTCAAAAAAAATCAACCGCGGTTAAGTGCATCCCCAAAGAGGTACACGATGCCGTGGCGCTCGTACAAGAGCCCGATCCGGTACCTTCAGGGACGCCGCTTAACCGCGGCACATACAGCTTCGACAGAGATTCGAAGCCTTAGTTTAGGCGAGCATGAAGCCCTTGTAAATCATAGACCTCGAGATCCTTCAGATACCGCAGACCCTCGACCGCCGCCCGCGCGCCCGACATGGTCGTGTAGTACGTGACCTTGTTCGCCTGCGCGCTCATGCGGATCGAACGCGAATCGGCGATCGCCGCGCGCGTTTCGTCGACGGTCGTGAACACAAGCGCGATCTCGCCGTTCTTGATCATATCGACGATATGCGGGCGGCCGTCCTTCACCTTGTTGACGACGCGCACCGGCACGCCGGCCGCTTCGATCGCCGCGGCCGTGCCCTTCGTGGCGACGAGCGGGTAGCCCAACTCATGCAGCATGCGCGCGACTTCGACCGCCTTCGGCTTGTCGGCGTCCATGACCGTCAGCAGCACCGTGCCCGACTCGGGCAAGCGCGAGCCAGCAGCGAGCTGCGACTTGAAGAGCGCCTCGCCGAACGTGCGGCCCACGCCCATCACCTCGCCGGTCGAACGCATTTCCGGTCCGAGCACCGGGTCGACGGCCGGAAATTTGATGAACGGGAACACCGCCTCCTTCACGCTGAAGTACGGCGGTTCGACCTCCTTCGTCACGCCCTGCTGCGCGAGCTTCTGACCGACCATCGCGCGCGCGGCGATCTTCGCGAGCGGCAGGCTCGTTGCCTTCGATACATACGGCACCGTGCGCGACGCACGCGGATTCACCTCGAGCACGTAGATCACATCGCGCTTCGAGCCGTCTTCCTGCGGCACCTGCTGGATCGCGAACTGCACGTTCATCAGACCGACCACATTCAGTGCCTTCGCCATCGCGGCGGTCTGGCGCTTCAGTTCGGCAACCGTTTCCTGCGACAGCGAATACGGCGGCAGCGAACACGCCGAGTCGCCCGAGTGCACGCCGGCCTGCTCGATGTGCTCCATCACGCCGCCGATAAACACCGCGTCGCCATCGGAAATGCAATCGACGTCGCATTCGATCGCGTCGTTGAGGAAGCGGTCGAGCAGCACGGGCGAATCGTGGCTGACCTTCACTGCTTCGCGCATATAACGCTCGAGATCGCGCGGCTCATGCACGATCTCCATCGCGCGGCCGCCGAGCACATACGACGGGCGCACGACGAGCGGATAGCCGATTTCATCGGCGAGCTTCAGCGCTTCGTCCTCGTTGCGCGCGGTGCGGTTCGGCGGCTGGCGCAGTTGCAGTTGCTGCAGAAGCTTCTGGAAACGCTCGCGGTCTTCCGCCGCGTCGATCATGTCGGGCGACGTGCCGATGATCGGCACACCGTTCGCCTCGAGATCGAGTGCGAGCTTCAGCGGCGTCTGACCGCCATATTGCACGATCACGCCGAGCGGTTTTTCCTTGTCGACGATTTCGAGCACGTCTTCGAGCGTGAGCGGTTCGAAATACAGACGATCCGAGGTGTCGTAGTCGGTCGAAACGGTCTCGGGATTGCAGTTGACCATGATCGTCTCATAGCCGTCTTCGCGCATCGCAAGCGCCGCATGCACACAGCAATAGTCGAACTCGATGCCCTGGCCGATCCGGTTCGGACCGCCGCCGAGCACCATGATCTTTTTGTTGTTCGTCGGGTTCGCTTCGCACTCTTCTTCATACGTCGAGTACATATACGCGGTCTTCGTCGCGAACTCGGCAGCGCATGTGTCGACGCGCTTGTACACCGGCCGCACGTTCAGCTCGATACGGCGCGCGCGGACTTCTGCAGGCCTCGCCTTCAACAGCTTCGCCAGACGCCGGTCCGAGAAACCGCTTTGCTTCAGATAGCGCAACTCGTCCGCGGACACGCTTGCGAGCGTGCGTCCTTCGAGCGCCTTCTCCTTCAGCACGATCTGCTCGATCTGCGCGAGGAACCACGGGTCGATCGCGGTTTCCTCGAACACTTCCTGCGGCGTCAGACCGAGGCGGAACGCATCGCCGACATACCAGATGCGATCCGGACCCGCCTCGCCGATCTCGCGAATCACTTCGTCGCGGCTCGTGGTCTTCTCGTCGAGCCCGTCGACGCCGACTTCGAGACCGCGCAGCGCCTTCTGGAACGATTCCTGGAACGTGCGGCCGATCGCCATCACTTCGCCGACCGACTTCATTTGCGTGGTCAAACGCGGATCGGCCTCGCGGAATTTTTCGAACGCGAAGCGCGGGATTTTCGTGACGACATAGTCGATCGTCGGCTCGAACGACGCCGGCGTCTGACCGCCGGTAATCTCGTTCTTCAGTTCGTCGAGCGTGTAGCCGACCGCGAGCTTCGCCGCGACTTTCGCGATTGGAAAGCCCGTTGCTTTCGATGCGAGCGCCGACGAACGCGATACGCGCGGGTTCATCTCGATGACGATCATGCGGCCGTCTTTCGGATTGATCGCGAACTGCACGTTCGAACCGCCCGTGTCGACGCCGATCTCGCGCAGCACCGCAAGCGACGCGTTGCGCAGGATCTGATATTCCTTGTCGGTGAGCGTTTGCGCCGGCGCGACCGTGATCGAATCGCCGGTATGGATGCCCATCGGATCGAGGTTCTCGAAGTCGGATCGTAGCCATGTCGTTCTGTGAGCCAAGGAGTTGGTAGAATGTTTTGTCTTCCTAAGACCGCTTGGCCTCCGACTTGCGACTCTTCGATCAGCAGTTCGCGCGTAGGCGACAGGTCGAGACCGCGCTTGCAGATTTCTTCGAACTCTTCGCGGTTGTACGCAATGCCGCCGCCCGAACCGCCGAGCGTGAACGACGGTCGAATCACGACCGGGTAGCCGATACCGCCCGTTTCGACCGCGATCTGGGCCTGCACCTTCAGCGCTTCTTCCATCGAATGCGCGGTGCCCGACTTCGCCGAGCCGAGGCCGATCTTCGTCATCGCGTCCTTGAACTTCTGGCGGTCTTCGGCCTTGTCGATCGCTTCCGGCGACGCGCCGATCAGTTCGACGTCGTACTTCGCAAGCACGCCATGGTGATGCAGGTCGAGCGCGCAATTGAGCGCGGTCTGGCCGCCCATCGTCGGCAGCACCGCGTCCGGGCGCTCCTTCGCGATGATGCGCTCGACCACTTCCCACGTGATCGGTTCGATATACGTCACGTCGGCCGTGTTCGGGTCGGTCATGATCGTCGCCGGGTTGCTGTTGACGAGAATGACCTTGTAGCCTTCTTCACGCAGCGCCTTGCAGGCCTGCGCGCCCGAGTAATCGAACTCGCACGCCTGGCCGATGATGATCGGCCCCGCGCCGATGATGAGGATGCTTTTGATGTCTGTCCGCTTGGGCATAACGCTCTCGCTAATCTCTAATGCTGTGTCGACTGGAGTGGGCGCTTTGCGCTTACTCCGGTCCCATGCAGGGTTACTGCGGTTGTTTCCGTTGGCGCGCTGAAGTCGCGGGTGCGGTTACCGCCCCGCCACGCGCGCGCCAGAATTCTGTTCGCGTACGCGAGATGCTTATGCCGCCGCGGTGTGACTGCTGGTGCTGCGGTGTTTGCAGGCATCCATCAGCGCGGTGAAGCGGTCGAACAGATAGCCGATATCGTGAGGACCAGGCGACGCTTCCGGGTGGCCCTGGAAGCAGAACGCGGGCTTGTCGGTTAGCGCAAAGCCTTGCAGCGTGCCGTCGAACAGCGATACGTGCGTCACTTTCGCATTCGCGGGCAAGGTTGCCGCATCGACAGCGAAGCCGTGGTTCTGCGACGTGATCACGACGCGGCCGTCAGCGAGATCCTTTACCGGATGGTTCGCGCCGTGGTGGCCGGTTTTCATCTTCATGGTCTTCGCGCCGACCGCAAGGCCCATGATCTGATGGCCAAGGCAGATGCCGAAGGTCGGGATGCCGCGCGCGATGAATTCGCGCGTCGCTTCGATCGCGTAGTCGCACGGCTCCGGGTCGCCGGGGCCGTTGGACAGGAACACGCCGTCCGGGTTGAGCGCGAACGCGTCGGCCGCGGTGGCCTCGGCGGGCAGCACCGTCACATGGCAGCCGCGCTCCGCGAGCATGCGCAGGATGTTGTGCTTGACGCCGTAGTCGAACGCGACCACGCGATACTTCGGCGCGTTCTGCATGCCGAAGCCGCTGCCGAGGCGCCACTCGGTCTGCTTCCACTCGTACGGGGTTTTCGTCGACACGACCTTCGCGAGGTCCATGCCCGCGAGGCCGGGGAACGAACGCGCGAGCTCGATTGCCTTCGTTTCGTCATCCGAGCCGGCGACAATGGCGCCATTCTGCGCGCCTTTGTCGCGCAGAATGCGCGTGAGCTTGCGCGTATCGATACCGGCGATCGCGACGACGCCTTCGTCGCGCAGATAGTCGGACAGCGTGCGCTCCATGCGGAAGTTCGACGCGAGAACCGGCAGATCGCGGACGATCAGGCCGGCGGCATGGACTTTCGTGGCTTCTACGTCTTCTGCGTTGACGCCGACATTGCCGATGTGCGGATACGTCAGCGTGACGATCTGTTGCGCGTAGCTCGGGTCGGTCAGGATTTCCTGATAGCCGGTGATCGCCGTGTTGAACACGACTTCACCAATCGTATGACCGGCGGCGCCGATCGAATAACCACGAAAGACCGTGCCGTCGGCAAGCGCGAGCAGAGCGGGAGAAAATGACGGCAACACGGGGGACTCCTTGGCGGAACACCCTGTTGCCGACCTGGTCATCCGCTCGTGCCGGTGTGCGCGCATGGTGCGACAGCGCATCGGCCGATGCAGGCGTTAGCCCGCTCGCGTGGCGCGGCCAGCCAGTGATCCACAAGATTCGCATCCATGAGCGGGGGCATCGTGGCATCGGGCGCGGCGGCGGATGAACGGTTTAGAAGAGGTAGGCGCTAGGGTGCGGGTTGATAAGCTCAAACCTTGGAATTATAGCCCGAAAGCGCCCCTCCCTTCAAATCCGAGATAGCTCCGGCCGCACGCGAACCGGTTCATGGAACCGCCGGCCAGCGCTTACGGCTGGTGCTTCGCCAGCATTTGCGCGGCGTTTGGCAGCACCTGACTCGGCAATACGTACCATATCGCTCCGGCGACCTGCAGGCCGAGCATGATTGCCCACGTGGTCAGATGGGCGACCGCCGGATAGTGCCCCGCCACGGCCTGCCAGTGCGACAGCACCGCGCCGACGCCAACCTGAAAGCCGAAGATCAGCAGAAAGATCACGAGGTTCATGGTTGTGTTCGCGCGGCCGATCATGTGCGCCTCGAAATACCGCGGCAGCAACGCGTAGCTCAGAATGCCCGTGCCGCCGAAGAACCCGTAGGCCGCCCATAGCAGCCCGGCCGGCAGCGGCGCATTCATCATGATCAGCAATTGCGTGACGACGAACATGCCGCCGCCGATTCCGCAAAACGCATACAGCGACACGCCACGCCGCTCGAGACTGCGCGCGGCCGCGCCGAAGCCGACGCAGCCCGCCATCATCGCGAACCCGAGCACCGAGACGAGCGCCGCCGCCGGCCCCGGCTGGAAGCCGCTGACGTCGCGCAGCCACGCACCGACCCACAGCGACTGCATCGCGTAAAACACACCTTGCGTGATCACGGGAAACGACGCGATTTTCCAGAACGCCGCGCTACGCAAGATATCGGCCGTGCCCTTGAACTGCCCCATCAGCGTCGTATGGCGCGGCGCGCTATTCGTGTCGGGCGCGCAGGTCCACAGGATCAGGGCCACGACGACGGTCATGACGCCGAGGCCGACACAGACCGTGCGCCAGGTCGCGAGCGTGAGGACCCATGTGAGCGGCGAACCGACCACCACGCCACCGAGACCGCCGACCGCCATCGTGAGCCCGTTGACGAGCGGCAGGCGCGCGGCGGGAAAATGTTGCGCAAGCGCCTTGAACGCAGCACCGAGACACACCGACACGCCGATACCAATCAGCAGGCGCCCGATCATCATCGCGCCGATGCCATGCGCCGCGCCGAACACCCAGATGCCCGCGGCCGCGAACAGCAGCATGCCCGCCGTGGTGCGACGCGAGCCAAAGTGATCGAGCAGCACGCCGGCCGGAATCTGTGCACCGGCGAAACCGAGGAAGTAGAGGCTTGTCAGCAAGCCCAGGTCGGTGGCCGACAGCGCCATCTCGCGCGTGATGAGAGGCGCGAACCCAAGGTTGACACCGCGAAACACGTACGAAACGAAGTAGCCGGCGGAAAACAGCAGGAAAACGCGGACTGGGGTCGACAACATCGGCGCTGGACTGGACGAACAATGGACAAAGGCGGCCTGGCCGGGGCTCACGGGAGATCGGCCGGATCCAGAACAATAAATGATTTGTGAAAAAGTCGCTTAAATGAGAACGCCGCCACGAAGGTGGCGGCGCTGGATAAACGAGGCGTATCGGAGCGCACTGCATGCGCTGCCCCCGCAGCGCATGTTTCGACATCCTCGGCATACCGCCTGTTCTGGTTACTTCTTGCCCTTCTTCGCGTTAGCCGCGGTCTTCTGGCGGCTAGGCGCCGCGGCTTTCGGCGACTTCGCGGCCGGCGCGTCAGCCGCCGTCGAAACCCTTTTCACGTCGCCCGTCTTGCCAGCATGCCCGGATGCCTTCACGACGCCCGACTTGCCGCGCGCCTTCTGGCTGCTTTTCTCGGCCTTCGATGGCTTGCGGTCTTCGGCGCTGTCGCCGCCGACGTGCGCACTGATCTTCTGCACGCCGCCGCCGCGCACGTCCGTCGCGAGCCGCTCCGGGCCCGGCTCGGTCGGCACGCGCCGGCCGACCGGCACGTGCAGCACGATCACCTGGCCGGCTCGCACTTCGTTGCGATGCGTGCGATTCCAGCCCTTCAGTTGACCGACCGATACGCCATAACGGCTCGCGAGCGACGACATCGACTGCGAACGGCGCACGCGGATCAGCATCTTGCGCGTATCGGGAACGTCCGGCTCCATCGCGAGCACTGCGCCCTCGGCGATGTCGGCGCTGATGTCCTCGTCATCGTCATCGCCGCGCGGCACGACGATCGTCGAGCCCGGTTTCAGGCGCATGCCTGCCGGAATCTTGTTGACCTCCATCAGCGTGTCCGCGTCGACGCCGATTTTCTGCGCGATCGCCGCCGGGCGCGAACGCTCGGTCACCGTATAAGTGGTCCACGACGACAACGACCCGCTATACGACTTCAGATTGCGCTCGAACGCGCTGGCGTTGTCGAATGGCAACAGAATCTGCGGCTGCGTGGCGCCGAGAATAACGGGCTTCTTGAACGACGGATTCAGCGAGCGGAATTCTTCCGGCGTCATGTTCGCAAGTTTCGCGGCGACGTCGACGTCGATATCGTGCGACGTGGTGACCGTGACGAAGTACGGGTGGTTCGGAATTTCCGGCAACGTGAGCCCGTAGACCTGCGGGTTCTCGATGATGTTCTTCACCGCCTGGAGCTTCGGCACGTAATTGCGCGTTTCCATCGGCATGCGCAGGCTTTGATAGTCGGTCGGCAAGCCCGCCGCCTCGTTGCGCGCGATCGCCCGCTGCACATTGCCCTCGCCCCAGTTGTACGCAGCGAGCGCGAGATACCAGTCGCCGAACATGTCGTGCAGCTTCGACAGATAGTCGAGCGCCGCGCTCGTCGACGCGAGCACATCGCGCCGCTCGTCCTGCCACATGTTCTGCTTGAGGTTGTACGTGCGGCCCGTGCCCGGCACGAACTGCCACATGCCGGCCGCCTTCGCGACCGACAGCGCCTGCGGGTTGTACGCGGATTCGATGAACGGCAGCAGCGCGAGCTCGGTCGGCATGTGCCGCGCCTCGAGTTCTTCGACGATGTGATAGAGATACTTCTGCGAACGCTCGGTCATCCGTTGCACGTAGTCCGGACGCTGCACGTACCAGTTGACCTGCATGTCGACCAGATCGCTTTGCAGGTCGGGCATCTGGAAGCCGCGACGAATGCGGCTCCATAGATCGCTATCCGCGCTCGTCAACTGATTGACGGAACCCTGGTCGACGTTGATGGTTTCTTTGGCGGAAGCGGTCTTGCGAAGGGTATCGGCTACGGCTTGCTGGGTGGCGGGATTCGAGGCGGTGGCGGTGTTGGAACCGACGGTCGTTGGCCCCTGGCTCGCGCACGCGGCGAGCATCAGGACCAACAACGCGCTAAAGATAAATCTCATGAACGTCTCGGCTTCCCGAAAAGGCTGGAACTGCAACCTGAAACGGCTGGCTGGAATTACTGGAAAAACACCGCCGACCGGAACGACCCACTGAATGCGAGTTAAGACGGCGGATTGGGACCGCAGAGTGAAATGCGGTTGGAATTTGCAGCCGATAGTACGAAAGAGCGCGGTTTCCGTCAATCAGAAATGTGTGAAAAAGCCCGCCAAATCTGGGGCTTGGCGGGCTTTTTGATGATTCAGATGAAGATTACCTTAGACGCGCCTGGGTCAGGGGAACTTTTCAAAGCGCTTTATCGGAATCTGTTCTTCCATTCCCGCATTAGCGTAAACGCCGTAAGACGGTCCGGCACCGCTTCGTGGAGCACGTCGGCGAGCGTCGCCTGAACGGCCGGTTCGCCCGCGCGCAGGAACGGATTGACCGCGCGTTCGTGGGCGATCGTAGTGGGCAGGGTCGGCACGTTGCGCGCGCGCCGCGCGGCTGCTTCGTCGCGCCACGCCTGCAGTTCGGCATTGCCGGGCTCGCATGCGAGCGCAAAACGGATATTGGACAACGTGTACTCGTGCGCGCAATGCACCTCGGTCGCGCCGGGCAGCGCCGCGAGCGAATCGAGCGAATCGAGCATCTGCGCGGGCGTGCCTTCGAAAAGCCGTCCGCAACCGCAGGCGAACAGCGTATCGCCGCAGAAAACATGAGGCGTACCGCGCGGGTCCGCCGCCTGGAAATACGCAATGTGACCGCTCGTGTGGCCGGGCACATCGAGCACGGTGAATTCGAGCGCGGGTTCGGCGATGCTGACGCGCTCGCCGTGGGATAGTCTGTAGGTCAGATGCTCGATCGATTCGCCCGCGGGGCCGTAGACAGGCAAGTCCTGGTCTTTCTCCTGGCCTTTTAGCAGATCGGCCACGCCGCCGACGTGGTCGCGATGATGGTGCGTGAGTAAAATAGCGCTCAACCGCCAGCCCCGTTTCGCGAGATAGGCCTGCACCGGGGCAGCTTCACCCGGGTCGACCGCCACCGCATTGCGGCCGTCGGAAACGAGCCAGATGTAGTTGTCTTCGAAGGCCGGGACGGGTACGTATTCAAGCGAATTCATAGGCGACGCATCTCTAACATGTCTGACCGATCGATTATAGACTGGCCCGCCTGGACGGATTCGCCGCCCGGCCGCTACGTGCTGCAGTGGGAGCAGGCGCAGCTCGACCGGGTCGTGTCGGACGTGTTCGGCTTTCACGCGCTGCAGCTCGGCCTGCCGCAACTCGATGCGCTGCGCGAAAACCGCATGCCGGGCCGCGCTCTCGTGCTCGATGCGGCAAGCGGCTCGAGCGCGCCGTACGTCCTGCCCGACGCCCAGGCGGGCGGCTTGCCGGGCCGCCACTCGCCGCCCTCGCGCAGCACCATATGGTGCGACCTGCTCGATCTGCCGTTCGAAGCGCAAAGCGTCGATCTGATCGTGATGCCGCACACGCTCGAATTCACGAGCGATCCGCACCGGCTGCTGCGCGAAGCCGAACGCGTGCTGATGCCGGAAGGCCGGCTAATCATTCTCGGCTTCAACTCGTTGTCGCTGTGGGGCGCACGGCAGTCGGTCGGCAAGATGACGGGGCGTCCTTTCGTGCCCGCCGCGCACGACCTGATTGCCTTCACGCGCCTCAAGGACTGGATCAAGCTGTTAGGCTTCGATCTTGATCGCGGGCGCTTCGGCTGCTATCGTCCGCCCCTCGTCAGCGACGTGTGGCTCAACCGCTACGCGTTCATGGAAGCCGCAGGCGACCGGTGGTGGCCGATTTTCGGCGCCGCATACATGGTGACGGCGATCAAGCGCGTGCGCGCCATGCGCCTCGTCGGCCCGGTCAAGGTCAAGAAACCCGTGCTCGCCGCCGGCCTCGCGCCCGCGGCCACGCCCAATACACGCAACAATACTCATGACGTCTGATCTGATCGAAATCTTCACCGACGGCGCCTGCAAGGGCAATCCGGGTCCCGGCGGCTGGGGCGCCATTCTGCGCTTCGGCGAGCACGAAAAGGAACTGTTCGGCGGCGAAGCGAATACGACGAACAACCGCATGGAGCTGATGGCCGTGATCGCCGCGCTCGAAGCCTTGAAGCGCCCGTGCAAGGCAATCGTGCATACCGACTCGCAATACGTGCAAAAAGGCATCAGCGAGTGGATTCACGGCTGGAAAAAGAAGAACTGGATGACCGCGGGCAAGACGCCCGTGAAGAACGTCGAACTCTGGCAGCGGCTCGATGCGCTCGTCGCGCAGCATCAGATCGAATGGCGCTGGGTCAAGGGGCACGCGGGGCATCCGGAAAACGAACGCGCCGATGCGCTGGCCAATCGCGGCGTGGCCGCGCTTGCCGACCTCTGAAGAACCAACGCCTATTCCGACATGCGCCAGATCATCCTCGATACCGAAACGACGGGCCTCAATGCGAAGAGCGGCGACCGCATCATCGAAATCGGCTGCGTCGAACTGCTGAACCGGCGGCTCACCGGCAACAACCTGCACTTCTACGTCAATCCCGAGCGCGACAGCGATCCCGGTGCGCTTGCGGTGCACGGTCTCACGACCGAATTTTTGAGCGACAAGCCGAAGTTCGCGGAGGTGGCCGATGCGATCATCGACTTCGTCAAAGGCGCCGAGCTGATCATCCACAACGCGCCGTTCGACATCGCGTTTCTCGATGCCGAGTTTTCGCTGCTCGGGCTGCCGGGCTTTTGCGACCATTGCGGTACCGCCATCATCGATACGCTCGTGCAGGCGAAGACGATGTTCCCCGGCAAGCGCAATTCGCTCGACGCGCTATGCGACCGCTTCGGCATCAGCAATGCGCACCGCACGCTGCACGGCGCACTGCTCGACTCGGAGTTGCTCGCCGAGGTCTACCTTGCGATGACGCGCGGCCAGGAAAGCCTCGTCATCGACATGATCGGCGATACGGCGGCGGCAGGCGCGACGCTGGCGCCCGGTGTCGTGCTCGAGGCGCTCGAGTTGCCCGTGCTCGCGGCCACCGATGAAGAACTCGCCGCGCACGAAGCGGTACTGAACGATCTCGACAAGGCGCTCAAGGGTGTGAGCGTATGGCGCATCGAACCGGCGCCGCCTGTGGACGCCGCCATCGAAGCGAATGCGGACGCGCAAAGCGCTTAAAAATTCCTTTACGGGGTCGTGAAGCTCTGACATAATGCACAGCTCTTCGGGTGGTTAGCTCAGCGGTAGAGCACTGCCTTCACACGGCAGGGGTCACTGGTTCGATCCCAGTACTACCCACCAGAATTCGCGGGAAGCCGCGTAAAAAGCGAAAAAAGGCCCTCAGGCAGTTGCCGGGGGCCTTTTGCTTTCAGGTTGCCGCTTTGTGCTTTTGTTGCCGCTTTTGTTGCCGCTTCTATCGCCGCCAGTGCGCCACGGCGCGCTCCGTCATCCTCTCAAACGCGCGGCGTCCTCAACTCGAATAGCTCCGCCGCCGTCCGCTCCGTGGGCGGCAACTCGCCGCGCCCGGAACGCTCGAGCAGCGTCTCTTCCACTTCTCGCTCATCGACGAAATCTTCGACTTCACGCGCGACCACTTCGCGGCCCTCAAAACCCTCCACGCCTTCCACGCCTTCGATGCCGTCGATACGTTCAAGCCGCTCGCGACGCTCGCCCATTTCGAGCAGCCGCGCCAGCGCATTGGCGTCTCTCGACTCGTGCGTCGCACCGAACCAGTACGAGGTCACGAGACGCGCCTCGCTCATGAAGTACATCAGCACGCAGCCCGCGGTCGCGGCAATCGACGGATCGTGCAACGCACGATCAGCAAAGCCGAGCAGCACGAGAAACACGACGATGATCGTCGCGATCACCACGGCTGCCGTCAGCAATGGACGCATGAAGAAGTACTTGCTGCGCAACCGATCGTTGCTGCGCAGGTGCGCGGCGTAGCGCATCAAGCCAAGGTTTTTCCAGAAGCCGGGCTGCGCGCCTCGCGTCGCATTGAACGCCGGTGCGGCGGCCGCGCCGCCTCCCGTACGCAGCACATAAGCAACGAGCGCCGCGCGGCTTTGCGCTTCGGCAATGCGCAGTCTGTCGAGCACCGTGGAATCGGCCGCGATTGCAGCCGCTGCCGCGGCCGGGTCGTCGATGGCGGTTCCGGTGATCGACGCAACGATCGCGTGCACCGGTCCCGCATTTGCATCAGGTGAACGAAGTGCCGAGCCGATCAACGGCGCGTGGCGCGCAACCGTATCCGCGAGGTCGGACCATCTCATGTGAAAGCCTCCTTGAGATAGAACGAACGCCGTAACACCCACAGTGACATCCGCGGGAAGGTCGCTAAGCGTTCGCCATGGTCCACCACCGCATCGGCCTCAAGCGCCGGCCCACGTACCGTATACATCGTGTCGCTTGCCGGCTCAGATTGACGGGACACTGCGGCGGTGTCGATAACCTACAGAACACCTCGCGATCCAGCGATATTCCTGCGCGTCACCGCCAGGACGAACTGTCCAACTATCCGGCAACGCATACCCTCGCGTGCCCGATCACGCGTTTCAATCAAGCGTTTCATTCGTCGAAATCGGTCGACACCGTGACCTTCTCCCACGCCTTGATCTGGAATTCGACATCGGCGAACTTGCTTCGCACGAAGCCGAGCGCGTCGGTGCCCAGCAGCAGATGCGTCGGCGCATTCGGTGCATCGACGACCGCAAGAATCGCTTGCGCGGCCTTCGCCGGGTCGCCGATCTGATGACCATCGCGCCGCATGCGACCCGCGCGCAGCGGCTCGAACATCTCGTCGTAGTCGGTAATCGTGCGCGCCGCGCGCACCATCGACTTGCTGGCCCAGCGCGTGCGAAAACTGCCGGGTTCGACCGCGGTTACGCGAATGCCGAACGGCCTCACCTCCTTGCACAGCGTCTCGGTGATTCCTTCGATCGCGAACTTGCTGCCGTGGTAAAAGCCAAGCCCCGGAAACGTGACGATGCCGCACATCGACGTGATATTGACGATATGCCCCTTACGCCGCTCGCGCATATAGGGCAACACCGCCTGAGCGATCGCGACGGGCGCGATCACATGCACTTCCATCTGCTTGCGCAATTCGTCGACGGGCGATTCCTCGATCGTCCCTTCATAGCCGTAACCGGCGTTATTGACGAGCACGTCGATCGCGCCGACATTGCGCTCCACTTCGTCGACGAGCGGTGCGATCGCCGGTATATCGGTCACATCGAGCAGGCGGCCGAACGAGCAACCGGGCTTCAGTTCATCGAACGCGGCGCGCTGGCTCTCGTCGCGCAACGTGCCGACGACACGATGGCCGGCCGCAAGCGCGGCTTCGGACAAGGCGCGCCCGAAGCCCGAACTTACGCCAGTGATAAAAAACGTTCTCGCGGTATTCGTTCGAATCATGATGTCGAGGTCCGTGGAGGCGCCGACGCGCAGCCACGGCCGATGCCGTCGGGCGCGTCATGCCGGCGCGTGATCAGCGCGCGGGCGAAGACATCCTTCTCCGTCTATCCGTCCCGCCGCGCACAGGCTCGATCGTGCCGCCTCGCCCTTCACACGCCTTCTTCGCCCGCACGACATTTATCTGATTCGCCCGGTGCGCTGACGTGCGAATGCGCAAGCTATCCGCGAGAAAACACGCGTCTCGTACGCTGTGTTCAACGCAGTCGTCCGCAAAGAAGGGATGGCCCTCCTCGCAACGATTGACTCGCGGCGATGAGCCCGAAGCGGCCACGTGGCCCGCCGTTGCCTTATCGCGCGCCGGCCGACGCGTTCGACTCGAGCGTCAGCGTATGAACTGCCGCACCCGGCAGAAACGGCGCCACGTCGCCGTGCACCCACGTTTCGTGACCGGCGATGAAATATGGCGACATCGGATTGCCCGACTCGCCGCCCGGCATTTCGAAGATGCCGTCCTCTTCGTGCCCCGGCGACACCGCAAAACGCTCCGAGGCACCGAACGCCGGCCCCTGCACGCGCGGCATATTGATGTCGCCCGGCAGCGGATCGCGCGGCGTGCTGAGCCACGCGCGCGCCCACGGCAGCCACGCCGGCAGCAGCCGCGCGAACGGATGCGCGATCGTCGAGCGGTTGCGATCGCCCCAGCGCGCATCTTCGAGTTTCGTGCCCGGCGGCAGCTGTGCGATCGAGCGGTCGATGCGCTCGAGCATGAACGCGCGCCAGTCCGCGAAGCCGTCGGGTATCCAGGCGCGACGATCGGCCAGCATCTCCA
This sequence comes from Paraburkholderia sp. SARCC-3016, assembly GCF_031119615.1. Taxonomy (NCBI): domain Bacteria; kingdom Pseudomonadati; phylum Pseudomonadota; class Betaproteobacteria; order Burkholderiales; family Burkholderiaceae; genus Paraburkholderia; species Paraburkholderia sp. SARCC-3016. The sequence continues at coordinate 65,062 of NZ_JAVHZD010000021.1, read as the reverse complement.
TCGTCGCCTCATAACGCGAGTTCGCCGCGCGATAACCGAGCTGAGGCGCGAGCTTGTTCATCTGCTTGTCGAGCGGGCCGAACCAGGCGTCGTACAGCGAGAAGTAGAACGCACGCACGAGCCGATAGCCGACCGCGCCCGTATCGGCGCGGCCGTCCCAGGTTTCGACGAGCCGTCGAAACTCCGCGCGCTGCGGGTGACCCGAAATCGCGCGCGCATCGAGCGCATCGAGCGCGACCCGGCGCCAGAACCCGATCCAGAACGCGCGGTCGTCCGTCTGCACCGACAGCATGTCGCGCTCGGTCGCATGCGGCAGCGCGAGCAGATCATCGCGGATCTGCGTCGCGCGCGCGCCGAGATCGGTGCCGGCGTCGCCGATGCGGGCCAGTTCGGGAAGCGGCAGCAGCCGGTTGTTCGCAGTCCAGATGCGGCCCGCCGGCGGATCGATTCGCATCGGGTAAGCGCCCGGCGGCAGATAGCCTTGCCAGCCGACGTAGGTCGCGGACGAGTACGGTAGGCTCAACGGCGCGGCGCCCGCGTTCGCGGAAGACGCCGCCGCGCTCACGTCCGCATCGGAAAAGCGCGGCACGGGGCCGGCGAGTGTCCAGCCGATATGGCCTTGCGCGTCGGCGACCGTGAAGTTTTGCGTCGGCAGGCCGAACGTCTGCGCCGTATGCAACGCATCGGCGACGGTCGTGATGTCTTCGAGACGCACGAGATTCGTATTGACCGCCTGCGGATCCTGCGCAACCCAGCGCAGCGCATAGGCATGCGCGCCGACGACGAGTTGCGGCCCCCAGCGCGTCTGCACGACCGGCAGATCGACGCTCGCGCCACCCTTTACGTCGAGACGCTCGTGAATGACCTGCGCCTTCTCCCATGCGCCGCCCGGCACGCGATAGCGCAGCGGGTCGGCCGGATCGCGCTGCAGTTCGACCAGATCGACGAAACGGCCGTAGCTGTTCGTGAACGCCCACGCGATATGACCGTTGCTGCCCGCTACGATCAGCGGCGCGCCCGGCAGCGTGACGCCGGTAATACGGCGCGTGCCGCCGTCGGGCGCCGGATAGACGAGCGACATGCGATACCAGATATTCGGCAGCGACAGGCCAAGGTGCATATCGCCTGCGACGAGCGCACCGCCGTGCGCGCTATGCGCACCGTCGACGGCAAAGCCGTTGCTGCCGACCATCGAGTTGAGGGAGCCCGCCGGACCGTGCGAGAAGCCCGGCACGCCGGTGAGGAGCCCGGTTATCTCCGGTTCGCTGCCGGAGGCGGATTGCACGGCGTGCAGCCACGGCGGCCTCGCGTCCGGCACGGATGGCAGCGCGGGCTGCGTCGGCTCTGCGGGCAAGGCGGGAGACACGGTGTTCGGCGCAGCCGGGTTCGGGCTATCGAGCGGTGCGTCCCAGTGGCTCGTCGCCGGCAACAGGAACGCAAGCAGATCGCCGTTCGCATGCTCGCGCAGCGCGGCGCGCGACAGCACGCGCGTCACCTGATCGTATTGAAGATCGAAGTACATCGCGTAGACGACGAGCAGCGTGTCCTCAGGGCGCCACGCCACGGGTTGCGCGCGCAACACCCAATACTCGAACGGCCGCGCGCGCAGCGAGCGCAGTCCGTCGTTGACGCCGGCCGCATAGCGTTCGAGCAGTTGCCGGTCGGCGGCGGGCAACGCGGCAAGCGCCGCCTGCGCATGTTCGCGAAACCGCAATGGACGGTCGCGCCGGTCGATCGGCAACGCGGGCGGCCCGATCAGCGCGCTCAATTCTCCGGCGGCGACCCGGCGCAGCAGGTCCATCTGAAAGAAACGGTCTTGCGCGTGGATAAAGCCCGTCGCGTACGCGACGTCGACGCGTGTGCGCCCCTGTACCGTCGGTACGCCGAGCGCGTCGCGACCGATCGTGACCGGCGCCGACAGCGGCGCATCATGCGTGCCGTCGAGTTGCGGCAGGCTCGCGCGCAGCATCAGCCAGCCGGCCAGCACGACGGTCGCCAGCAAGACGACGATGACGCACAACAGAACGAGCGGCCACGCGCGGCGCCGCCTCTGCGGGAAAAGACTTGAACGGGTCATTGCGGATCACGCGATCGTTGTTCAACGCTTGTTGCAGCGGCGGCAGGACCGGCCGGACGACGTGCGACCATAGCATGACCGTGTGAAGACGATACGCGAGCAAGGCAAGCGCGCGAACCGGTGCGAAGCAGGCCGCCCGCCTCGTCCCCGCGGCGTGCGTGCCCTTACGAAGCGTCGCGTTCGAGCGGCGCCGCCGCCGCAAACGGGCCGCCCTGAAAGCGTTGCGCAATATCGTCGAAATCCGCGTTCGGCGCGACCGCTTCGAACAGATGGGCGAACTGCTCCGAACTATCCTGCGGACGAAAACCGAGGAACGACGCCTTCGTATTGTCGACCCACTTCGTCGGGTTATCCGATACGCCATAGACGATCGCGTGACCGACGCGATTCGTAAACAGCGAACAGCGGACCAGCTCGATGAAATCGCGGAAGCTCAGGAACGTGACCATCATGCGGCGGTTCTTCGGCGCGTCGAACGAGGAGCCGATGCGCAGACACACGGTCTCGATACCGAAGCGATCGAAGTAATAGCGGGACAGCGCTTCACCGAAACATTTGGTCACGCCGTACAGGCTATCCGGCCGTAGCGGCGCATCGACGTCGACGACCGACGTGACCGGATGAAAACCCACGACATGGTTCGAACTCGCATACACGACGCGCTTCACGCCGTGCTTCACGGCTGCCGCGTACAGGTTGTAGACGCCGCGGATGTTCGCTTCGAGCAGATCGTCGAACGGCGCATCGATCGAGATGCCGCCGAGATGAACGATCGCGTCGACGCCTTCGAGCAGCGCATCGACGGCCGCGCGATCGGCAAGATCGGCGCTGGCCGCCGCGCTGAGCGGCGCGATGTCCGACACGCGCACGACGTCGGCCCATGCACCGAGCGCGCCGCGCAATTGCACGCCGAGATTGCCGGCCGCGCCGGTCAACAGAAGACGATGAAAGGGCTTGCGCGCGCTCGAGATCCGCGCTTGTGGGTCAGTCATGGCGTGTTGTTCCAGATCTGATGTTGAAAAAGCCGAAATCGAAACGGACGACGGGTACGTGTCGCATCGCGGCGCGTCGGAACCATGACGAGTCGCGAGGAACGCTTCGCGCTGCGGCCGGGAGTCGACTACCAGTCGGTGCCGGCCACGCCGACGCCGCGCGTCATGCCGGTCGCAGCGAACACCATCACGACGAGCAACGCGGTCTGCACCGAGCCGATCGCCGCGAACTGATGCACGCGACCGAGCAGCGGCGGCACGCCTTTCCTGAGGGCGATGCGCCAGCGGATCAGCGCGATCATCGGGGCGATTTCGAGCAGCAGGATCAGCACGAGCGCGCCCATCTTCACCTCGAACAGCGGTTCCTGCAGATAGAACGACGCGCCTTTCTCGAAGCCGCCGAACGCACGCAACGAGCCCGTGACGATCATCAGCAGCGCGGACAGGCCCCAGACGTTGTCGGCGAGAAACACGCTGGGCAAGCTGTGTTCCGACGTGCAGCGGCTGAGCGCCCGTGTGCGCGCAATGATCGCGGTCAGCGCAAGGCCATAGCCCAGCAGATGGAGCGTGGCCAGCAACCAGCGGATCAGTAAGGGCGTCTCCATACGGGTGTCTCTATGATTTCGAGTCTTTTCGCAGTTCTTTCACGCCGTTGTCGCGTTGTCGCGGTTGACGCATTTCTCGCTTGTCTTGTTCAGCCGCGGCGATTGATCGACGGCCGCTCGCTGATTCCGCCTATCCGGCCTGCCGCAGACTCGCATCGAGCGCGCGCGCAGCAGCGCGATCGCCTTCCGAGACGAGCGGCGCACGAAAAACCGTCTGACGGTTATGTCCGGCGGCCGCCGGCGAGTCCCACATCAATTCGATCTTCGGCCGGCGCAGCCAGCCCGCAAGACCGGCGCGCCGCGGCCGCAAGGCAGCCGCGCCGCCAGTCGCGGTGGCGGCCGTGGCCGGCGGCGGTGAAGTGTCCGCGCCAGCTGACGAGGCGGCATCCGGTGCATCTGCGCCCGTGGAAGCCAACCCGGATTCCGCGCCTTGCCGCGATGGATCAGGGCCAGATGCAGGCGACGCGCCGTGCGCCGCCATGTGCGCATCCGACGCAACGGCAGCATGCGGCTGCGCGGCATCGGGCGCGGCACTGCCCGATACGACGCTGCCCCGCACCTCGCGCTGCGCGAACCCGCGACTGCCGCCGCCGGCCGTCGTCCCTGGCCAGCGCACCGAAAGCTCGCGCGCATCGTACTGTCCGACCTTGCGGCTTTCCATCCACACAATGGTGGTGCGTGTCAGGTTATCGATTGAAATCGCGTAGCGGCCTATCGCAAAGCGGCGTGCGCCGATGTTCGTGCGCCACAATGCGCGCGGCCGGCAGATCCACAGCACGGCCGCGTAGAGCGCCGGCGCGGCGAGCAGCCAGCCGTTGGTCGCCGCGACCGCATGAGCCGCGCGCCGCCAGCCCGAGGTCCACGCGAATGCGCCGACCGACCAGACAGCAAACAGAAATCCGAGAAACGCAAAAAGCCGCAGCGCCTGCCGCAGCCATTGCGGCAGCGGATGGAACGGGCGCTCGGCGCGGGCGCGCGCGCCCGGCAGGAAGATCAGCAGAAACAAAAAGACGAGATTGATGCAGGCCCACGGCGACGAAGCCATCGCGGACAGCGCGGTCAGCACGTCCATATCGGACATCGAGAACAGCCATCGCGCGAGAATCACGAGACCGATCGCACGCAGCGCGAAGATCGTGCCGGCGCCCGGCGCGGCGTTCGCCCGCGTCTGTTTCGTTCTCGCCAAAGCCCTCTCCTCTTGTCTGTGCGGCAGTCCACCGATTTTGCGGCACGGCCATTATAGGGATATTGGACGTCGTGCTCACCCGCGCGCGTGCAGGGCGCTGTTTTCAATGCACGGCGCATCGGGAACACAACCCGGCGCAGCGATCCAGGCCGACCGTGGCGCGCGCCGCGCACGTCTGCACGCTGGTCCGGATTCCGCCCTGTTGCATGCCGGGTGCCGTCGCCGCAGCCAGATGCGACAACGCCCCGCGTGCAATGCACACGCGGGGCGTCGATGGGTCGTGCCGGCGCAACCCGCCGCCGTCGCGGCGGCGGTGCGCGGCCGGTTCGCGCCTCTAGCTCGCGTTGACTTCGCGCAACACCGTGCGGCGCTTCTGGCGCAGAAGTTCCTCGTACGTTGCCACGTAGTTACGCGCCATCACCTGCGACGTGAAGCGCGCTTCAAACGCCTTGCGCACCGCGGCGCGCGGCAGTTGCGACAGGCGCTTGATCGCGGCGACCGCGCTGATTTCGTCTTCGACGACGAAACCGGACACGCCGTTTTCGATCACTTCCGGCACCGAGCCGCGCTTGAACGCGATGACCGGCGTGCCGCATGCCATCGCTTCGATCATGACCAGACCGAAGGGCTCCGGCCAGTCGATCGGGAACACGAGGGCATGCGCGTTGCCGAGGAATTCACGCTTTTCGGCTTCGCCGATTTCGCCGATGTACTCGACGTGCGGGAGCGCCATCAGCGGCTTGATCACTTCTTCGTAATAGGCGCGGTCGGCCTTGTCGATCTTGGCGGCCACCTTGAGCTTCATGCCAGCCTGGCCGGCGATGCGGATCGCACGGTCGAGGCCCTTCTCCGGCGAGACGCGGCCGAGGAACGCGAGGTAGCCCGGCTCGACATTCGGGATCGGCGTAAGGACGTTCTCCGGCAGGCCGTGGTAGACCGTCTGCAGCCAGTTCGCCTGCTGCAGCGGCTGGCGCTGGTTGTCCGAAATCGACACGACCGGCACGTCGTTGAACGTGTTGAAGATCGGCTGCAGTTCGGGCAGATCGAGACGGCCGTGCATGGTCGTCAGGAACGGCACCGGCTGGCGCGCGAACAGCGAAAACGGGTAGTAGTCGATGTGAAAATGCAGCACGTCGAATTCGTCCGCGCGACGGCGCACTTCTTCGAGCAGCAGCATGTGAGGAGCCATCACGTCGCGAATCGTCGGATCGAGACGCAGCGCCTGCGGCCAGAACGCTTCAAGCTTCGCGGAGGTTTGCGAATCGCCGCTTGCGAACAGCGTCACGTCATGGCCCTGCTCGACCAGCGCTTCCGTCAGGTAGGACACGACCCGTTCCGTGCCGCCGTACAGCTTCGGCGGAACCGCCTCATGCAACGGAGCAATTTGAGCGATTCGCATGGTGGAGAAACTCCTCGTAAAAGATCAGGCTAAGTGATCAGGCTAAGTAACTGCAGTTTGTAAAAGCGACTCGCATGCTCGCCAAGGTTGCACTGCCGCGACTGACGCGGACCCGCACCTGCTTCTTCGAGAAATCCTGCGATGGATCGCCTGATAGGGACGCCGGAGCCAGCCACTGCCGCCCGCCGCCTCGCCGTAAACGCACAGGAAGCGCAACCGTTGACAAATGTCAGCCATCCTGGGCTGACCGAGCACGCATTATCGATGCCAAGCGCGCCGAACAGCACGTACATTTCAAAGACTTTACGTTGTTACAAAGGGGAAACACTTTGCAAACCCTTGTTTTCTAAGACAGTTCTACATTGGGAGCCTGTAGCTGCGCGTCCCCCCGGACGTGCGATTTCGATGCGGTTTCCGTCCCACTTTTGGATTGCACTCGCAACCCGGTCGCACCCCCGTTGTACGATCCGGGCTTCGCGCCCGAGCCGGGTCCGGGTTCAACGTTGCGGACCGTCTTGAATCGCGGCAGGCGCCGCCGTAGGCCCCGTTTGTGCTTCGATGCTGCTTCGAAATGCTTTGGTTGCATGCCCGGTCAGAGGGCTTCCGCGGAGGTTGCGCCGGCGCGTATAACGCGCCGCATCACGACCGCCCGGCAGACGGCATTGAATGCAAACTGTAATTGTATCCCGAAAGACCGCGATTCGCTCGCTCGCCTGCACCGGTAGTGGGTTGCGCGAACCGACGTTGTGCGCGTGACATCTCAAAATGAATCGCGTGTGACGTGTCCGGATTTCGTCTTTCCGTGGGCCTAATTCGCTTTTGCATGTTTACAATGCGGAACCTACGCTGTGTTACGAGGCTACCCGTGACCGATGACCTAACCCGACTTCAATCGACAGCCCGCCCAATTGGAACATCTCACCATTGCCCAGCGTAATGCCCACAACGCAAAGCTTGCGAGCTATGCGGAGCGGCCGCTTGCGTTCCTGTTTCGCTTCATCCGCCGCCATCCGTTTGCACACTCGGTGGTGCTGGCAAGCGTGTTCGCCGCGGTCGGCTGCGCGCTTGCGTCGCAGTACGCGATCAAACATCTGATCGACGTCCTGAGCCAGGGGCGCCACCATCCGGGCCCGCTGTGGGGCGCGTTCGCGATCCTCGTGGGCCTGATTGCCGCCGATAACCTGCTCTGGCGCGTCGGCGGCTGGTTCGCCGCCCACACGTTCGTGGTCGTCACCGGCGATCTGCGCCGCGACCTGTTTCAGTATCTGAGCGGTCACTCGCCAACCTATTACGCCGAGAAGCAGCCCGGCACGCTCGCGAGCCGCATCACCGCGACGTCGAACGCCGTGTACACCGCCGAGAACACCACCGCGTGGAACGTGCTGCCGCCATGCATCGCGGTGATGGGCGCGATCGTCATGATCATCGCAGTGAATCCGCTCATGGCCGCCGCGCTGCTTACCTGTTCGGCGATTCTCGCCATCGTGCTGTACAAGCTCGCCGGCCGCGGCTCCGCGCGTCACCAGGCGTTCGCCGCGCGCGCTGCGGCCGTCGACGGCGAGCTCGTCGACGTGATCAGCAATATGTCGCTGGTGCGCGCATTCGGCATGACCTTTCGCGAGCAGAAGCGCTTCGGCTCGACCGTCAAGGCCGAAATGGACGCACGACGCAATAGCCTGCTCTATCTCGAGCGGCTGCGCCTGCTGCACGCGGTGATCACCGCGCTGCTGTCCGCGGGGCTGCTCGGCTGGGCGCTGTGGCTCTGGGACCAGGGCCGAGCGACCTCCGGCGACATCGTGCTCGTCAGTTCGCTCGGCTTCACGATCCTGCACGGCACGCGCGACCTCGCGGTGGCGCTCGTCGACGTCACGCAGCACGTGGCGCGTCTTGCCGAAGCGGTCAAGACGCTGCTCGAGCCGCACGGCATGCCGGACCACAACGATGCGGCCGAACTCGTGCCGCAAGGCGGCCGCGTCACGTTCGAGCAGGTCACGTTCGCCTATCCGAAACGCCGGCCGATTCTCGATCACTTCGATCTGAACATCGAGCCGGGCCAGCGTGTCGGCCTGATCGGCAAGTCCGGCGCGGGCAAATCGACCGTGCTCGCGCTGCTGCAGCGTTTCTACGAACCGCAGGGCGGCAAGATCAGGATCGACGGCCAGGATATCGGCGCAATTACGCAGGACAGCCTGCGCCATGCGATCGCGCTCGTGCCGCAGGATATTTCGCTGCTGCATCGGACGATTTACGAAAACATCGCGTACGGCCGGCCCGAGGCATCGCGCGAGGAAGTGCTCGCGGCGGCGCGCGACGCGCGCTGCACGGACTTTATCGAAGCAATGCCGGAAGGTTTCGACACGATCGTCGGCGACCGCGGCGTGAAGCTTTCCGGCGGTCAGCGCCAGCGCATCGCGATAGCGCGCGCGATTCTGAAAGACTCGCCGATCCTGCTGCTCGACGAAGCGACCTCGGCACTCGACAGCGCGTCGGAAGAAGCGATCCAGAAGGCACTCGACCGGCTGATGGTCGGCCGCACGGTCATCGCGATCGCGCACCGCCTGTCGACGCTGCACAACTTCGACCGGATCATCGTGATGAGCGCGGGCAAGGTCATCGACGACGGCAGCCCCGAAGAGCTGCGCAATCGTCCGGGCCTCTATCGCGACCTGCTCGCGAAACAGTACGGCAAGACGACGACGCTGCATGTCGGCGGCAGCAAGAAGGTCGACGAGCAGCACGTGGCCTGATCGCCGCGCGCAGCCCGAAAAAAATGCCGCTTCGAACCTTGTGTTCGAAGCGGCATTTTCGTTTGTGGTCGTTTGTGGTCGTTCGTCGTCGCTTCGGGCCGCGTACGGCCACGCCCGTCTGCTCGCGCGCTCGCGACTCAGCCCGTCACGTCCGCGCGCTCGCCGTCGATTCGATGCGGCGTCTCATCGCCATCCGTGAGATGCGAGAGATGCGGCAACGGCTCGGCACGCTGCAGGTCGCGCATGAAGTTGTCGCGCCACACCGACACATTGTTCTCGCGCAACTGCGTCATCATGTCCCGATGCCGCGCCTGCCGCTCGGCAAGCGGCATCGCCAGCGCCGCGGCGAGCGCATCGGCCATATCGTCGATATCGACGGGGTTCACGATCAGCGCGCCGGTCAATTCCTGCGCGGCGCCCGCGAAGCGCGACAACACGAGCACGCCCGGATCTTCCGGATCCTGAGCGGACACATATTCCTTTGCGACGAGGTTCATGCCGTCGCGCAGCGGCGTCACATAGCCGACGTGCGCCGTGCGGAACAGCGCCGCGAGCACCGAACGCTCGTACTGCCGGTGGATATAGAGAATCGGCGTCCAGTCGAGCTCCGCGAAGCGGCCGTTGATGCGGCCCGACTCGCTTTCGAGCTGCAGCCGGATTTCCTGATACGCGTGCATGTCGGCGCGCGTCGGCGGCGCGATCTGCAGGAATGACACGTTGTTGCGCTGCGCGGGCGTCTGGTCGAGCAGCCGCTCGAACGCGCGGAAGCGCTCGACGAGTCCCTTCGAATAATCGAGCCGGTCGACGCTCATGATCAGCTTGCGCTTGTGCAGCGTCGCTTTCATCGTGCGCACCGGCTTGCCGCGCTCGCCCGCTTTCGCGAGTTCGGCGATCTCGTCCGGATAGACGCCGATCGGATACGCGGCCGCGCGCAACGTGCGACCGAACGCGTGTATCCGCAGCGGTTCGGCCGCGGCGGCGGGGCGCGCATCGATGCTGCCGCCCGCTTCGTTGACGATGTAATCGCAGAACGAACGCAAGTCAGGTGCGGTCTGGAACCCGAGCAGATCGAACGAGCACAGCGCCTCGACGAGCGCGCGATGCGGCGGCACGGCGAGCAGCACTTGCGACGCGGGAAACGGAATATGCAGAAAGAAACCGATGCGGTTCGTCACGCCCGCCGAGCGCAGCGCCTGCGCAAACGGAATCAGATGATAGTCGTGCACCCAGATCACGTCGTCGGCGCGCAACAGCGGCACGAGCTGTTGTGCGAGCCACGCGTTCACGCGGCAATAGCCTTCGAAATCGTGCCGGTCGTACTGCAGCAGATCGGCGCGGTAGTGAAACGCGGGCCATAGCGTGGCGTTCGAAAAGCCGCGGTAATACTGATCGTAATCGCGCCGCGCGAGGCCGATCGTCGCGAACGTCACCGGGCCGCGCTCTTCGAGCCTGATTTGCGGCTGCCCGGCGGCGAGCACGTCGCCGCTCCAGCCGAACCACATGCCGCCGGTTTCCTTGAGCGCATCGTAGACGCCGACCGCGAGGCCGCCTGCCGCAGGGCCACCTTCGGAAATCGGCGCGACGCGGTTCGAAACGATGATGAGACGGCTCATGACGCGCCGCCGCGCGCCGTCGCCACGATCGCGGCGAGCCACTGGTGCAGCGCGCTGACCGAATCGAGGCGCGTGCGCGCGATCGTATCGCCGCCACCGACCTTGATCGAAACGCCGCCCGTTTCGTTGACGACCGCGAAGCCCTTTTCGTCGGTCAGATCGTCGCCGGCGAACACGGGCTTACGGCCCGCGAACGGCGGCTCGTCGAGAAACGCGCGCAACGCGCGGCCCTTGTCGACGTCCTTCGGCTTGATCTCGTAGACCATCTTGCCCGGTTGCAGCACGTATGCGCCGGGATAATCGGCAACGAGCCGCGCGGTCGCCGCGCGCGCAACCGGCTCGCGGTCCGGCGCGTTACGGTAGTGAAGCGCGAGCGATGCGCCCTTGATCTCGAGCAGCATGCCGGGATTGTTATTGACCACATCGGCGAGCACCTGCTCCATGCGCAGCAGCCGGTCGTCGTTAAAGCCGATGCGCTGCGTGTCGCCGTTCGCATCGCGCCGCTCGGCGCCATGCAAACCGGCGATCGGCAGGTCCGGCAGGCTCAGGAAGCCGTCGATGCTGCCGATGCCGCGGCCCGACACGACCGCGACCGCACCGTTGGTCAACGTGCGCAGTTCAGTCAGCAGGGCCGGTACGTCGGGCGGCACGAGCACGCCGTCCGGCGTCGGCGCGAGTTCGACGAGCGTGCCGTCGAAGTCGAAGAAGAACGCGTATTCGGTGGGGGCGAAGGCTACGGGAGGTGCTTGCATCGATATGTCTTGCCTTTCAGCAGCTTTCGGCTGCTTTCAGCCGGAAAAGAACGCGCATCTTACCGCGCATCGGTCGATTAATCGAGGCGCTTGGACTCGGCGAGACGCCGCCGCAATTTGTCCGATGCGTCGTAGGCGAACTATAAGCGGACACATGTGAATTTCGCTCAAAAACGGAACAATCCGACTTCATACGGCTTTCAGCTGCCGCGTCATATTGCCTCGCAGGCCGCGTCGGGCGGTACGCGCGTGACGCGGCTTCGGAAAATGCGCTACAGTTTCTGCCTCCGCCGCAAACCGCATTGTTGCCGGATTGTCGTCGATTCCGTTTTGAACGGAGCTGTCGAACATGTTGGGCCGGCTCGCGCCTTTTGCTACGCTTTTGCTGCAGTGCTTGCTGCGGTTCCGACGTCTGTCCTTCGCGTCCGTCCTTCAATCGAGTCGGTGATAACGCCTTTGTTCCCCGGATCTTCGTTCACCCGTTCCATGATCGCCCGCTTGTGTGCGGTGCGCATGGTGCGCATAGCGCGCTCGATGCGCGCATGGCGTATGCCTGCTCATAGCCTCGCCATGCTAACGGTCGCGCTGTGCATGACAGGCGCGCTCACGGCCTGCTCGCACGACGAAACGCCATGGCATCTGACCGACGTGACCGGCCATTTGCCCGACCTCCAGTTCTCGCTGACCGGCGACGACGGCAAGCCGGTCACCGGCGACTCGTTCAAAGGTCTGACGACGCTCGTCTACTTCGGATACACGCATTGCCCCGACGTGTGCCCGGAAACAATGGCCCGTTTGATGCAAGTGCTCGACAAGCTCGGCCCCGACGCGCAACAGGTGCGCATTCTGTTCGTGACCGTCGACCCGGCCCGCGATACGCCGCAAGCGCTGCACGACTATGTCGGTGCGTTCGATGCGCAGCATGCACGCGGCCTGACCGGCAGCGACGCGCAAATCGAATCGCTCGCACAACGCTATCGCGTCGCGTATCAGATGGAAAAGCGCGACCCGAACGGCAATTACGAAGTCACGCACAGTTCGGCCGTCTATATTTTCGATGCGCAAGGCCATGCGCGGCTGCTCGCCACGGATCAGGACACGCCTGATCAGATCGCACAGGATCTGCGCCGTATCATCGAGGCGCGCTCGTGATGCATTGCGTGGCGTATACCGTTCCCGTTTCTGTTCCTGTTCTCACGACGATCAACAAATATGAGACCACTGACCTCTTCGATGCATCGCATTAACTTCGCGCCGAAGCTGACGCAAACCGTCGCACTGTCGCTCGCGCTGATGTTCGCCGCCGGCACACCCGCTTATGCGGCCGGCGCCGCGCAGTCGATCGCGGTGAAGAACGCGTGGGTCCGCTGGCTGCCGAACAACCTGCCCGCCGCCGGTTACGTGACACTCGCGAACAATAGCGACAAGCCGATCGACCTCGTCGATATCTCGAGCGCCGACTATGGCAGCGCGATGCTGCATCAAACGGTGTCGAACGGCTCGACGCAGAAAATGGTGATGGTCGACAAGCTGACCGTGCCGCCGCATGGCGAAGCGCAAATCTCGCCGGGCGGATATCACGTGATGCTCGAAGATGCGAAGCACAAGATCGCGCCCGGCGACACCGTGCATCTGAAGCTGCATTTTTCGGACGGCGAGACCGTCGATACCGCGTTTCCCGTCAAATCTCCGGCGCAGACTAACTGACGTCTACGCCGGATAGCCCATCGCGCGCGACGATCTTCATGCGTCGCGCGCCGCATCGGGTGCTGTCAGGCCGAACGCATCCAGACGTGCGGGATGCCGTCTTCCTCGTGGACGTCCGAGACCGGCTCGAAACCATACGCGCCGTAAAACGCCTGCAAATGCGCCTGCGCATGCAGACGGATCGGCGTGCCCGGCCACTGCGCATCGATATGGCCCAACGTACGTTCAAGCATCGCCTTGCCCAGGCCGACGCCGCGAAAATCGGCCGTGGTCAACACGCGGCCGATGCGGATATCCGCTTCGTCAGCGTCTGGCAATAGCACGCGCAAATAGCCGGCGAGCCTCGCGCCCGTTGCATCGGAACCGTACGCGAGCAGATGCCACGCGTCGCGATCGAGTCCGTCGATATCACCATAAAGACAGTTCTGCTCCATGACGAAAACCGCGCTGCGCGCGGCGAGCATCTCGTAGACCTCGACGTTGGTCAGATCGTCGAAGGCTTTCCAGCGCCAGTCGAATGTCGGCGCCGGCTTTGTAGCGGGTTGTTGCGGATCGGACATGGTTGTCATCGAAAAAGGCATGTGGCAAAGGGCTCGCGGAATCGGGGATTATGCCGTGGCGACGCCGCGTTGTGATCGAGCACCCGCCCGCGGTATGTGCCGGTATCGACGCGCGATCTACCGGCGTTCGTCAAAGCCATGACCACGCGCGCTCACATAACCGTAGAACACGGCGACGAGCGCGACGACGGACAGGACTGCGGCACTTGCATGGCCGGTTTCCCAGCGCAATCGATAGGACGGCCAATCGAGCGGCAACGTCGCGGGCGTCCACGTTGCGACTGCGGCATTGACGGGCGCATTGAATATCCAGAACACCCCGAGCATGCCCGCATACGCACACGCAGCGAGCGCCGCAGCGCGTCTCTGCTCGCGTCCGGCCGATCTCGCACACGCGAGCGCAGTATTGATCAGCAGACCCATGATTTCAGTCGGCGCGCCCACCAACGGTCCCCAGCCGCGATACAGATGCTGTTGCACCGCGAGCCATAGCGGTGCGTCGAGCGCGAACTTGTTCGGCATCTCGAGTACGTGAGCGGCGGGCGCGAGCACCGCTAGCGCGGCAATCAGCAGGCTCAGATATCGCAGGAAGCGCATTTCGTTTCTTGCCGGATACGGTGACGCGAATGGCACGATGACAATCGTGCGCGAGACAGTCGAGCGGAACAAGGGGTCGAACGAAGGCGGCCACGGCGAAAAAAGCAAAGCCCTGACCAGTTCATTCTGGATCAGGGCTTTTCTTTTCTGGAGGCGCGAGCCGGAGTCGAACCGGCCTACACGGCTTTGCAGGCCGCTGCATAACCGCTTTGCTATCGCGCCGTAAGCGGACTGCGGAACCTGGACACGTTAGTCAATTCGCACATGCATGATGCACATGCAACGGTCCGCAGATGATGTGATTGGCCCACCGGCCTGCAGAACAACTGCTCTGAACAAAAAAGCACCAAACAAAAAGGGAAGCTTCGCTTCCCCTGCTTGCTTCCCTTTATTGCTGGAGCGGGAGACGAGTCTCGAACTCGCGACCTCAACCTTGGCAAGGTTGCGCTCTACCAACTGAGCTACTCCCGCGCGATCCTGCAAAACCGCTCAAACGAGCATCTTCGCAGTGTGTTGCTTTTGCACTGCTGCTGTTTTAGCACCTGAAGCGCCGCACGATTTCTGCCTTCAGAACGCCGCTTCGAATTCTGGAGCGGGAGACGAGTCTCGAACTCGCGACCTCAACCTTGGCAAGGTTGCGCTCTACCAACTGAGCTACTCCCGCATTGCATCTGCTGCTTTTTGCTTCCTGATTTTGCTTCCTGATTTTGCTTCTCTTCCAGCGCATCCAATTTCAGAACCGCCTGCACCGGAGAGACGAGATTATGTATAAAGCACTGAAACGTGTCAACCCTTTTTGCGGCGCGCCTGCTGCGAGCCTTACCGCGTCCCGAAACGGCTCATTCAGATTGCTTCGGGCCGCTCGCAAAGGCACATGCAAAGCCACGGACGAGACCGCACCTCAGACCGCGCCGCCGCGCTCGCGAATCTGCGGCCACGCGAGCTTCATGTAATAAAGCATCGACCAGATCGTGAGCACGGCGGCGAGATAAATGAGCCACACGCCCCACACGCGCGTGTCGAGCACGAATCCGCCTGGAAACGGCACGGGTGCATAAAGCAGCAGCATCGGAATCGCGACCATCTGGCACGCGGTCTTGAACTTGCCGAGCGAATTCACCGCGACGCTCTTCGATGCGCCGATCTGCGCCATCCACTCGCGCAGCGCCGAGATCGCGATTTCGCGGCCGACGATGACGAGCGCGATCGCCGCGTCGAGCCGCGCGAGCTGGACGAGCATGAGTAGCGCCGCCGTGACCATCAGCTTGTCGGCGACGGGATCCAGAAACGCGCCGAATGCCGACGTCTGGTTCCATTTGCGCGCGAGATAGCCGTCGAACCAGTCGGTCAGCGCCGCCAGAATGAAAATGACCATTGCCGCCAGATTGCGGTGCTCGGCACTCATCATGGTGTTAGGCAGGTAAAACACGCCCACGACAAGTGGAATGAGCACAATCCGCAGCCACGTCAGAAAGATCGGGAAATTGAACGGCATGGGCAGCGACAGGCTTCCGAAAAATGGAGTTGCAATTGTGCCGTCTCAATGAGACAGCTACAAGCCAACAAACATCAGGCGACGCGAAGTCCGGCGCACGCCGGCGCGCCGGCAGGCTCAATGCAGTTGCCGGTAAATCTGCTCGGCGAGCGCGCGCGAAATGCCTTCGACGCTCGCGAGGTCCTCGACGCTCGCGGCGACGACGCCGCGCAGGCCGCCAAAGCGCGCGAGCAGGCGCTGACGGCGTTTCGCGCCGACGCCTTCGAGCTCCTCGAGCCGCGATGTCTGCCGCGTCTTCGCGCGTTTCGCGCGCATGCCGGTGATCGCGAAGCGGTGCGCCTCGTCGCGGATCTGCGCGACGAGCATCAGCGCCGCGCTTTCCTTGCCGAGCTCGAGCGCCGTGCGGCCATCGGCGAATACGAGCGTTTCGAGGCCGACCTTGCGCCCCTCGCCTTTCGCCACGCCGACCAGCATGCCGAGATCGAGCCCCAGTTCGTTGAACACCTGGCGCGCGATTTCGACCTGCCCCTTGCCGCCGTCGATCAGCACGATATTCGGCAACGTGCCGCCCGCGGCGACGGGCTCGGCCGCATCGGGCGTGACGAGCGGGTCTGCGGCCGCTTCGGTTTGCAGGGTCACGGCTTCGTCGGCGGCATTCGCCGCGGCCTGCGCGACCATCTTCTCGTACCGGCGCGTCAGCACCTGGCGCATCGCCGCGTAGTCGTCGCCGGGCGTGATGCCGGCGATGTTGTAGCGCCGGTATTCGGACGACTGCATCTTGTGATGGTGATAAACGACACATGACGCCTGCGTCGCCTCGCCCATCGTATGGCTGATGTCGAAGCATTCGATACGCAGCTTCGCGAGGTCTTCGAATTCGAGGCCCAGTGTGTCGGCCAATGCGCGCGTGCGCGCCTGCTGCGAGCCCTGTTCGGACAACAGCCGCGCGAGCGCGAGGCGCGCGTTCTGCTCGGCCATCGCGAGCCACGCGCGCTTCTGGCCTTGCGGCTGGCGCAGCACGGCGACCTTGTGGCCGGCCTGTTCGGTGAGCAGATCGACGAGTTCGCGGTTCGCGGGTGCGTGGCTCACGACGAGCACCGGAGGGATGCGGTTGCCGAGATAGTGCTGCGCGATGAAGGCTTCGAGTACTTCGGATTCGATACCCGGCATGCTCGCGCGGGCGCGCGTCGTCGATGCCGATGTGCCGGCGGCGGCTGCAGTGACGGGCGTGATGTCGTCGTCGGCAGCGTCCGTCTCGTCCGTCTCGTCCGTTTCGTCTGTCTCGTCCGTCTCGTCCGTCCCGTTCGCATCGCTTGCCGCGGCTTCGTCCGCAATATCCGTATCGACGGCATCGATCGCGTTTGCTTCGTCCTGCGACCCATCTTCGTCCGATTCTGCCGATCGAAGCGCTTCGAGCACATCGAGCGCGTCGAGTGCGTCGCGGCCGGCTTCGGCAGCGACGAGGTCCGCCGTCATCGTCAATGCCGCGACCTCGTCCGCATCGTCGTCGCCCAGCCCGCCTTCGTCGACCGCCAGCGCACTCTCGACATGCGCCGGGAAATACGCCTTGTCGCCGAGATGCCGGCCGCCGCGCACCATCGCGAGGTTGACGCAGACGCGTCCGCCGAGCGCAACGACCGCGAGAATGTCGACGTCGTTGTCGCCACCGACCTCGATCGCCTGCTGATGCAACACCGTCGATAGCGAGCTCATCTGGTTACGCACCGCGGCGGCCTGTTCGAACTTCAGTTCGGCTGCGAACGCATGCATCTTCTGCTCGAGCTCGCTCATCACTTCCGACTGGCGGCCGAGCAGAAAGCGCGACGCATTCGATACGTCGCGCGCATAGTCCTCCTCGCCGATCGCCCCGACGCATGGCGCCGTGCAGCGGCCAATCTGATGCAGAAGGCACGGCCGCGTGCGATTGTTGAACACAGAGTCTTCGCAGGTGCGCAACTGGAACACGCGCTGCAGGATCTGGATGCTCTCGCGCACGGCCCACGCGCTCGGGAACGGTCCGAAGTACTGATTCTTCTTGTCCACCGCGCCACGGTAGTACGCCATGCGCGGAAACCGATGGCCAGTCAGCTTCAGATACGGATACGACTTGTCGTCGCGAAACAGAATGTTGTAGCGCGGCGCAAGCGCCTTGATCAGATTGTTCTCGAGCAGCAACGCTTCGGCTTCGGAGCGCGTCGCCGTCGTCTCGATGCGCGCGATGCGCGTGACCATCATCGCGATACGCGGCGACAGCAGCGTCTTCGTGAAATAGCTCGACACGCGCTTTTTCAGGTCGCGCGCCTTGCCGACGTACAGCACCGCGCCGCTCGCATCGTAATAGCGATACACGCCCGGCAGATGCGGCAATTGCGCGAGCACTTTTTTCGGCTCGAAGTCTTCTGGAGTGGCGGAAGCGTCGGAGTGGGCCATGCCGGATCGGACTGTATGCCGCGCGCGGGCGGTAATTGGACTTAGAATCGCCAGTTTAGAACATTCCGATCCTGTCGCGCCCGCGCGGTTCACGGGCCCCGCCGCCATGTCCGCCGCCGCTTCCGCTTCAGCTTCCGCTTCCCATCCGGCTTCGCATCCCGCTGGCCGTCCCGCCGCGCGCCGCGCTTCGCGAATGCCGCATGGTTCGCGCTCGCAACAACCGCCGCCATCGTCCGCGCACGGCGACACACAAGCGGCGCCCGCCGGCGCGCGAAACGCGACGGTCGCCTGCGATATCTTTTGCGCGGTCATCGACAACTTCGGCGATATTGGCGTCTGCTGGCGCCTCGCGCGCCAGCTTGCGGCCGAACACGGCTGGCAGGTACGCGTGTTCGTGGACGATCTGCGCGCGTTCCACGCGCTGTGCCCGGCCGTCGAGACGGACCGTGCGCGCCAGACGGTGCAGGGCATCGTCGTCGAGCACTGGCACGAGCCCGCGCATGCGGGCGATACGCTCGAAGTGGCCGATGTCGTGATCGAGGCGTTCGCGTGCGAACTGCCGCCGGTCTATGTCGCGGCGATGGCGCGCCGCGCGAGCGCACCGGTGTGGATCAACCTCGAGTATCTGAGCGCCGAGGATTGGGTCGCCGATTTCCATCTGCGGCCGTCGCCGCATCCGCGTTACCCGCTCGTGAAGACGTTTTTCTTTCCGGGCCTCGCGCCCGGCACCGGCGGCGTGCTCAAGGAACGCGATCTGGACGCGCAACGCGCCGCATTCGAAGCGTCCGAAACGACGCGCGCTCAATGGTGGCGCGAGACGGCCGGCACCCCGCCGCCTGCCGCCGGCGCGACCGTGATCTCGCTTTTCGCCTATGAAAATCCGGCCGTCGACGCGCTGCTCGAACAATGGCGCGACGCGCGCGCGCCGGTCGTGCTGCTCGTGCCCGAAGGCCGCATTTCGGGCGCGCTTGCGCGCTTCTTCGGTTTGCCGTCGTTCGCGGCGGGCACCCACGCGACGCGTGGCAGCCTCACCGCGCATGCGCTCGCGTTCACCGAGCAGCCCGGCTATGACCGTCTGTTGTGGGCAAGCGATTTGAATTTCGTGCGCGGCGAAGACTCATTCGTGCGTGCCCAATGGGCCGCGCGCCCTTTCGTCTGGCATATCTATCCCCAAGCCGACGACGCGCATCTGCCCAAGCTCGACGCCGCACTCGCGCACTATGTAGGCTCGGCGCCGCGCTGCGCCCCCGACGAGCAGATCCATGCGCTGCCGGCCGCCGCGCGCGATGCGTTGACGCGCTTCTGGCACGCGTGGAACGGCGTCGGCGCGGCCGACTGGGGTACGCTGTGGGCCGATTTCGCGCGTCACCTGCCGGCGCTGACGGCACGCGCCGAACAATGGGCGCGCGAACTCGCGCGCGCCGGCGATCTCGCCGGAAATCTGGCGGAATACGCAAAATCTCAGTTAAAATAAACGGTTAGCCAACGGCCCCCGCCGGCTTTACCTGTTTTTGCCGGTTTTTGCCTTGATAAAGCCCGGCTTGAATCCGTATCGAACTGTAGTAACCCGCATATTGAACCAGCGCATTAACCAAAGGCAGGCCAAACCGAGGCTGACCGAACCACGGCATGCCGCTGGGCAAGCAACGTGAAGCACAATATTTCGTACAGGACAGTTTTATGAAGATTGCTCAAGAACTCCGCACCGGCAACGTCGTGATGATCGGCAACGACGCAATGGTCGTGCAGAAGGCCGAATACAACAAGTCGGGCCGCAATGCCGCCGTCGTCAAGATGAAGTTCAAGAACCTGCTGACGGGCGCGGGCATGGAAACGGTCTACAAGGCCGACGACAAATTCGACGTCGTCGTGCTCGACCGCAAGGAAGTCACCTATTCGTATTTCGCCGACCCGATGTACGTGTTCATGGACGCCGATTACAACCAGTACGAAGTCGAAGCGGAAATGATGGGCGACGCGCTGAACTACCTCCAGGACGGCATGGCGTGCGAAGTCGTTTTCTACAACGACAAGGCGATTTCCGTCGAACTGCCGACCACGCTGGTCCGCGAGATCGTCTACACGGAGCCGGCGGTCAAGGGTGACACGTCGTCGGGCAAGGTGCTGAAGAATGCCAAGCTGAACACCGGCTTCGAACTGCAGGTGCCGCTCTTCTGCAATATCGGCGACAAGATCGAAATCGATACCCGCACGCACGAGTATCGCAGCCGCGCGTAAGTAAGGCGCAGGCTTCGTTCGAAGCTACGCTGCGCATCGTTCTCTTTCGCGAAAGCGCCCTTTTTGGGCGCTTTTTCTTTTTTCCGCGACCGTGTATGGTGGTGGAAATCTTTACCGGAAATTTATGCAAATTTGCACAGCTGACCGGGCTGACCCAACGTCGAACCATTGATTCTGCAGCATATTGTCGGTCTGGCACGTCCTCTGCTTAGGTACGAGCCAACCGCCCGGATTTCAGGGCGGTTCATTGAACAAGGGAGGTCTCAATGAACAATGACATCGCTGAAGGCAAGTGGAAGCAGATCATGGGTAAGGCGAAGACGGCCTGGGGTGAACTGACCGACGACGAACTGACGAAGGCCGAGGGCCGCGCCGATAAGCTGGCCGGCCTGATCCAGGAGCGTTACGGCAAAACCCGCGACGAGGCGGAACTCGAAGTGCGCCGCTTCTTCGATGCCAATCGCGAGCTGTAGTCGTCGAGTCAGTCGGCGAGTCGTAGTCGAGTCAGATGCCGGTTCATGCAGTAATCCGTGCGCGTAGCAGTAGGCGCACGTGGCCGCCCGAAAATAAGCAGCGAGTCGCGCGCCCGACCGGAACGCATGCCGGTTCATGTCCGGACGCCGCCCCCCGCTGCGCGGCCAGGCCAGCACCACGTCCGGCACCCACGGACGACCAGCATATAGCGCTCGGGTGGAACCTGTAGACGGACCGCCGGCGCAGCGAGACAAACGAGCCCCACAGACAGGGTTCATGAGCGTTACCGGAGGCAACAGGACCAGAACAGATAAGCGTCGAGACGCCGCGTCCGAAATTCGACTGACAGCACCAGCCCGATACCGTGCCCCGCATGCGTCCGGATAACCGGCGCAACGGGTTTCCGTCCCTTTGAAAAAATTGCGCTCGTTATGCCACATGCCCTGATTGTCGAAGACGATCCCAATAGCCTGTCCGGCCTCTCGGCGATCCTGGCCGCCGATGGCTTTTCGGTCGACACCGCTATCACGCTCGCAGAAGCCCGTGCCGCGTTGACGCGCTTTATCCCGGACGTCGTGCTCGTGGACCTGAATCTGCCCGACGGCAGCGGCCTTGATCTGCTGCAGCACCTGCCCGCGCAGCCGCCAGGCGGCGCGTTGCCTGTTATCGTGATGACCGGCAACGCGACGGTCGAGAGCGCGATCGAGGGATTGCGGCACGGCATCTGGGACTACCTGCTGAAGCCCGTTAATATTCCGCGCCTGCGCAGCCTGCTGGCGCGCATCCCGCGGCCGTACGAGCTGACCGAGGAAGTGCGGACGCTGCGCGCGAAACTGCGCCATATGGGTCGCTTCGGCCCGATGATCGGCCGCAGCGGCGCAATCCAGCATATCTATGACACGATCGAGCACGTCGCGCCGACCGAGGCCGCGGTGCTGATTTCCGGCGAAGCGGGCACCGGCAAGGAAGTCGCTGCGCGCACGCTGCACGAAATGAGCCGGCGTCGCAAGGGACCGTTTATCGTGTTCGACTGCCGCGCGGCGGCAGCCGTCGGCGGCGGACGGCCGCTCGACAGCCTGCTGTTCGGCCACGAGCGCGGCGCGTTCAGCGGTGCCGAACAGCGCGAGCCGGGCCTGTTCGAACAGGCGAGCGGCGGCACGCTGTTTATCGACGAAATCGCGCTGCTGCCGCGTCCGCAGCAGGAAGCGCTGCTGCGCGCGCTCGACTCGCAGACCTTTATGCGCGTCGGCGGCACGAACCAGGTCGTGACCGATTTCCGCCTGATCGCGTCGACGCGCAAGAATCCGCGCGCCGCGGTGTCGGACGGCTCGCTGCACGAAGACCTCGGCCTGCGTCTCGAAGCGGCGGCGCTGTCGCTGCCGCCGCTGCGCGAGCGCGGCGACGACCCCGCGCTTTTTGCCGAGGCGGTCGTCGACGAGTTGAATCGCGAAGCAAATGCACGTGGCGTCGCCGATGCGACGAAGCTTATTTCGCCCAATTTCCTGCGCGAGTGTCTCGCGTATGAATGGCCGGGCAATGTGCGCGAGTTGCAGGAGCGCGTGCGGCGCGCGTATCAGGCATCGGGCGATGTGATCGAAACGCTGCGCGCCGACGAAACGCACGGCATCGGCGGGCGCGATCTGAACGGCGGCCGCGTGCAGGTGACGGTCGGCACGCCGCTCGCCGATGTCGAAGAAATGCTGATTCGCGCGACGCTCGACGCGGTCGGCGGCACGCGCCATCGCGCAGCATCGCTGCTCGGGATCAGTCCGAAGACGCTGTACAACAAGCTGCAGCGGATGCGGTTGAACTGACCGGGGTCGGGGCTGACGGGGGTTGCAAACGCAGTGGGCAAGAACGAAGAAAGGCGCAAGCGGTCGAGCTTGCGCCTTTCTTTTTGTTCGGCCCCGCTTGGCCGCTCAGCGGGGCTCCGTGCGGTGTTTCATGCAATCTTTAACGCAGTGTTCACGCAAACGCGTCCCGTAACAGCGCCTGCGCACGCTGATACTCCGGCTCGTCGACGAGCCTGTCCCACGTCGACGCCTTGCCGCGCGGCCGCATGCGCCTGATACGCCGGCGCGATGCCTTCGATTGTTTGACGCGCAGCGCGTCGAGCACCTTTCCGGCTTCTTCCGGCTGATTGCAGATCAGCACCATGTCGCAGCCCGCTTCGAGCGCGGCGCTCGCGGCCTCGGTCAGCGTGCCGCCCTGGCGCGCGGCCTCCATCGACAGATCGTCGCTGAAGATCGCGCCCGTGAAGCCGAGCGCACCACGCAGGATGTCCTGCAGCCAGACGCGCGAAAAACCCGCCGGCTTCGAATCGACGAGCGGATAGATCACATGCGCGGGAATCACCGACGCGAGCGACATGCCGAGCCAGTCGTAGGGCGCGACGTCTTCGGCCAGGATCTCGTCCAGCTTGCGTTCGTCGACGGGTACCGCGACGTGCGAATCCGCCTGCGCAAAGCCATGCCCCGGGAAATGCTTGCCGCAGTTCGCCATGCCGGCAAGCGCGAGCCCGTGGTTGAGGCTCTTCGCGAGCATCGTCACGACGCGCGGGTCGCGATGAAACGCGCGGTCGCCGATGACCTGCGATTGCCCGTAGTTCAGGTCGAGCACCGGCGTGAAGCTCATATCGATGCCGCACGCGCGCAGTTCGGCCGCGAGGATATAGCCGACCGCGGTCGCGACCTTCGTCGCGTGCAGCACGTCGTCGTCCCACAGCGCGCCGAGCTTGCCCATCGACGGCAGCACCGTGAAGCCGTCGGCGCGAAAGCGCTGCACGCGGCCGCCCTCGTGATCGACGGCGATCAACAGGTCGTCGCGTACGTCGCGGATCGCATCGGTCAGCGCGACGAGCTGCGCGCGGCTTTCGAAGTGCCGCGCAAACAGGATCACGCCACCGGTCATCGGATGCGCGAGACGGCGCCTGTCGGCCGCGTTGAGCGTCTTGCCGACAACGTCGAGCATGACCGGTCCAGCAGAGATTTTCTTCATTGGGAGGAAACGGAAGGAACAGAACAAACAGAAGAAGCAGAAGAAGCGGACAAACGATGCAACGGCCGCGCGCTCGCCGGACTGCGCGCCGCGACGAACGCCGGACTACGCACCCGTCTGCGCACCGGTCTCGGCGCCGGTCTCCGCGATCACGAACGACACCGCATAGTCGCGTTCGTCGGACAGCGTCACGCGTGCGGTAATGCCGCGCTCGGCGAGCCAGTCGGCGAGTTCGCCCGAGGCCACGACATACGGCCTGCCGCCCTCTTCGTTGAGCGTTTGCAGCGCGCGCCATGTCATCGGCCAATGCATGCCGAGCCCGATCGCCTTCGAGAACGCTTCCTTCACCGAGAAGCGCGTGGCGAGAAACGCGAGGCCGCGCACCGCGGACCGCGCGTTGCGCGCGTGATAGACGCGCAGCTCGTCGGGGCCGAGCACTTTTTCCGCAAACCGGCCACCCGTGCGCTCCATCACCGCCGCCACGCGGCTCACCTGCACGACGTCGGTACCGATGCCATAGATCGCCATGGAGCCGCCCGCTTTTCGCTCAGGCCTGTGCCGCAAGACGCGCGGCGACCATGATCGCCTTCATCTCGCGCACCGCGTTATCCCAGCCGGCGAAGATTGCGTGCGCAACGATCGCGTGGCCGATGTTCAGTTCGACGATCCCTTCGATCGCCGCGATCGGCTGCACGTTCGTGTAGTGCAGGCCGTGCCCCGCGTTGACCTTGAGCCCGAGCGAGCGGCCCAGTTCGACGCCTTGCACGACGCGCTCGTATTCGCGCCGTTGCGCGGCTTCGTCGTGCGCTTCGGCATAAGCGCCGGTATGCAGTTCGATGACGGGCGCGCCGGCTTCGTGAGCGGCGCGAATCTGCGCGTCGTCGGCGTCGATGAAGAGCGAGACGCGCGAGCCGGCGTCGGCCAGCTGCCTGCACGCATCGCGCACCGCATCGAAGCGGCCGGCGACGTCGAGACCGCCTTCGGTAGTCAGTTCGGCGCGTTTTTCCGGCACGAGGCAGACATCGTGCGGCCGCACGTCGCACGCGATATCGAGCATCTCCTGCGTGACCGCGCATTCGAGGTTCATCCGCGTTTTCAGTTGCGCACGCAATGCGCGCACGTCGGCGTCGACGATATGCCGGCGGTCCTCGCGCAGATGTAGCGTGATCGCGTCGGCGCCCGCCTCTTCGGCCGCCAGCGCCGCGCGGATCGGATCGGGGTAGGAAGTACCGCGCACATTGCGCAGCGTGGCAACGTGGTCGATGTTGACGCCCAGGTCGATCACGTTCGGCGACGTGAGAAAGAAGCTCATAGATTCTGCAGGTCGATCAGGATCTGGCGCGTCGCGAGCGGCGTGCCGCCAAGGTAAGTGTTGAGCAGGAAGCGCATCAGCGTCTTGCTTTGCGCAACCGTCTGCGCACGATGGTAATCGTCCTGCTCCATATCGAGCAAGGTCTGACCCGATACGACGGGCCATTGCGCGGGCAGATCGTCGGAAGCGTCACGCACGCCGCGTTCCGGATCGAACACGTAGCGGCCGCCCGGCACGACCGCCAGGCGCGCGGCGGTTCGATCGAGCGACATCGCGTATCCGGTCTCGCGCAGCAGCACGCGCTCGAACGAACGCAGCACCTGCACCGGCGGTTCGTCGTGCGCGAGGCGCGTGAGTGTCACCACATAGTGGTGAAACAGCTGCGGATGCGGATCTTCGCGCGCACAGAACTTGACGAGCAGTTCGTTCACGTAGAAACCGCACAACAGCGCGTCGCCGGCCAGCGGCAGCATGCCGCCGACCCACTCGGCGCCCGTCAGTGTGCGCATTTCGGACTTGCCGGTCCATGCGAGCGAGAGCGGCTGGAAGGTCTGCAGCACCCCGCGCAGCGCGGAATGCGGGCGCTTGGCGCCTTTCGCAATCAAGGCGAGGCGGCCGTGGTCGCGCGACAGCACATCGAGAATCAGGCTGGTTTCGCGATACGGATAGCTGTGCAGAACGAAGGCCGGCTGTTCGGAGATGCGGTATTCGGAGGCAGGCGCGCGTGATGACGCGCGGCGGGCGGGCCTGGCTGCGCGCGACGCGGCGCGCGTGGGTTCGTCGCCGGGCTGCTGGCTTGCGCTTGCGTTGCGGGTCGCCTGATCGCGGGCTTCGAGCAGCGCTTCGTCGGCGAAGTCGTCGCCGGCCGTGCGCGTCGCGTCGGACTTCTTCGACTTGCTGGATGCCGAAGAAATCGAAGATGTCGTGCGCTTCGCGCGACCGCGAGCGGTACGCTCCTCCGGCGGATCAGACTCCGGTTCCGGCGGCAGCGTCATCCATGCGTCATTCGTACCCATACGCGCGCAGTCCGGCTTCGTTGTCCGCCCACCCGCTCCTCACCTTGATAAAGGTCTCGAGGTACACGGGACCGTCGAACAGCTTTTCCATATCGAGTCGCGCCTCGGTGCTGATCTGCTTCAGCTTCGCGCCCTTCTGGCCGATGATCATCGCCTTGTGCGAATCGCGCTCGACGAGAATCGTGGCGAAGATGCGCCGCAGGCGGCCTTCGGCCTCGAACTTGTCGATGATCACCGTGCTCGTGTACGGCAATTCGTCGCCGGTCCAGCGGAACACTTTCTCGCGCAGAATCTCGGCCGCGAGGAAGCGCTCGCTGCGATCGGTCAGATCGTCTTCGCCGTAGATCGGCTCGCCTTCCGGCAGATACGGCTTCACGGTCTCGAAAAGCCGCTTGATGTCGTCGGGATTCTTCGCCGATAGCGGCACGATCTCCCTGAACTCGCGCAAGGCCGCCATCTTCTGCATGAACGGGAACAGCGTGTCCTTGTCGTTCACGCGATCGAGCTTGTTCGCGATCAGCAGCGTCGGCGCCGACCGCGGAATCAGGTCGAGCACCTGCTGGTCGTCGGGTCCGAAGCGGCCCGCTTCGATCACGAAGAGCACCGCGTCGACGGACGTCAGCGTCGACGTGACCGCGCGGTTCAGCGAGCGGTTCAGCGCGCCGCTGTGGCGCGTCTGGAAGCCGGGCGTATCGACGAAGATGTACTGCGCGTCGTCGAGCGTGCGGATGCCCGTGATGCGGTGGCGCGTGGTCTGCGCCTTGCGCGACGTGATGCTGACTTTCTGGCCGACGAGCGCGTTCATCAGCGTCGACTTGCCGACGTTGGGGCGGCCGACGATGGCAACCATGCCGCAACGAAATCCTGGTGTAATGAGCGTGTTCATATTCGGGGGCTACGCTGCGACTGACCCGGCCGCCGTGCATTGCATCGCGCTCGCGCAAAGCGGTCGCGGTGAAAGCAGAAGCGGGCGGCAAGACGACGATGTTCGGTCAGGTCAAACGCGTGAATCAGTCGGGAGCAATCGTGGTGGATCAATGGCCCGCGTCGGCGACGCGCGTATGCAGCGCGCTCGCGACGCCGGGTTCGAGGTCCGCTTCGGCCGTTGCCGCGCCGGCGGCGTCACGGCTGCGGGCCGTTATCTTTTCGGTGCTGCGTACGGCGGCTTCGAACCTGTCAGCCGGGTTATCCCGGTCCGTCGGATTCGGGGTTGCGTTTCCGCTTGTGTGTCCGCTCGTGTTCCCGCTTGCGCTCCCGTTCACGCTCGCTGCGCGGGTAGCGGGTTCGGGCTTGTCGGCGGATTTGTCTCCAGCCCGGTCTGCGGGACGTTCAATCTTGTCAGCGGCTTTTTCGACGGGTTTGTCTGATTTATCTGTTTTGTCTGCGGGTTTGTCGGTCGCTTTGTCCGCAGCTTTGTCGGCAGGCGTGTCCGCGGCTTTGTCCGAGGGCTTCTCGGTCGCCCTGTCGGCGGTGCGCGCAGCGGCTTCCGGCTTGTCCACCACCTTCTCGCCCTGACGACTCGAAGCTTCGATCGGGTCGCCGGGCGTGTCCGGCGGACGCGTCGCCGCATCGGTCCGCTCGGTCTGCCGGTCGGCGCGGTCGGCTTTTTCGCCGCGCGCGAGCTTGTCGTCAGACCGCTCCGCGCCCTTGTCGCCCGTTCTCTCGAGCTTTTCCGCCTTGTCCGTTTTTTCCGCTTTATCGGTGCCGCCGCCCGTGCCGCCGACGCTGCCCTGAGCCTGGCTGTATTCGACATGCGCGGCGCGAATCACCGCGAGCGGTGCCGCCTGACTCGCCGCAGCCACGGGCGCCGCGCGTTCGGCGAGCGCTTCAGCCGCTGCCTTCGCTTCGCCACGCGCCGCGCGCTCGGCCTTGCGCAGGTCCGGCGCACGCAGATCGAGCGCTGTCTGCACGCCGGTCACGCCCGGGACGATTTCCGCTTCGGCGTTTTTCGCAGCGCGCCCGTTTTTCGACCGCTTCGGCTTCGCCACGACAGCCGGCGCCGCCGCCATCACCTCATCGAGCGCCTTTTTCGCGGCGGCCTGCTCGGCCGCGCGCCGGCTCGCGCCGGAGCCGGACACCTTGACGTCGAGCTTCGGCACCGCGCATTCCACTTCGAACTGCTGATTGTGCGCCGCACCATGGGTAGCGACGACCGTATAAGTGGGCAACGCAATCTTGTGACCCTGCAGGTATTCCTGCAGCAACGTCTTCGCATCCTTGCCCAGCGTGCGCGGATCGATATGGTCGAGAATCGGCACGTACAACCGCTTGATGACCGTCTGCGCAGCCTCGAAGCCGCCGTCGAGGAAAATGGCGCCCAGAATCGCCTCGAGCGCGTCCGCGAGAATAGACGGCCGCCGGAAGCCGCCGCTGCGCAGCTCGCCCTCGCCGAGGCGAAGTCCCTCGGAAATATTAAGGGCCTGAGCGATTTCGTACAGCGATTGCTGTTTAACGAGATTGGCCCGCACCCGCGACAAATCGCCTTCGTCGAGCTTTCCAAACCGCTGGAACAAAAGTGCCGCCACCGCGCAATTGAGAACGGAGTCGCCGAGAAACTCGAGCCGTTCGTTATGCGTGGCGCTATGACTGCGATGAGTGAGAGCCTGGCGTAACAATTCCGCATTGCGAAATTCGTAGCGCAGCCGGCTTTCCAACGGAGATAAAGGCATGGGCAGAGTATAACGCGCGCGCCAGCCCCGGCGAAAACGCGGGCCGGCACGCGAACAGGCGTGGTGAAGCGAAGTTACAACAGGTTCTTAAAGTAGCGTGATAACACGTTGCGCAGATCGCGCTGCGCGATTCGGCGCTGCGATTCGTGCTTCGAGTCGGGTTTGCTTCGGAGCGGCATCCGGGCTTGATCCTGGCCGTGGTTGAGGCCGTGGTCGAGGCCGTGATGTGCGGACCGATTCGATGCGGTGCTTCAGTACCGGCAATCGAATTGCGACGCAACTGTCCTCATGCGTGACGTTCAAGCCGCGATTTCACGGCCAGCAAACGCCGCTTGTACTCGCAAACCGAGCGCAAACCGAAGCATGAACAGAAACGCGAACCGAAGCAGGCGTCGAAGCGGGCGCCTCTCGCGCTCACTGCGCACCGTCCGCTTCGATCCGCGAGGAAGAAGCGGTTCACTGCTCGAACGAGCCGATCCGCTTGAGGTTGCTGAAGTTCATCCAGATGAAGAACGCGCGGCCCACGATATTCGCGTCCGGCACGAAGCCCCAGTAGCGGCTGTCCGCGCTGTTGTCGCGGTTGTCGCCCATCATGAAGTAGTGACCCGGCGGCACTTTGCAGATCACGCCGCGATCGTTGTAGTCGCAGTTGCTGCGAAACGGGTAGTCTTCCGCGCCGACGATGAACGGCGGCACCGCCGGATTATTCAGAATGCGGTTCTTGCGGCCGTCGAGATCTTCTTCGAACTGCTTCGCATAGCCAACGCGCTCTTCATCGAAGTAATCGGGCAGCGGCGTTTCCGGGACCGGCTTGCCGTTGATCGTCAGCTGCTTGTCCTGATACGCGACCACGTCGCCGGGCAAGCCGATCACGCGCTTGATGTAGTCGACCGATTCGTCTTTCGGGTAGCGGAACACGACCACGTCGCCGCGCTGCAGTGGATGGCCCGACGTGATCTTCGTGTTCACGATCGGCAGGCGCAGCCCGTAATCGAACTTATTCACGAGGATAAAGTCGCCGACCAGCAGCGTCGGCACCATCGAGCCCGATGGAATCTTGAACGGCTCGACAACAAACGAGCGCACGACGAACACCACCAGAATGACCGGGAAAAAGCTCGCCGTGTATTCGAGCCACCACGGCTGGCGCAACTTCTCGTCACGTAGTTTTGCGCGCGTTTGCGCGGGGTTTTCATCGGCGAAGCGTTCGCCGACGCGCTCCTGCTGACGGTCGAACTCGGCGACGGCCGCATCCGCCGCCCGCCGCCGCCGCGGCACGAAAAAGAGCTTGTCTGCAACCCATGCGATACCCGTCAAAACGACGAGCACAAAAAGAATCAATGCAAAATTCATCGAGGGGTTCCCGTTGTTCGTCTTATTTGTCTTCGACTCGCAGGATCGCGAGGAACGCCTCCTGCGGAATCTCGACCGAGCCGACCTGCTTCATCCGTTTCTTGCCTTCCTTCTGTTTCTCGAGCAGTTTCTTCTTACGCGTGATGTCGCCGCCGTAACACTTCGCGAGCACGTTCTTGCGCAGCGCCTTGATGTTCTCGCGCGCAATGATGTGCGCGCCGATCGCCGCCTGGATCGCGACGTCGTACATCTGGCGCGGGATGATTTCGCGCATCTTCGCGGCGACTTCGCGGCCGCGATACTGGCTCTGGGCGCGGTGCACGATAACCGACAACGCATCGACCTTGTCGCCGTTGATCAGCATGTCGACCTTCACGACATCGGACGCGCGATACTCCTTGAACTCGTAGTCCATCGACGCGTAGCCGCGCGACACCGACTTCAGCCGGTCGAAGAAGTCGAGCACGATTTCGGCCATCGGAATTTCATAGGTCAGTTGCACCTGCCGGCCGTGGTACTGCATGTTGATCTGACTGCCGCGCTTCTGCGTACACAGCGTGATGACCGACCCGACATAGTCCTGCGGCATGTACAGGTTCACCGTGACGATCGGCTCGCGCACTTCCTCGATCTTCGACGGATCCGGCATCTTCGCGGGATTTTCGACCATCGCGATCGTGCCGTCGCGCTGCAGAACCTCGTACACCACCGTCGGCGCAGTGGTGATCAGGTCCATGTCGAACTCGCGTTCGAGCCGCTCCTGCACGATTTCCATATGCAGGAGGCCAAGGAAGCCGCAACGGAACCCGAAACCGAGTGCCTGCGAAACTTCCGGCTCGTATTGCAGCGACGCGTCGTTGAGCTTCAGCTTTTCGAGCGATTCGCGCAACGCGTCGTACTGGTTCGCTTCGACCGGATAGAGACCGGCGAACACCTGCGGCTTCACTTCCTTGAAACCGGGCAGCGGCTCGGGCGCGGGGTTCTTGACGGTGGTGACCGTATCGCCGACGCGTGCCGCCGTCAGTTCCTTGATGCCCGCGATGATAAAACCGACCTGCCCCGCGGAAAGCGTGTCGAGATTGCGCGACTTCGGCGTGAAAACGCCGACGTGCTCGACCGGATACTCGGCGCCCGTCGCCATCATGCGGATGCGGTCTTTCGTGCGCAGCGTGCCGTTGACGATGCGCACGAGCATCACGACGCCCACGTAGTTATCGAACCACGAATCGATGATGAGCGCCTGCAGCGGCGCGTCCGCATTGCCCTTCGGCGCAGGCACTTTCGCGATCAGCGCTTCGAGCACGTCTTCGACGCCCTGCCCGGTCTTCGCGCTGCAATGCGCGGCATCCGTCGCGTCGATACCGATCACGTCTTCGATTTCGGCAATCGCGCTTTCGGGATTCGCCGCCGGCAGATCGATCTTGTTGAGCACCGGCACGACTTCGACGCCGAGTTCGATCGCGGTGTAGCAGTTAGCTACCGTCTGGGCTTCGACGCCCTGGCTCGCATCGACGACGAGCAGCGCGCCTTCGCATGCGGACAGCGAGCGGCTGACCTCGTACGAGAAGTCGACGTGGCCCGGCGTGTCGATCATGTTCAGGTTGTAGACCTTGCCGTCGCGCGCCTTATACGAGAGCGCCGCGGTCTGCGCCTTGATGGTGATGCCCCGTTCGCGCTCGAGATCCATCGAGTCGAGCACCTGCGATTCCATTTCGCGGTCCGACAGGCCGCCGCAAATCTGGATAATGCGATCGGCAAGCGTCGACTTGCCATGGTCGATGTGCGCGATGATCGAGAAGTTACGAATATGATCCATTCAAGGCCGAACAAGCAAAAAAGGCGCGCTCGGTGGGTCGCGAAGCACGCCTTGTAAACTGACTGAAAAACCTGTCTATTTTAGCCGAAAAGGGGTATCACAGGCGGTTTTGCAGAGAAGGAGCACGGCGGCAGCGCGTCACGCATCGAGGATTCGCTACGATTCGCAGCGAAATTGCGCATGCGGTTTGCGCCGGCAACCGGGAAAAAATGCGTGAGCGATGCATCAGCTAGCCGGCGCATCGAGTCGCGCGGCCAGCACCGCACGCACGCGCGCGGCGTCCAGATGATAGCGGCACAACTCGACACCATCGCATATCAATACCGGCACGGCTTCGTTGTAGCGTGCTTCGAGCGCGGGATCGTCGTCGATATCGACGACGTCGACACGCGCGCCGGATTCGACGAGAAGCGGTTCGAGCGCCGCGCGCATGTCGTCGCAAAGATGACACCATGCGCGCCCGTAAAGCGTGAATACCAGCGGCGCACGCGACGCCGCCGGGTTCGCTTCAGTGGTTGCGTGCGTCGCCTGAGCGGCCGCTTCCGGGGTCGCGTCGCGGACCAACGAGCGGGTGCCTGAACGCGTCACTGAGCGGGTCACTGAGCGGGTAACTGAGCGGGTCACTGAGCGATCGCTGAGCACATCACTTCGGCGACGACGCGCGCGGACGGATCGGCACGAACTGCGTGTTGTCGCCGCGACGCACGAGCAGCGCGACCATCTTCTGCGGATCGAGATGCGAGGTGAGCTCGTTGAACTGCTTCGCGCTCGTCACGTCGGTGTCGCCAATCCGCAGGATGATGTCGCCCTTCTCGAGCCCGACGCGCGCGGCCGGCCCGTCGACCGCATCGACCTGCACACCGTTGCGCAGCTTCAGCGTCTTGAGCTGATCAGCGGGGATGTCGCTGACGGCGATGCCCAGCGCGTTCGACGGCTGCTGTTTCGGCGCAGGCGGCTTGCGCTGGTCGGCGCGGGTGGTCTTCTCGGGCTGCATCTCGGCGACCGTAACCGACAGGTCGCGCGTCTGGCCCTTGCGCCAGATCGTGATGGACGTCTTCGTGCCCGGCTTCGTGTCGCCGACCATGCGCGGCAGATCGGTTGCGGTATCGACCGGGTGCCCGTTGAACTTCAGGATGATGTCGCCCGGCTGCACGCCTGCCTTGTCGGCCGGACCGCCCGGTTCGACGCTGCTCACGAGCGCGCCTTGCGCCTTCGGCAGGCCGAGCGAATCGGCGACGTCCTTCGTGACTTCCCCGATCGCGACTGCGATCCGGCCGCGCACGACCTTGCCCGACGTCTTCAGCTGATCGGCGACGCGCATCGCTTCGTCGATCGGAATCGCGAACGAGATGCCCATAAAGCCGCCCGTGCGGCTGTAGATCTGCGAGTTGATGCCGATCACCTCGCCTTGCATATTGATGAGCGGGCCGCCCGAGTTGCCGGGATTCACCGCGACGTCGGTCTGGATAAACGGCAGGTAGTCGCCCGTATCGCGGCCCTTCGCGCTGACGATGCCGGCCGTCACCGTATTCTCGAGGCCGAACGGCGAACCGATCGCAACCACCCATTCGCCGACGCGGACCTTGTTCGAGTCGCCGATCGTGACGGTCGGCAGATTCGTCGCGTTGATTTTCACGACCGCGACGTCGGTGCGCTCGTCGACGCCGATCAGTTTCGCCTTGAATTCGCGCTTGTCGGTCAGCGTGACGTAGATCGTGTCGGCATCGTCGATGACGTGCGCATTGGTCATCACGTAACCGTCAGACGACAGGATGAAGCCGGAGCCGACGCCGCTGTTCGTTTCGGAATCGCTGTTGTCCTGCTGCGAGTCTCCACCGCCCTGCCCGCCTTGACTGCCCTGATTGTCGCTGCCGCCCCCGCCGCCGCCATGGGGGGACTGTGGCGACTGCGGCATCGGAATGCCGAAGAAGCGGCGGAAAAATTCAGACATATCGCCGTCATCGAGCCCCGGCGGCAAGCCGCGGTTGCTGGTCGGCACGTGCGCGGTCGTCCGGATATTGACGACCGCGGGGCCGACCTTGTCGACGAGGTCGGTGAAATCGGGAAGGCTTGCCGCGGGAGCCGCCGCCGCCGTATGCGGCAGAAACGGCAGGCAAGCCGCTAGCAACGCGGCCGCGAGGAATTTGCGCACCGAGAGATTCGTCATGTCGTCGTAAACCGATGGATTACCTGGGAGCCTTGTATTCTATGGCAGACGCGAACTGCTGCAACGTGACCTGGGGCACTTCGCCAAGCAGGGTTATCCAGAAGTCCCCGCGGCGCTTGACGAGCACATGGGTCGCCCCCGTGCTGCCCGCGCCTTCCTTCCGGGTATTCTTTTCGACGGGCTCGACGAAGATCGAAATAGCCGCGAGGCCATCCGAAAACACCATTTGATCGACGGGAATCGGCGGATTGCCCGGATCGTGCGCGGCCATCGGGCGCCGCAACTCCCGGATCTTCCTGAAGCCCGGCACGTTCGGCGCGATCTGCCAACCCTGCGCTTCCATATTGACCGGCTCGAGCGGCGGGTGCACGACCGTCCATCCGGCTGTATTGCGAATGCCCGCGGCGATCGGTGTTTTGTCGACGGGCACGCCGATGCGAATTTGCGAAAACGACAGTTGCTCGAGCACGTCGCCGTTTGGATCGAGCGTCTGTGCGCGCAGCAGCAAGCCGGTTTTCTTATCGGCCCACAGCTTGTACGCGAAACGATACTGGTCCTTCGGGTCGAGCTCGATCACGTCGGCCTCGAGGCCCGCGACACGATCGCGTCCGAGAATTTTCGGCTCATAGACCGACAGCACGTCGTCGCTGCTCGCCGACAGCAGGGCGGGGAATGAATCCTTGTTCTGCCGCTGCTCGACAACGCACAGATGCCGTTCGGGTATGAACGTGTAGAGCTCGTCGTTATGGCGCAGCATTCTGCGCGGCTTGCCGTCGAGACTCTCGAGCTGCTCGTATTCGCCGTCGTTGCGCGTCGCATAGTGCGAAATGCGCGAAGTCTGCACGAACGCGCCGCGCTGGTAGACGAAGGCGCCTTCGTAATTCTGCTGCTGCGCAGCCTCATGAATCCGATTCAGCAGTTCGGCCGCCTGATGGCGGGCCGACGAATCGTCCTGCGCGAATGCGCGAGGCGAGGCGGATAACGCTGAAAGCAACGCGGCTGCACAGAACACAAGTGTCGGCAGCCGTCCCCAGGTTTTCGTTTTATTGAACCGCAAAGTCTGCATCGAGCTATCGATCCTGTGGACCCTACCGGCCTTGCGTCGTCGTGACGGCCGCACGGATCAGCGGCATCGCGCCGCCCATCGACGGCTGCTGCGCGAATTGCTGATGGGCCTCGAGATATTGATCGAGACTCGCGTCGCGGATGATGTTCGCATCCTGCACCGCCGGCTGCGCGGTCGCGGCCGGCATCGACGCCATCGCCACGCGCTCTACGCGATCGCCCGACCGGTCACCCGACGATAGCGAGGCGATCTGCGATGCATTCTGCAGACCCGTATTCACGCCCTGCAGTTGCGGCACGACGATCCATGTCAGCGTGGCCGCCGCCGCTGCCACCGCGAACGCG
The DNA here is from genome assembly GCF_031119615.1 of Paraburkholderia sp. SARCC-3016. Lineage (NCBI taxonomy): Bacteria > Pseudomonadati > Pseudomonadota > Betaproteobacteria > Burkholderiales > Burkholderiaceae > Paraburkholderia > Paraburkholderia sp. SARCC-3016. Next base: position 29,450 of record NZ_JAVHZD010000021.1, on the reverse strand, counting down.
GGCACGAGACGCAGACCGAACCGCTTGGGCTGCGCGGCGCCGCTCGCGCGCGATGCCGCGGGCGCGACAATATGCGCTTCGTTTTCGAAGCGCGCCGCAAAGCCGCTCATGAACGCGCGACTGGCGCTTGCGCCCAGTGCGAGATCGTCGGAACGCAATGCGTCGCCGATCAGGTGATAGTTCGACCACGCCGCGCGATCCTCATGATCGAACGCGGCGATGAACGCATCGGAGTCTTCTCCTTGCCATTCACCGTCGATCAATGCAGACAGACGCTCGCCGCGCGAGCCCGTTTGCAGACTGGCCTGCGAGTTCGCTTGCACATGCAACGAAACCGACCCCATGATGCTCCCCATCCTTACAGACCCCGTAGTGACACCACCTGACCCAGATATTGGACCGCTGCCCCGACGCGACTGATAGCCGAACACCGGCCAACTACTAGCGAATTACCAGCGCGAAATACCAGCGCGAACTACCAGCGCTTACCCTCGGGTGTGTCCAGCAGCGGACGCAATTTTGCCGCAATGGCTTCGCGAGCACGGAAAATTCTCGATCTGACGGTGCCGATCGGGCAACCCATCATTTCGGCGATTTCCTCGTAGCTCAATCCCTCAATTTCACGAAGAGTAATGGCGGTGCGCAGCTCTTCCGGTAAAACCGCCATCGCAGCATTGACCGTCTCTGCGATCTGCTTGCTCATCAACATCGACTCGGGCGTGTTGATATCCCTTAGTTGGTCGGCATCCGAGAAAGTTTCAGCTTCTTCAGCGTCCGCTTCGGTGGACGTGGGCGCCCGCCGGCCCTGCGTCGCAAGGTAGTTCTTCGCCGTATTCACGGCAATCCGGTACAACCACGTATAGAAAGCCGACTCGCCGCGGAATTGCGGAAGCGCCCGGTACGCCTTGATGAACGCATCCTGGGCCACGTCCTCGACCTCGGCCGGATCCCGCACGAGGCGTGAGATCAGCCGGATGATCTTGCGGTGGTATTTCGTGACCAGAAGCTCGAACGCGGCCTTGTCGCCGTTCTGCACGCGCTCGACCAGCACCTGATCAATTTCTTTTTCGCTCACCTGATAAATCCGTTAGCAAGGGGCCCGCGGGGGCACCATTGTAGCGTCCCCTTCATCCCGTCACGTTACAGCAGTAACGGCGGTAACAGTCGTTACATTGCCCCGTGCGCGGCGCGCCTGGCCTGTACCGACAGTTCACGAAAATGGTCGGAGCAAAGCATGTCGGCGGTGACCAGCAACGTGCGGGAACGGCCATTGTCGCTTACCACCGCAACGGACAGCAGCCAGCCGCTCCATTGCCCGAAGCCCGCGACACGCCCCTCTGCGATCGGCTTCCCGGCGCGGTTCCACGCTCTCAAACCATCCGGCCCGATTTTAAGCGACGCGGGGCGGCGGCGCACATCATGCACCCATGCGAGGCACAGCATGGCGAGCATCGCGAGTGCCGCGACTGCGGCATGCGGCCATCCGGCGCGCGGCATCAGCGTCGTGAAAACCGCTGCGGCCGCAATCGCGATGAAGGCCGCGGTCGAACCATGCAGCAAGGCGGATCGCCGCAGCACGATGCGCTGCGACGATCCGCCGTGGGATTCCTGCGATGGTTGCCTATGCGACTGCGTCAAACGGTAAGGCCGCTTATGCGCGCTTGAACACCAGTGTCCCGTTCGTGCCGCCGAACCCGAACGAGTTCTTCAGCGCGACATCGATCTTCATCTCCCGCGCGGTGTTCGCGCAGTAGTCGAGATCGCATTGCGGATCCTGGTTGAAGATGTTGATGGTCGGCGGCGACACCTGATGATGCAAGGCGAGCACCGTGAACACGGACTCGAGGCCGCCGGCGCCGCCGAGCAGGTGCCCGGTCATCGACTTCGTCGAGTTAACGACGATTTTCTTCGCGTGATCGCCGAACGCGCGCTTGATGCCGGTCGTTTCCGCGAGATCGCCCAGCGGGGTCGACGTGCCATGCGCATTCAGATAACCGACTTCGTCTGCGTTGATGCGCGCGTTCTTCATCGCGGCCAGCATGCAGCGGCGTGCACCATCGCCGTCTTCGAGCGGCGCGGTCATGTGGTACGCGTCGCCGCTCATGCCGTAGCCCGCCACTTCGGCGTAGATCTTCGCGCCGCGCGCCTTCGCGTGTTCGTACTCTTCGAGCACCATCACGCCCGCGCCTTCGCCGAGCACGAAACCGTCGCGGTCCTTGTCCCACGGACGGCTCGCCGTCGCCGGGTCGTCATTGCGCTGCGACAGCGCGCGCGCCGCCGCGAAACCGCCGATGCCGAGCGGCGACACGGTCGATTCCGCGCCGCCCGCGATCATCACGTCGGCGTCGCCGTATTCGATCAGACGCGAAGCTTCGCCGATGCAATGCAGGCCCGTCGTGCACGCCGTAACCATCGACAGATTCGGGCCCTTCAGGCCGAACTTGATCGACAGATGGCCCGAAATCATGTTGATGATCGACGCCGGTACGAAGAACGGCGAGATGCGGCGCGGGCCGCGGTTCAACAGTTCGGTCTGCGTGATTTCGATCATCGGCAGGCCGCCGATGCCCGAGCCGACGACAACACCGACGCGTTCGGCCAGCGCTTCGTCGATCGCGAGGCCGCTATCCTTGATCGCCTGCATGCCCGCCGCGATGCCGTAATGGATGAACGTGTCCATATGGCGCGCTTCCTTGGCCGGAATGTATTCCTCGACGCTGAAGCCTTTGACCTCGCCGGCGAAGCGAGTGGAGAAATTCGACGTGTCGAACTTCGTGATGTCGGCGATGCCGGATTTGCCGGCGACCAGATTGGCCCATCCATCGGCAACATTATTGCCAACAGGCGAAATCAGCCCCAGGCCTGTAACAACAACACGACGGCGGCTCACGGTAACCCCTTTTCCATAGAATGACGAAAGCGAAAGCGGCAGATTCAGCCCAAAGCAAAAGCCACAGCGGTAACAGGAAACGAGCCTGTGTACCCTGTGGCTATGAGCCTGGCATGAATGCCGGAAGCGGCGGCCCGGCCGCCTGTTCCACGCGCGGCGCGCAGGCCATGGTGCGGCGGCGCGCCGACACGGACGATGCGGGCGGCGCCGGCAGATGCGAAGACCACGCGGGCGACGACCATGCAGGCAGCGACGCTGGCGCGAATGACCTTAGGCCTTGACGTTGGCGCGAGCGTAGTCGATCGCTTGCTGCACCGTGGTGATCTTCTCGGCTTCTTCATCCGGAATTTCCATGCCGAATTCGTCTTCGAGGGCCATCACGAGTTCGACGGTATCGAGCGAATCAGCGCCGAGATCGTTGACGAACGAGGCTTCGTTCTTGATTTCCGCTTCGGCGACGCCCAGTTGTTCCGCAACGATCTTCTTAACGCGTTGTTCGATGTTGTCCATTACCCCTCCAAGGGAAAAAAGTTCATAAATACAGGTGCGCGCATTTTATCAGGTTTGCCCCGCGGAAAAACGGCGCGCACGTTGCTGCCAAGGCTCCGTCCGCGCACGCGCGAAACTGCGCTGCGGCGCGGATAGTAACCGAATTTGATTACGACATATACATGCCGCCGTTTACGTGCAATTCGACGCCCGTGATGTAGGCGGCTTGCGGCGATGCGAGGAACGCGACCGCGTAGGCGATCTCTTCCGGCGTGCCCAGACGCCCCAGCGGCACCTGTGCCTTCAATGCGGTCTGCTGCTCTTCGGGCAGCACGCGCGTCATGTCGGTATCGATGAAGCCCGGCGCGACGCAGTTCACCGTGACGCCGCGGCTACCGATCTCGCGGGCCAGCGCGCGCGTCATACCGGCCACGCCGGCCTTCGCCGCCGCATAGTTCGCCTGGCCCGGGTTGCCCGACGCGCCGACGATCGACGTGATGTTGACGATGCGCCCACCCCGCGCCTTCATCATCGGGCGCAGCACCGCGCGCGAAAGACGGAACACGGCCTTCAGATTCGTATCGAGCACGGCGTCCCAGTCTTCGTCTTTCATGCGCATCGCGAGCTGGTCCTGCGTGATGCCCGCGTTATTCACGAGTACGTTGAGCGAACCGAATTCCTTCACCGTGCCGTCGATCAGCGCTTCGACAGCAGCGGCGTCGTTGACGTCGAGCACCGCGCCGCGGCCGTGCAGATTCGCTTCGCGAAACGCTTCGGTGATCGCTTGCGCGCCGCTCTCGCTGGTCGCCGTGCCGACCACGGTTGCGCCCTGACGCGCGAGTTCGAGCGCGATCGCGCGACCAATGCCGCGCGATGCGCCGGTGACCACTGCGATCTGCTTGTCGAGAGATTTTTCCATCGTTGAATTCCGCTGTGATTCTGCCTGGGTTCCGCTTGCCCGCTGTTCGCAGGCGGTTTAAACCAATCCGCGGCGGCGGCCGTGTGCGATCGATTGTGTTGGCCGTTGGTGGTCCGCCATTTTATTCGCCGTGGCGCTGCCGCTTCGTAACCGCGCGTGTGGTGCCGTGCCTGCCCTGCGTCACGTCAAGCGTTCGCGAGCTTCAGCGCTTCGTCGAGCGACGCCGGATCGACGATTGCCGCGCCGCCGAGATTGCCGTCGATGCGTTTCGTGAGGCCAGCAAGCACCTTGCCCGGACCGCATTCGAATACCTGCGTCACGCCCTCTTTCGCCATCGCCCGCACGCATTCGACCCAGCGCACCGCACCGGCCGCCTGGCGCACGAGCGCGTCCTTGATCGCAGCCGGCTCGCGGACCATCGCGACGTCGACATTGTTGATCACCGAGATCGACGGCACTTCGATTTCGACATTCGCGAGATAGGTACGCAGTTGATCGGAAGCGGGCTTGAGCAGCGACGAGTGGAACGGCGCCGACACCGGCAGCGGCAGCGCGCGCTTCGCGCCCTTCGCCTTGGCGATTTCGCACGCTTTTTCCACCGCGGCCCTATGGCCCGCGATCACGACCTGCGCGGGCGCATTGAAGTTGACGGCCTCGACCGAGCCTTCGGACGATGCTTCGCTGCACGCGGCGCGCACCGTATCGTCGTCGAGGCCGAGAATCGCGGCCATGCCGCCGACGCCGACCGGCACCGCGCTCTGCATCGCTTGCGCGCGAAAACGCACGAGCGGCACCGCGTCGCGAAACTTGAGCGCGCCGGCCGCGACAAGCGCCGTGTATTCGCCGAGGCTGTGGCCCGCGACGATAGCCGGCGCGGGGCCGCCGGCCACCTGCCATGCGCGGTAAATCGCATAGGCTGCAGTCAGCATGACGGGCTGCGTATTCGTCGTCAGATTCAGATCGTCTGCCGGGCCTTCGGCGATCAGCTTGCCGATGTCCTGGTTCAGTGCGTCCGACGCTTCCTGGACCGTCTCGCGCACAACAGGATGATCGCTGAACGCGTTCAGCATGCCGACCGATTGCGAGCCTTGGCCCGGAAAAACGAACGCAAATTTCATATCGCCCCCAAAATCGATGAATTCAGATGTGCGCGGCGAGGCGCGCGATGCCGTCTTTTGCATGCGCGCGCTCCTGCGTACGCGCAAGCAGCATGTGTGCTATCGCGCTGTTGCCGCCCTTACGGCCCTCACCGCCGTTGCATAGGCGAGCGGCACGCGGCCGTCGTCACGAAAGAACTGCGGCAGGAACTGGCCGGCCGTCAGAAACGGATCACCGAAGCGCCCCATGTAAAGCCGCCGCCGACGCCTTCGATCAGCACGTTATGCCCGCGCTTGATGCGGCCGTCGCGGACCGCGACGTCGAGTGCGAGCGGGATGGACGCAGCCGACGTATTACCGTGCTCGTGCACGGTGACGATCATGCGCTCCTGAGGCAAGCCTAGCTTGCGACACGTGCTTTGCATGATGCGGATGTTGGCCTGATGCGGAATCAGCCAGTCGATTTCTTCGGCCTTGAGGTTCGCTTTTTCGAGCGCTTCGACCGCGACCTTCTCGAGCACGCCGACCGCGAGCTTGAACACCGCCTGGCCGTCCATGTGCAGGAACGCGCTGCCCGACACCACACCGCCGCTCACATTGCCCGGCGTGCAAAGGATGCTCGAGTAGCTGCCGTCCGCGTGCAGCGCGTTCGAAAGCACGCCCGGCTCGTTCGATGCCTGCAGTACGACCGCGCCCGCGCCGTCGCCGAACAGCACGCACGTGGTGCGATCGTTGAAATCGAGAATGCGCGAAAACGTCTCGGCACCGACGACGAGCGCGGTGCGATGCTGGCCGCTACGGATAAAGCTGTCCGCCGTCGCGACGGCGTAGGCGAAACCCGAGCACACGGCCTGCACGTCGAATGCGGCGCCGGTGTTCCTGATGCCGAGCTTGTTCTGCAACAGACAAGCGGTGCTCGGAAACACGAAATCGGGCGTCGAGGTTGCGACGATGATGAGGTCGATCGATTGCGGATCGACATCGGCGGCTTCGATCGCGCGCTGCGAAGCGAAGAGGGCCAGGTCGCTCGTCGTGACTTCGGGATCAGCGAAATGACGTGCGTGGATGCCCGTGCGGGCAACGATCCATTCGTCGCTCGTCTCGACACCCTGCTTCGCGAGACGATCGGCCAGTTCCTGATTGGAGATGCGTTGCGGCGGCAGATAACTGCCGGTGCCCAGCACGCGGGAGTAAAGAGTGGATTGCGCCATTATGCCTTCGAGGATGATGCGGCGTAGGGCCCGGCACGACCTGTGCGGCCTGCGAGAGGATCGACCGCAGGACTGGCGGCAGGACTAGCAGCGGAGCCCGCGGGACCGTCGGAGCCCACCGCACCGGCGGATGAACCGGCGGGATTCGCCGGATCGTCCGCGCCGGGCTCAGGAGTCGGCCCGGGGGTCGATGTGGCGGTCGATGCGGCGGTCAACTTCGCGGGACTGCCCGATCCGGATGAAGCGGCCAGATCCGGCGAAGCGCCGCCCGCCGTGCTGCTCGCGTCGCGCGCGGCTTGCGCCGTCTGCGTTGCCTGTTCGAGGGAACCCGCGTTCTCGTCCATCGCGCGCGCCAGACGGTCGAGCACGCCATTTTTGACGGCATCATACCCGCGTTTGATGGCCCATTCAAACGCGTACGCATCGGCGGACCCGTGGCTCTTGATCACGAGACTGCGCAGGCCGAGCAGCGCGGCGCCGTTGTATTGCCGATGATCGACACGCTTCTTGAAACGCAGCAGCACCGGCAGCGCGAGCACCGCCATCACCTTCGTGAGCCACGAGCGGCCGAACTCTTCCTTGATGATGTCGGAGAGCATCTGCGCGAGGCCTTCAGACGTCTTCAACGCAACGTTGCCGACAAAACCGTCGCAGACGATCACATCGGTCGTTCCCTTGTAGATGTCGTCGCCTTCGACGTTGCCGCGGAAATTCAGCGTGCTCGCGCGCAGCAGTTCGCCGGCGCGCTTGATCGTCTCGTTGCCCTTGATCATCTCTTCGCCGATGTTCAGCAGACCGATGGTCGGACGCTCCTTGCCCTCGAGTGCCGACACGAGCGCGTGGCCCATCTCGGCGAACTGCAGCAGATGCTGCGGCTCGCAATCGACGTTCGCGCCAAGGTCCAGCATCATCGTATAGCCGGTCGGGTTCGGCAGCGCGAACGCGATCGCCGGGCGCTCGATGCCGGGCAGCGTTTTGAGCACGTAGCGGGAGACCGCCATCAGCGCGCCGGTGTTGCCGGCGGAGATGCAGGCCTGTGCGTCGTCATCCTTCACGCGGTTCAGTGCGACGCGCATCGACGAGTCTTTCTTTTTGCGCAGCGCAACCTCGACCGGATCGTCCATGGCGACGATCTCGCTCGCCGGCACGACCGTCAGCGCCGGCTCGTTCAATGCTTTCAGCTTCTTCAGTTGCGCGCGGATCGCGCTCTCGATGCCGACCAGCATCAGTTGCGCGTCGGGATGCGAGCGAACGAAGTTGACGGCAGCCGGGACGGTCACGGACGGGCCGTGGTCGCCTCCCATGCAATCGATCGTGAGTTTTACAGTCATCGAGTGCGACGAATTTCAGACACAAAAAAGCGGCAAGTGAATGCCGCCTTTTCGATGTGCCGGGAAAATGTCAGGCGAGTGTCTGTCAAGCCGATACGAAACAGCCTGATCGTTGAATCCGCTGCAATGGCCGCAGCGCAAACCGCAGCCGCGCAACCGGCAGCGACGGACCGATCGCCGCGCGCAACGCCTATGAACGGGCGCAACACGCTCTCGCCGATTAGTCGTTCTTCGTCTTGACGACTTTCTTGCCGCGGTAGTAGCCGTTCGGGCTGATGTGGTGACGCAGATGCACTTCACCCGTGCTCGGCTCGACTGCGAGCGGCGCCGTGTTGAGGAAATCGTGCGAACGGTGCATGCCACGCTTCGACGGCGACTTCTTGTTTTGTTGAACTGCCATGATAACTCCTGAAAATTTTCCGAATTCTAACACAGCGCGATGTCGCGACCGCCACTGGCAGGCTTGCTAACCGGCCCACCTCGCGGTCCACTCGGCGGTCCACTTTCTGACCGCCCCGCGCTACCCCTGCAACCTGTTCAGTGCTTGCCGCCCGAATTGCCCGGCCCGTCGTCGGATTCGTCATCCGACTCGGCCGGACCCTTCGACTTCAGGCCTTGCAACACTGCAAACGGATTCGGCCGTTCCGGCTCGGCTCCGCTTTTTTCATCTGCTTCGTCGTGCTCGTCGCTGCCCTCCGTACCGGCCGCGCCCGAGCTCAGACTTTCGTGCACGTCGGGGCAGACCTCGTGCTTCGGCACGAGCGGCAGCGACAGCAACAATTCTTCTTCGATCAGTTCGACGAGATCGAACTGGCGCGAGCCCACGATCACATCGACTTCATCTTCATCGAGCGGAAACTCTTCAGCTTCCGCTTCAGTGCCGACGATGCGATAAATCGCATCGACATTGAATGCCTGCTCGTACGGCGCAAGACAGCGCTGACATTCGAGCCACGCGCTGCCGTGAATCGCGAGCCGCAAATACGGCTGCGGTCCTTCGGTGCCGTCGTCCTGCAATTCCGGCTGCGTCGATCCTTCGGCTTGCCAGGTGAAAGCGGTATCGCGTTCGTCTGCTGGCGCGTCCGCCGGAACTTCGTTTAACATGCGCGGCAGTTGCGAAACGCGCACGACGCCGGCCGCTTGCCGCCCACTGCGCGCAAACTCGAACAGGTCGAGTTGCCGTGGATCAACGGTGCCAGGCGTACCTTTGTGCTGAGTCGAATGCGTCATATGCGTCCCCTGCTGCCTGCATTTTCCAGCTCTCTTTTCAGCTCATTTTCCCGCTCATTTTCCCGCTCATTTTCCCGCTCATTTTCCCGCTATCGCCGCCCGCCCGCTTCGCTTTTACCTGCGCTGCGAGGCGCGTGCGAGGTGCTTGCGGGCATGCTTGCGGGCATCTGGCAAGACGTGCGGCAAAACCCGGCAGGCCTTGCCGCAAAGGGATTCCCCAAAAGACCTGCCGCGAAGGATTCAGCGAAAAATCGAGAAACCCGGAGATCACGCAGCGCTTTCCGCAGGAGCCTCGCCAGAAAAGCCCAAAACTATATCCGTTTTGTCTTTTCGAGTCAAACACTTAAGCCGCGCTTTGCGGCGCCGCACGCGGACCACCTTTCATAACCCGTTCTTCACCATGCCGGAACCGTTCAAAAGCCCGCCCCAACGCCCGCCCCGCCTGATTCTCGCGTCGAGTTCGCGCTACCGCCGCGAGCTGCTCGAACGCCTGCGCATCCCGTTCGATGTCGCCGTGCCGGACCTCGACGAGACGCCGCATGCCGGCGAAAGCCCGCAAGCGACCGCGCTGCGCCTCGCCGAGGCGAAAGCGCGTGCGGTCGCGGCAAGCCTCGCCGCCGGCGACGAAGCGCTCATCATCGGCTCCGACCAGGTCGCCACTTTCGACGACCTGCAGATCGGCAAGCCCGGCACTCACGAAAAAGCGCTCGCGCAGTTGCAGGCAATGCGCGGCCGCGACGTACTGTTCCACAGCGCGCTATGCCTCTTCGACAGCCGCTCGGATCAGGCACAACGCGTCGATGTCGTGACGCGCGTGCGCTTCCGGAAGCTTCCCGACGCCGCGCTCGACGCGTATCTGAGAGCCGAAACGCCGTACGACGTTGCCGGCAGCGCGAAGGCCGAAGGGCTCGGCATCACGCTCATCGAGGCCATCGAATCGGACGACCCGACCGCGCTGATCGGCCTGCCGCTGATCGCGTTGTCGGGCCTGCTGCTCGCCGCGGGCTATCCGCTCTGGGGGATGCAATGACCGGCGTGCTTTATCTGATCCCGAACACGCTCGGCGACGGCGACGCGAGTGCGCTCGACGCCGTGCTTCCCGCGCCGGTTCGCGCGCGCGCCGCGACACTTGGCTATTACATCGGCGAAAACGCAAAGACCACGCGCGCATTTCTGAAGAAAGTCGGCACCGGGAGGCCGATCCAGGAAATCGAGATTCGCGAGCTCAACGTGAACACGCCCGCCGGTGAAATCGACCGGCTGCTCGCGCCGATTCTCGCCGGAACCGACGCGGGGCTCGTATCGGAAGCCGGCTGCCCCGCCGTCGCCGATCCGGGCGCGCTGCTCGTGCGGCGCGCGCATGAGCGCGGCATCAAGGTCGTGCCGTTCGTCGGCCCGAGTTCGATTCTGCTGGCGTTGATGGCGTCGGGCCTGAACGGCCAGAGCTTCGCCTTCCACGGCTACCTGCCCGTCGATGCGGGCGAGCGCGCAAAGCGCTTGCGCGAACTCGAACAGCAGTCGCGCAAGGCGAAACAGACACAGATCTTCATCGAAACGCCGTATCGCAATCGCGCTCTGCTCGATACGCTGATCGCATCGTGCGCGCCGTCGACGCTTGTCTGTGTCGCAGTCGATCTGACGCTCGCGAGTGAAACGATCGTGAGCCGCGCGATCAGTGACTGGAAGAGGAAGCCGGCGCCCGACTTGCACAAGCGGCCGGCGATTTTTCTGCTGCTGGCAGTTTAGATCGCGACGGCGACAGCGCGAGCCGAGACGCCATCCGGTGTCGCACCACGTCGAGCCGCTCGACGCGCGCGGCACCGCCCGCGCGTTACCGCAAATTGAGCTTTCCGCCGGCAATCATCGCGTGAATCGCTGCACTGCCGACCGCCGCGCCGAACTTGCGCGCCACGCGGTCGGTGATGCTTTCCTTCACCGTGTAGTCGACGACATCCGGCGCCTTGATGATTTCGCGCGCGACATAGTCGGTATCGCCGAAGCCGTCCGCAAGCCCTAGTTCGACGCTTTTCTCGCCGGTCCAGAACAGGCCCGAGAAAATGTCCGGCGTCTCGTGCAGCCGCTTGCCGCGGCCCCGGCGTACCGCGTCGATGAATTGCGTATGGATCTGGTCGAGCATCTGTTGTGCGTGCGCGTCCATCTTCGGCGTGTCGGGCGAGAACGGGTCGAAGAAGCCCTTGTTTTCGCCGGACGTATGCAGCCGCCGCTGGATGCCGAGCTTGTCCATCAGACCGGTAAAGCCGAAGCCGTCCATCAGCACGCCGATCGAGCCGACGATGCTCGCCTTGTCGACATAGATCCTGTCCGCCGCGGCAGCCACATAGTAGCCACCCGACGCGCACATATCGCCGACCACGACATAAAGCGGAATCGACGGATGCTTGCTGCGCAGCCGCCGGATCTCGCTATAGATGATGCCCGCCTGCACCGGGCTGCCGCCCGGGCTGTTGCAATGCAGAACCACACCGGCGGTGCCGGCATCGTCGAATGCATCGTCGAGCGCGGAGTTGATGTCGTCCGCGTTCGCATTGGTATCCGACGAAATCTCGCCGTCGAGCGAAACGAGCGCGGTATGACGGCCCGTCGCCGCGACATGGTCGCCCGTCAGATCGAACACGCCCCAGCCGATCGCGACGAGAATCGCGAGAAACACGAAGCGGAAGAAGATGCGCCAGCGCCGCGCGGCACGCTGCTCGGCAATCGCGGCGAGCGCGATGCGTTCGAGCGCGGCGCGCTCCCAGCCGGGCTCGTGGTCGGCCACGGACTTTTGCGCAGCCGCTTTGGCCGCTTCGTGGGAATCGGGAGTGAGATTGTCAGACATGCGTTGCCGCCTGCATCGATTGGATTGCTGTTACGGGAATTGAACGGGATGATCGGGGTGCTTCGGGTCCGGCGCTCAGCGGCCCAGACTCAGCGGCCCAGACTCAGCGGCCCAGACTCAGCGGCCCCAAACCCAGCGGCCGAAGCTCGTCATCCGGTAGCCAGAATACCGCGCGCCCTTCAGGCGTTTCGCGCTCTTCGACGCGCACCGGACGCAACCGCCCGCCACGGCATGGACCGCCGACGCATTTCCCCGTATCGGGCGCGTAGATCGCGCCGTGCGTCGAGCACATCAAGTATAAACCCGACGATTCGAAGAACTGACCTTCGACCCAGTCGAGTTCCATCGGCACGTGCGCGCAGCGGTTCAGGTAGCCGTATGCGGTGCCATCGTAGCGCACGAAGAATACAACGACGTTACCGTCGCCACAGGTCGCGTCGCGCCGCACGCCGGCGCCGCCGTCGACGAGGTCGTCGGATGCGCACACGCGCACGGGATCGGGCGATGCGGCGTTTTCGCTCATCATGCGTGCTCGCGCAACCAGTCGGACAGCGAGCCGATGCTTTCGGCGATGTACTTCGGTCCGAAAGCCGATAGCGAGTCGGCCGGATGCGCGCCGTAAGCGACGCCGATGCCGGCAACGCCCGCGTTCGCCGCCATTTGCAGGTCGTGCGTCGTGTCGCCGATCATCACGGTGCGCGCCGGGTCCTGCCCGAGTTCGCGCGTCAACTCGTGCAGCATCGCCGGGTGCGGTTTCGAGAAGGTTTCGTCGGCGCAGCGCGTGCCGTCGAACACGCTCGTCAGACGCACCTGATCGAGCGCGCGGTTCAGACCGACGCGGCTCTTGCCGGTTGCGATCGCCAGCAGGTAACCGGTTTCGCGCAGTTCGGCCAGCAATTCGCGCGCGCCGGCAAAGAGCTCGGTGGTCGGATCTTTGACGAGGAAATGGAAGCGATAGCGCTCCGCAAGCCGCGGATAGTCGGCCGGGTCCAGCGTCGGCGCGGCGATTTGCAGCGCATCGCGCAGGCCGAGGCCGATCACATAGCTCGCCGCCTCGGTCGCCGGCACCGGCAACCCCAGATCGCGGCACGCGGCCTGAATGCTGCGCGCAATATGCGCGGTCGAATCCATCAGCGTGCCGTCCCAGTCGAAGACGATCAGATCAAATTGCTGTCGAGCCATGCGTGTGCGTCTCGTTATCGGAGGAAATAAGGGTAGAAATGCTCGATGAAGGACCGGAGGGATTCTGCCCGTTCAGCTCGGCAAGCTGTGAAATAAAGCGCCGGCACTCGTCCGGCAGCCGCGCCTCGAACTGCAGCGTCTCGCCGGTCGCCGGATGCGTGATCTTGAGCCGGTACGCGTGCAAAAACATGCGTTTCAGCCCCGGCACGGCGTTCGCACGCGCGAGCGCCTTGTTCAGCGCGAAATCGCCGTACTTCGCGTCGCCGACGATCGGCAGCCCCAGGTGAGCCAGATGGACGCGTATCTGATGCGTGCGCCCCGTTTTCAGCTCCGCTTCGAGAAATACGTACTCGGGCCAGCGATCGACGAGATTGAACACCGTATGCGACGGCAATCCGTCCGGCTGGACGCGCACGCGGCGCTCGCCGTCGGGCAGCAGGTATTTGTGAAGCGGCTCCTTGACCGCGCGGCGGCGGCCCCAGTCGCTCGCCCATGCACCGTGCGCGCATGCGTAATAGCGCTTGTCGACGCGGTTCTCGCGAATCTGCTCGTGCAGATCGACGAGCGCCGCGCGTTTTTTCGCGAGCATCAGCACGCCCGACGTTTCGCGGTCGAGCCTGTGTACCAGTTCGAGGAACTTCGCCTGCGGCCGCGCCGCGCGCAGCTGCTCAATCACGCCGAACGCAACGCCGCTGCCGCCGTGCACGGCGACGCCGGCCGGCTTGTCGATCACGAGCAGGTGGTCGTCTTCGAACAGGATGGTGAAATGGGCGGAAGGCGGCGGCGGCGCCGCCTCGGCCGCGCCGTGCGCAATGCGAATCGGCGGCACGCGGACGAGGTCGCCGTACGCAAGCCTGTATTGCGCATCGACGCGCCCCTTGTTGACGCGCACTTCCCCGCTGCGCAGGATGCGATAAATATGGCTCTTTGGCACACCTTTACAGATGCGCAATAAAAAATTATCGATCCGCTGACCTGCCGCACCGTCGTCGATTTCGATCATCGACACCTGATCACCTGCGACCGGTTTCTGCGAATTTTTGCCTAACTCTTTCATTCTGAATATAATTTGCCCAGCAGTCTGCAGCGGGAGCGGGTTCGGCCTGCGCCATGGAACCGACGCCGGTAGCCCGAGCGCGGTCCAAATGAGGTTCAAATGCGGTTAAAGCGCAGTCGAACCACAGCCGAATCGCAGCCAAACCGCGCGCGGATTGCACAGGTGCAGGTGTTAAACCAACATCTTACTTGCGCCAGGGGCGCGTTGCTCACCCCAAAACGAGATGCAACAAGTTGCACGCACGGAAGCCGTGCCCGGCAGGGACAGCGCCCAGAGGCGCGTTCGGTCGAAACGGCTCCGACGGTAACGGAACTTTGGTCAAAAAGAATTTGACGGGCGCGCCTTGCTTCGATGCGAAGCGCGCCGGTGGCGAAAATACGGCGAGCGCCCATGGCGTCCTGCGAGGAAATGCGGGACTTGGCGACGTCAAAAATCAGGCGAGACAGCTTAGAGCGGGACATCGCGGTGCACAGCGAATCCCATGCGTTAGACCGCAGCCTTCGCCCGTCCGGTTCAGCGCCCAGTTGGCGCGCCGGCGGGAATGGATGAAGGCACAGGCAGACGGTCGGCCGGGCTCTGGCGTGTCGCGCCGTTATTTGAAGCCGTGTTCGCATGTGCCCTGCGGCAGTCGTCCTCGTCCTTTCTTGCGGACGGCGCCCTCTTAAGGCAATTCTCCCGCCACTTTTCCTGCTCCAGCGTGCTTGTGAAAACACAATAAGGCGCGGCGTGCCGCTGCCTGTCATCCGGCGACGGGTCTGCAACTGGTTGCAACTGGTTGCAACTGGTTGCAACCCGGATTGCACCTCGCAGTTCGTCGGATGCCGGGCCGCGCAAAGCCGCTCTGGAGCCGTTCAATGAAACGCATGCTGTTCAATGCGACGCAGCAGGAAGAATTGCGCGTCGCCATCGTCGATGGGCAAAAACTCATCGACATCGATATCGAAACCGCCGGCCGCGAACAGCGCAAAGGCAATATCTACAAGGGCATCGTCACACGTATCGAGCCGTCGCTCGAAGCCTGCTTCGTCAACTACGGCGAAGACCGCCACGGCTTCCTGCCGTTCAAGGAAGTCGCCCGCCAGTACTTCCGCGATGGCGTCGAAATGCGCTCCGCGCGCATCCAGGATGCATTGAAGGAAGGCCAGGAACTGATCGTTCAGGTCGAAAAGGAAGAGCGCGGCAACAAGGGCGCGGCCCTCACCACGTTTATCTCGCTCGCCGGCCGCTATCTGGTGCTGATGCCGAACAACCCGCGCGGCGGCGGCGTGTCGCGCCGCATCGAGGGCGACGACCGGCAGGAACTGCGCGAAACGATGGCGCAACTGCAACTGCCCGAGGGCATGAGCATCATCGCGCGCACGGCCGGCATCGGCCGCAGCGCCGAAGAACTGCAGTGGGACCTGAACTACCTGATGCAGCTGTGGCGCGCGATCGAGGCGGCCTCGCAAAGCGGCCAGCCCGGCACGCCGATGCTGATCTATCTCGAATCGAGCCTCGTGATCCGCGCGATCCGCGACTACTTCCAGCCCGATATCGGCGAAATCCTTATCGATACGACCGAAATCCATGACCAGGCGCGCGCCTTCATGGACATCGTGATGCCGGACAACGTCAGCAAGGTCAAGCGCTACCACGACGACGTCCCGCTCTTCTCGCGCTTCCAGATCGAGCATCAGATCGAAACCGCGTATTCGCGCACCGTGCCGCTGCCGTCGGGCGGCGCGATCGTGATCGACCATACCGAGGCGCTCGTCGCGATCGACGTGAACTCGGCGCGCGCCACCAAAGGCGCCGACATCGAGGAAACCGCGGCGCGCACGAATCTCGAAGCCGCCGACGAAGTCGCGCGCCAGCTGCGTCTGCGCGATCTGGGCGGCCTCATCGTGATCGACTTCATCGATATGGAGTCGGCCAAGAGCCAGCGTGAAGTCGAGCAGCGCCTCAAAGACGCGCTGAAGCACGACCGCGCGCGCGTGCAGATGGGCAAGATTTCGCGCTTCGGTCTGATGGAACTGTCGCGCCAGCGGCTGCGTCCGGCGCTGTCGGAAGGCAGCCACGTGACCTGCCCGCGCTGCAACGGCACCGGCCATATCCGCGATACCGAATCGTCCGCGCTGCAAGTGCTGCGGATCATTCAGGAAGAAGCGATGAAGGAGAACACCGCGGCGATCCACTGCCAGGTGCCGGTCGAAGTGACGGCCTTCCTGCTCAACGAAAAGCGCTCGGAAATCAACAAGATCGAATCGCGCTTCAAGGTCAACGTCGTGCTCGTGCCGAACAAGCACCTCGATACGCCGCACTACAAGCTCGAGCGTCTGCGTCACGACGATGTGCGCCTCGACGACCCGCGCGCGTCGTGGAAGATGGCCGAGGAAGCGGCTCGCGAACTCGAGTCGGAAACGGGTTACAGCAAGCGCACCGAGGAGGTGAAGCCGAAGCAGGAAGCGGCGGTCAAGGGCATCACGCCCGAGAAGCCGGCGCCGAGCGCACCGGTGCGAACGGCTGCGGCCACCCCGGTGCCGGTTGCGGTCACGCCGGCTTCGGGCGGCTTTATCGGATGGCTCAAGGGCCTGTTCGGCATGCAGCCGGCAGCGCCGGCCGCCCAGCCGGCTCCGGCGGAAAAGACCGCCCGGCCGGCACGCGGCGAGCGCGCCGAACGTGGCGAGCGCACGGGTGAACGCGGTGGCGAACGCGGTGGCGATCGCAACCGCCGTGGCGGCGCGGCGCGCGACAAGGTCACGCGCGGCGAAGGCGCGGCGGCCGGCGGCCGTCCGGGTCAGCAGCCGCGGCGCGAGGAGCGTGACACGCGCGAGACGCGTGGCGGCCGGGATGGTCGCGAAGGTCGCGAAGGTCGCGAAGGTCGCGACAACCGCGGTGAGGGCCGTGAAGGTCGCGAGCCGCGTGAAAGCCGCGAGCGCGACAGCCGCGAAAACCGCGTCGAGCGCGCGGAACGCGGTCAGGACCGCGCAGCCGAGCGCGTCGATACGGCGGAAGCCGGCGCGCGCGGCGAGCGCCAGGAGCGTGGCGAACGCCGTGAGCGCGCAGACCGCGTCGAGCGCGGCGAGCGGCGCCGTCAACAGCAGGAAAATGCCGACGCGCTGAGCCAGACCGAAGCGCAAGCCGCGGATACCGCCCTTCAGACTCAGGCGAACCTGACGGACGGCGTCGCGCCGGCCGACCAGGAAGTCGCGCGTGACGGCGAAGAGCGTCGCCGGCGCCGCCGCGGCCGTCGTGGCGGCCGTCGCGAGCGCGAAGAGGAAGGCGTCAACGTCAACACGGCAGCCGATGTCGCGGAAGCGGAAGGCGATAGCGCGAGCGTGCCGGCGGAAATGCCGGTGCGTGCGCCGGAATATGCGGGCCGCCATGAAACGCAGCAGCCGGCAGAGGCCGCAGTGGAAGTGGTCGTAGCGGCCGTTGCGACTCAATCGCACGTCGTCACCGAACTGCAGCCGGCCGACGAAACGCCGCCGCTCGCAGCCGAAAAGGCCGCGACGGTTCAGCACATGGAACCGGTGGCCGCGCACCCGGCGCCGGTCGTCAGCGAACCGACGGCAATGCACGCACAGCCCCAGCCGTCGGCTGCTCCGGCGCCCGTTGCGCCTGCACCGGCACCGTCGCACGTCGAGGCTGCTCCGGCTGCCGCATTCGACGCACCGTCGGCTGCGCCGCAAACTGCCGACGAAGCATCGGCGCCCGTTGCAGCCGCTTCTGCCCCTGCTTCTGCCCCGGCTTCGGCCGCGGTCGAACCGTCGGGTGCAGCGGCAACGCAGCCCGAGTCCCAATCGGCCGCGGCAGCACCGGCTCAGGTGCAAGTCGCCGCGCCGCAACCTGCAGCTCCGGCCTATGCGCCCGCGCCGCAGCAAGTCGAAGCGCCGCATACGGCAACCTCCGAAGCCGCCGAACCGGCAAGAACGACCGTTGAACCGGCACGTGAAACAGCAGCCGAGCCGGCGCCGGCGCCCGTAGCGGCGAGCGCCGCCGCTGCGAGCCCGGCTGCCGCCGTCGCGCACGAGCAGGCGTCCGTCGCGCCGCAAGCAGCACGCGCAAACGGCACGCACTCCGCGGCCGCAGCGTCGCCACAAGCGTTGCAGTCGATGCTCGAAGGCGTGGGCCTCGTCTGGGTGAACACCGATGCCGACAAGCTGCGCGCAGCACAGCAAGCCGCCGCGCAGGTCGTGCCGCCGGTGCGCGCGCCGCGCGAGCGCAAGCCGCTGCCGCCGGTCGATACCGCGCCGATGCAACAAGTCGAAACGGTGAAGCATCCGCAGTAAGGCTCGGCAGGCTGGTGGCCGAACAATCAATCGGTCGCCAGCCCCGCCAGACGGCTCCCGATGCCTGACCCGCAAAGCCCGCCGATCGGCGGGCTTTTTCACAACCAGCAGGTATTCCCCGAATCGAGCGAAAAGAAGCGTTCCGTTAGAATGAAGTCTTGGATCTCAATATTCGAACCATGTCCCGACGCATCATTCCTCTGACCGATGTCAGCGCGGTGCCGGTTTTTTCCGGTCCCGCGCAAGCGCCGCGCGGCGAGTTGCGCGACACGCTGTCGCGACCGCTGCGCGATCTGCGCATTTCAGTCACGGACCGCTGCAATTTCCGCTGCGTCTACTGCATGCCGCGCGCGGTATTCGACAAGGATTACCCGTTCCTGCCGCACAGCGCGCTGCTGACCTTCGAGGAAATCGAGCGCGTCGCGCGGCTATTCGTCGCACAGGGCGTCGAAAAGATCCGGCTGACCGGGGGCGAGCCGCTGCTGCGCAAGAACATCGAATTCCTGATCGAGCGCCTCGCGAACCTGACGACGCCGGACGGCCGCCCGCTCGATCTCACGCTGACGACCAACGGCTCGCTGCTCGCGCGCAAGGCGCGCAGCCTCAAGGACGCGGGCCTCGCGCGCGTGACGGTCAGCCTCGACGCGCTCGACGACGCGCTGTTTCGCAAGATGAACGACGCCGACTTCGCGGTTGAAGACGTGCTCGCCGGCATCGACGTCGCGCAATCGATCGGCCTTGCGCCCGTCAAGGTAAACATGGTCGTCAAGCGCGGCACGAACGACGCCGAGATCGTGCCGATGGCGCGTCATTTCAAAGGCAGCGGCGCGGTGCTGCGGTTTATCGAATATATGGATGTCGGCACGTCGAACGGCTGGAACATGGCCGAAGTGCTGCCGTCGGCCGACGTCGTCGCGCGCATCGGCGAGCAGTTTCCGCTCGTGCCGCTCGAGGCGCACAGCGCGGCGGAAACCGCGCAGCGCTGGGGCTACGCGGACGGCAGCGGCGAGATCGGCGTGATTTCGAGCGTGACGCGCGCGTTCTGCGGCACCTGCACGCGCGCACGGCTGTCGACCGAAGGCAAGGTCTATCTGTGCCTCTTCGCGTCGAACGGCCACGACTTGCGCGCGCTGCTGCGCAACGGCTCGAGCGACGACGAGATTGCGACCGCCATCGCGCATATCTGGGAAGCGCGCGCGGACCGCTATTCGCAGCTGCGCGGCAGCGCGCAGCCGGGACAGCAGGCCGAGGCGGCCGAGCGGCGCGTCGAAATGTCGTATATCGGCGGCTAACGGGAAAAAAGGACGCGACAGCGCTCACCCGCGCGACCGGCCGCCCTGTCCCACGCCCCTACGCCATCCCGCTCAAACCCATGCCGATTCCGACCGAACAGATCACCGGCCTCCTGCTCGCAGGCGGCCGCGGCATGCGCATGGGCGGCGTCGACAAGGGCTTGCAGATGCTGCGCGGCGAGCCGCTCGCGCTGCATGTATTGAGGCGCCTCGCGCCGCAAACCGGCGCGCTGCTGATCAGCGCGAACCGCAATGCGCCGCGCTATGCCGAGCTCGGCGCGCCGTTCGACGCAACGGTCATCGCCGACACGTTGCCCGACTTCCCCGGTCCGCTAGCGGGTTTGCTCGCCGGCCTGCGCGCCGCGCGCACAGGCTTTATGCTGAGCGCACCGTGCGACACGCCCGCGTTGCCCGCCGACCTCGCCGCGCGGCTCGCCGGCGCGCTCGATACCGAACACGCCGATATCGCGACCGTCGCCACGAGCAATGCGCAGCACGAGGTATCGATCCACCCGGTCTTCGCGCTCATGCGCACCGCCCTTGCCGACGATCTCGCGAGCTTTCTGGAAGCAGGCGAGCGCAAGGTACGCGCGTGGTACGCGCGCCACAAGACAGTCGAAGTCGCTTTTGCCGATGAACGTGCGTTTTACAATGTCAACTCTTTGCAAGAACTGGCCGACCTCGAACGAAACCGAGGACCAGACTGAGGGCAGCGGGCACCCGCTTTCCGCTGTCTCTGCCGCGATCGTCCGGCCACTGCCGGACCCGCATCCGGTCGCGACCTTTCCCGATTCATGACCACGTCCAACGAACTCTCACGCTGCGTAGCGCAGTTCGATCCTCAAGCTTTGCCGGTTTCGGCCGCGCAGGCGATCGTGCGCCAGTGGGCAACCCCGATCGTCGCGGCCGAGCGCGTCGCGCTCTCCGACGCGCTCGATCGGGTGCTCGCGGAAGACATCGTGTCGCCGATCGACGTGCCGGCTTACGACAATTCGGCGATGGACGGCTACGCCTTCGACGGCGCGGCGCTCGCCGCAGCGGTGCAAGCCGACGGCTCCGTTTCGCTTGCGGTGGCAGGCCGCGCGCTCGCCGGCCATCCGTTCACGGGCAATATCGACGTCGCGCAATGCGTGCGCGTCATGACGGGCGCGCTGATGCCGGCCGGCTGCGACACGGTCGTGCCGCAAGAGCAGGTGCAAGAAGTGCAAGCAGTAGAAGGGCCGCAAGCGGACCAGGCGGCCGGCGACGGTCAATCGATCCGCTTTGCCGCCGCCGCGCTGCGCGCCGGCTCGAACCGGCGCCGCGCGGGCGAAGATCTCGCACGCGGCGCGCCGGCCGTGCGCGCGGGGCGCATCCTGCGCGCCTCCGATCTCGGTCTGCTCGCGTCGCTCGGTATCGGCGAAGTCGCCGTGCGTCGCCGGCTACGCGTCGCATTCTTTTCGACCGGCGACGAATTGCGCTCGATCGGTCAGCCGCTCGAACCCGGCTGCGTCTACGACAGCAACCGCTATACGCTGCTCGCGATGCTGCGCCGCCTGAACTTCGATGCAATCGACCTCGGTGTCGTGCGCGACGAACCGGCAGCGCTCGAGAAAGCGCTGCTGACCGCGGCAGCCAGCGCCGACGTGATCCTGACGTCGGGTGGCGTATCGGTCGGCGACGCGGATCTGACGAAGCAGCTTTCGCGCGCGCTCGGCGACGTCGCATTCTGGAGTCTCGCGATGCGGCCGGGCCGGCCGATGGCGTTTGGCCGCGTATGGTCGGGCGGCCGTGCCGGCGTCGGCGACCCTGCGCTCTTCTTCGGCCTGCCCGGCAATCCGGTCGCGGTCATGGTCACGTTCTATCAGATCGTGCGCGACGCGCTGCTGATCATGGCGGGCGCCACGCCGCAGCCCGCGCCCGTGCTGCACGCGATATCGGCGGTGCCGATCCGCAAGCGTCCCGGCCGCACGGAATTTCAGCGCGGCACCGCGCAGCGCGCCGCCGACGGCCGCTGGCACGTCGCACCGACCGGTTCGCAAGGCTCGGGCGTGTTGAGCTCGATGAGCGAAGCGAACTGCTTTATCGTGCTCGCGCATGACCAGCCGGACGTCGATGCGGGCGACACTGTCGATATCATGCTTTTCGACGGTTTAATCTGACACACGCGCATTTGCGTATAAATTTGCGATCACGACACGCGCCAGAACAAGACCGACCACATTGCTCACTACGCGACTCACGGGTACGACCTCAATGAAAAAACAGATCTCGTCCATCGCACCGGGACAAACCGCCAAAGCGCTGATCCTCGTCTATCTGACGTTCAGCGTGCCGATCGTGCTGCTCGGCGTGCTCGTCGCGTTTATCCGTTACGGCTCGGTCGAACTCTCGACAGTGTTCAGCGCACTGCTGCTCAACGCGATTCTCGGCTTCGTGCTGCTGTGGATCGCCTGTCACGCGTATAACTGGGTCGCGTCGCGCTTCGGCGGGATCGAGATCCAGTTGAGCGACGTGCCCGAGGAAGCATGATGGCGGCGGCCATTCGCGCGGCAGCGCCGGCCGACGTCGGCGCGATGCGCGCGCTCATGTACGAGCTCGCCGAATACGAAAAGCTCACGCATCTGTTCATCGCGACCGATGCGGATCTGCATGACGCGCTGTTCGGCGCGCGGCCGTCGGCCGAAGCGCTCGTCGCGGAAAACGACGGCCGTATCGTCGGCTACGCGCTGTTCTTCCACAACTACTCGACCTTCCTCGGCCGCCGTGGGCTGTATCTCGAAGATCTGTATGTGCAGCCGTCGCAGCGCGGCAGCGGGCTCGGCTCGGCAATGCTGCGGCATCTCGCGGCCCTCGCGGTCGAGCGGCAGTGCGGGCGTTTCGAATGGTCGGTGCTCGACTGGAACCAGACGGCGATCGACTTCTACGAAAGAATGGGCGCGAACGTGCTGCCCGACTGGCGCATCGTGCGGATTACCGGCGACGCGCTTGCACAGCTTGCAGCGCGCGCCGGGCAGAAGTAGCGGCGTGAAGCTGGTGTGAAGCGGTTGTGAAGCGGCTGTGAAGCGGCTGTGAAATAAGCGCCGCGGCAGCGCGAACGCTGCGGGAAGACGCCGGTCGGCACGACCGGTCCCGCTCCACCGCCGCTGCTCAAGGTTCGTCGGCGTCCGACCCGGACAATGCATCGCCGAGCAATTCACGCGCTTCTTCCCCCGGCAACGCTTCGACATCGCGCAATTTGCGGTTCATCGCGCGCGTGCGCACTTCGGCTTTTTCGATCGAGCGCGTCACCGTTTCGAGTTGCGCCTTCGTCTTGGCGAGCACATCGCCGAACTGACCGAACTCGGTCTTCACCGCGCCCAGCACTTGCCAGACCTCGCTCGAGCGCTGCTCGATCGCCAGTGTGCGGAAGCCCATCTGCAGGCTATTGAGCAACGCGGTCAGCGTCGTCGGGCCGGCCACCGTCACGCGATAGTCGCGCTGCAGCAGGTCGGTCAGACCCGGCCGGCGCAACACTTCCGCATACAGCCCTTCGGTCGGCAGGAACAGCAGCGCGAAATCGGTGGTGTGCGGCGGCGCGACATACTTTTCGGCGATCGTGCGAGCCTCGCCGCGAATGCGCGCCTCGAGCGCGCGCGATGCCTCTTCGACCGCGACCGGGTCCGCGCGCTCCTGCGCTTCGATCAACCGCTCATAGTCTTCGCGCGGGAATTTCGCATCGACCGGCAGCCACACCGGTTCCGCGGCGCCGTCGGCCGACGGCTTGCCGGGCAGCCGGATTGCGAATTCGACGCGCTCCGCGCTCTTCGGCTTCGTCGCCACGTTCTTCGCGTACTGATCGGCCGTGAGCATCTGCTCGAGCAGGGCTTCGAGCTGCACTTCGCCCCACGTCCCACGTGTCTTCACATTGGTCAGCACCTTCTTCAGGTCGCCGACGCCGGCCGCGAGCGTCTGCATTTCGCCAAGCCCGCGATGCACCTGCTCGAGCCGCTCGGACACGAGCTTGAACGATTCGCCGAGACGCTGCTCGAGCGTCGCATGCAGCTTTTCGTCGACTGTGCGGCGCATCTCTTCGAGCTTCGTCGCGTTGTTCGCTTCGATATCCTTCAAGCGCTGTTCGATGGTCGCGCGCACTTCCGCAAAGCGCCGGTCGTTCGCTTCGGTCATTTGCGCGAGCTGCTGCGTCAGCGTGTCGCCAAAACGCTTCAGCGTGACGCCCTGCTCGTCGCGCGCCTGTTGCGCCTGCACCTGCAGGCTCTGCCGCACCGCGTCGAGCTGTTGCGCGTTTGTTTCGGTAAGCTTCAGGAGTTGCTGCGCGAAGCCGTCGATCTTGCCGCTTTGCACGCTCGTCATGCTCGTAAACTGCGCGGCAAGTGTCTGCTGAAACTGCGAG
This sequence comes from Paraburkholderia sp. SARCC-3016, assembly GCF_031119615.1. Taxonomy (NCBI): domain Bacteria; kingdom Pseudomonadati; phylum Pseudomonadota; class Betaproteobacteria; order Burkholderiales; family Burkholderiaceae; genus Paraburkholderia; species Paraburkholderia sp. SARCC-3016. The sequence continues at coordinate 5,270 of NZ_JAVHZD010000021.1, read as the reverse complement.
AAGCCTCCCGCAAGTTCGGTGCGCGACACGCGCGCGGTTTCGGTGATGTCGTTGCGCAGCTCGCGTTCGACGCGCTCGAACTCGCGCGCCTGCGCGTCGGTGCTCGATGCGATACGTCCGCTCAATTCGTCGAAACGATCGCCGTCGCGCGCTTGCGAGCCCGCGCGCATCAACACGACGAGCGCGATCACCAGCGCAACCGCGAGAACGACGACTGCCGCCAGCAATGCCGTGATCATGAACGCGCCTTCCCGATCACGTCCGGGTTGATCGGATTCGGCGGCTGACCGGCCCGCGGCCCCACGCCGAGGCCTGCGATCAGATTGTCTGCGGCGAGATTGGCCATCGCACGGCGCGTCGATTCGGTCGCGCTTGCGATATGCGGCGTGAGCACGACATTCGGCACCGTGAGCAGCGCCGGATTCACGCTCGGCTCGCCTTCGAACACATCGAGGCCGGCGGCCGCGATCCGTTTCGCGCGCAACGCCTCGGCCAGCGCCGCATCGTCGACGATGCCGCCGCGCGCGATATTGGTCAGCGTCGCGGTCGGCTTCATCTGCGCGAGTTCGGCCGCGCCGATCGTATGGTGACTCGCGGCGCTGTATGGCAGGACGAGCACGACGTGGTCAGCGCGCTTCAACAGTTCTTCCTTCGACACGTACTGCGCATTCAACTCCGCCTCGATCTCGGGCGCGACACGCGACCGGTTGTGGTAGATCACCTGCATGTTGAAGCCGCGCGCGCGGCGCGCGAGCGCCTGGCCGATGCGGCCCATGCCGATTACACCGAGCGTCGAGCCATAAACGTCGGCGCCGAGAAAGCTGTCGTAGCCCCACTTCTTCCAGTGACCCGCGCGCAACCAGTGCTCCGATTCGGTAACGCGTCGCGCAGTCGCCATCATCAGCGCCCAGCCGAAGTCGGCCGTCGCTTCGTTCAGTACGTCGGGCGTGTTCGTGCCGAGCACATTCGCCGCGTTGAAGGCGGCCATATCGAAGTTGTTGTAGCCGACCGCCATATTCGACACGACACGCAGGCGCGGCGCAGCCGCGAACGTCGCGGCGCCGATCGGCTCGCCGGCCGTCAGTGCGCCGTCTTTATCGGCGAGGCGCTCGAGCAACGCATCGTTGCCGAGCACGTCGCCATTGTTCCAGTCGACCTCGAAATGCTGCTTGAGCCGATCGATCACATCAGGAAAAATCGGGCGTGCGACGAGGATTTTTTGCTTTGCCATTTCCGTATTCTCCGAATAATGCGCGGCATCGCGGCCGCTTATCGATTGCCGAACGATGCTGCGTCCATGAGCGCGCTGTGAGCCGCTTCAGAAAAACAACCATGTCGTCGCGATAAACAACGGTATGAGCACCGCGCCCGACCACGCGAGATACGCGAAGAAACCGGGCATCCGTACGCCGCGCGATTCCGCGATTGCCTTCACCATGAAATTGGGCGCATTGCCGATATAGCTGTTCGCGCCCATGAACACCGCGCCGGCCGAAATCGCCGCCAGCGTCGACGCGCCCGCGGTCATCAGGTGCCGCGCATCGCCGCCTGCCAGATTGAAAAATACGAGGTAGGTCGGCGCATTATCGAGGAACGACGACAGCAGGCCCGTCGCCCAGAAGTACATCGCATTGCGCGGCTCGCCCGCCGCGTCGTTGACCAGATGCACGACGCCCGCGAACGCGCCGGCCTCTCCCGCGCGCAGCATCATGATGACCGGCGCGATCGTCACGAAGATGCCCGCGAACAGCTTGGCGACCTCTTCGATCGGCGCCCAGTCGAACGCATTTCCCTTGCGCGCAGAACGTGGCGTAAGCGCGAGCGACAGCAGCGCGACGACGATCAGCGCCACGTCGCGCACCGCGTTCTGCAGTTCGACACGCGCGCCGGCCAGATCGAACGCGATGCCGGGCTTCCACAGACCGCTCATCAGCACGAGCGCGATCACCAGCGCGAGCAGCACGAAGTTGATCTTGCCGTCGATGAAGAATACGCGAGAATCGGGCGTCGGGTCGAGAAACGGCTTGCGCGTCTCGCCGCTGCCGCCGTGGCGGCGGAAGTAGTACGAGTCGAGCGCATAGAACGCCGTGAGCAGCACCGCGCAGATGAACAGCATCGGCAGCGCGAGATGCACGGTGGTCCAGAAAAAATCCACGCCATTCAGAAAGCCGAGGAACAGCGGCGGATCGCCGAGCGGCGACAGCGAACCGCCGGCATTCGCGACCAGAAAAATAAAGAACACCACGACGTGCACGACGTGCTTGCGGTTATCGTTCGCGCGCAACAGCGGACGAATCAGCAGCATCGCCGCGCCGGTCGTGCCCATGATGCTCGCGAGCAGCGTGCCGAGCGCGAGCATGCCCGTATTAAGCCGCGGCGATCCGTGCAGGTTGCCGTTGATACAGATACCGCCCGCCACCGTGTAAAGCGTGGCGAGCAGCACGATGAACGGCAGATATTCCTCGAAGACCGCGTGCATCAGCGTGCCGAACGCCGCCTGGGGGCCGAACGCGACGGCGAACGGCACGAGCAGCGCAAGCGCCCAGCCGGCCGAAATCTTGCCGAAGTGGCGATGCCAGAACGACGCTGCGACGAGCGGAAAAACCGCGATGGAAAGCAGCATGCAGGCGAACGGCAGGCCCCACCACGCGGACAGCGCAGCGCCGTCGACGCTTGCCGCGAACGCGTGTTGCGGCCACGCAGCGCATGCGATCGCGAGTGTGGCTAGCGCGCGAGGCACGGCCGCGCGCGCGGCGAGTGCCGTGGCATTGAACAGAGTGGAAAAAGACACTAACAAGCGGACTGAAAAGCGGACTGAAAAGCGGACTAACAGACGGGAGAAAACACGGCTGAACAACCAGCCAAACGAAGCGAGCAACGAGACGCTCACGCGCCGCGTACGACGATCACATGCACGCGATATGGCCCATGCGCACCGAGCACCACCGTCTGTTCGATGTCGGCGGTACGCGACGGCCCCGATACGAAGTTCGTTGCGCGCGGCAACTCGCCGCCGCGTTCTTTGCGCACGAGATCGAACACGTCCTCGTGGCAGCCGACGATACGCGACGCAGGCACGATCGCGATATGCGTTTCGGGCAGCAGCCCTGCCGACGCATAGGTTTCGGCCCCCGACATCAAAACCACCGTGCCGGTCTCGGCGATCGCGCAGTAGCAGCCTGTCAGACCGACCTTGTCGGAATCGACGGGCTTGCGAAATTCGACAGTGATGCCCGCCGCGGCCCATTGCATGTCCTGCAGCGTCTGCCACGCGATCGCGTGCACAGCCAAGCCCTGTTCGTTCAGATACCGGTACGCGGCGGCGGGAACGTCGGCCAGCGTTTCGACGGTGTCCACGGTGCTCACCATCAGCTGCGCGCGCTCGACGAAGCATGCGACGAGATCGTCGGGCAACGGCGGCCGCGGGCCGCGCGGGTGGCTTGCGATATAGCGCTCTACCGCGTCACGCTCGCCGGCGGCCGGTTCGGGCGCGCGCCCCTGCGCCGCGCGAATGCGCGCGAGGATGTTGCGGCGGGCGGTGGATGTGTCCATGAGCGAAGTCCCCGTATCGTGGCTGATGCGATGAAGCGACATCGGCGGATTATACCGGCCGGTCCTTGCGCGTAACACCCGGCCATCCGGCTAATGCACACGCCGCGAATGGCGGCGTAGCATCACTGCGAGATCACTTTCCGGTGTCGAACCCGTCGTCGTCGGCGGGCTGCGGAATGCCGAACACCTGGCGCAGATAGGCGAGATAGGCCTTGTCCTCGCACATGTTCTTGCCGGGCGAATCGGACAGTTTCGCAACCGGCTGGCCGTTGCAGCGAACCATCTTGATCACGATCTGCAGCGGCCGGTAGCCGAGATCGTTGGTCAGATTCGTGCCGACGCCGAACGCGAGCTTGCAGCGGCCGCGAAAGCGCTCGTACAGCTGCAGCACCTTCGGAATGTCGAGCGCGTCGGAAAACACAAGCACCTTCGTGCGCGGGTCGCAGCGATTGTCTTCATAGTGTTTGAGGAGCCGCTCGCCCCAGTCGAACGGGTCGCCGGAATCGTGGCGCGCGCCGTCGAAGAGCTTGCAGAAGTACATGTCGAAGTCGCGCAGGAACGCCTGCATGCCGTACACGTCGGACAGCGCGATGCCGAGGTCGCCGCGATATTCCTTGGCCCACATCTCGAAGCCGTAGATCTGCGAATCGCGCAGCCGAGGCCCGAGCGCCTGGCATGCCTGCAGATACTCGTGCGCCATCGTGCCGAGCGGCGTCAGGCCGTGCTTCATCGCATAGTAGACGTTGCTCGTGCCGGCGAACTGCTCGGCAAGCCCGTCTTTCAGCGTGAGCAGGATTTCCTCGTGCCACTGCTTCGAAAAGCGGCGGCGCGTGCCGTAGTCGGCGATCTTGCAGTCGGCGAATTCGGGCCGCGCGCCGAGCATCGCGATCTTGCTCTTGAGCCGCTCGCGGCCTTCGAGATAGTCGGGCTCCTGCTGCGTATTGCGGAAATACACTTCGTTGACGATCGCCAGCACCGGCACTTCGAAAAGAATCGTGTGCAGCCACGGTCCCGTGATGTCGATATCGATCTCGCCATTGCCCTTCGCGGACGGCGTGATCGTGATGTACTTCTCGTTCAGGTGAAAGAGCGCGAGGAACTCGACGAAGTCGCCTTTGATAAACCGCATCCGGCGCAGATAGTCGAGTTCGCCGTCGCTGAAACGCAGCTGGCAAAGCTTGCGCACTTCGCTGCGAATCTCGTCGATATACGGCACGAGATCGATGTTCGGCGTACGGCAGCGAAACCGGTATTCGACGCTGGCCGCCGGAAAGTGATGCAGTACGACCTGCATCATCGTGAACTTGTACAGATCGGTATCGAGCAGCGAGGTGATGATCATGAGGTAACGGGCAAGACCGCGGATGAACGACGATTGCTATGGTCAGTGTATTCGAATGTAAAGCAGCGAATGTGAAGCAGCGGACGTAAACCAGCGGACGCAAACCGGCGTCGCATCGCGCGAACAGGCGGATGTTACCCGATGGTGCGAGCGGCAGCCGGTCCGCTGAAACCGGCCTGCCGGGCAGGCCATAAACTAATCACCAAACGGTATAAGGGCAGGGGAACTGTGCCGCATGCGCCTGTTGACGTTACGTTACAATAGCTTTTTTGGCGTTTTGCCATCCCCAATATCCCCCATAAAGTCGGATCGTAGCCATGTCGTTCTGTGAGCCAAGGAGTTGGTAGAATGTTTTGTCTTCCTAAGACCGCTTAGC
>NZ_JAVHZD010000020.1:0-150126 GCF_031119615.1 Paraburkholderia sp. SARCC-3016 | reverse complement strand
CCGACCACCTGCGCGGCGCTGCCGTCCTGGCGCGCATAGGCAGTGTTGATCGCCTGCGCAAGCTCGTCGGCCGGCATGCAAACCAGCGACACCTTCGAGAGATTGCGCGACACCTCGGCAATCGCCGAGATCGGCGTGCGGTCGCTGATCCAGACTTCGATCGTGCCGTCGTCGTGCTGATTCGCGAGCAGGATCTGACCGTTGCGCGCGAAACCATAAGGCAGCATCCGCGATGTATCGATTCGCGCGGGTTCGCGCGGTTCAGCAGCGGGCGCAGCGATAGCGCTGAACACGGCTTCGTCCGTCATGGCTGATCCGTTCTTTGGAAATTGCCCGTTGCAGAAGAGGACGGATCGATGAGAGGGGTCGCGCCCGGCGGCTGTGCAACGGAGACCATTGGGGCGCCGACCACTACGTTCGGCGTATTGCTGCTCACGTTCGGCGCGGCGCTCGAGGGCGGATCCGCCACCGCACCCGAAGCAGGCGCCGCCCCTACCGGCTTAGCCGGCGGCGGCGGTGGTGGCGGCGGTGGCGCCGGCCGCGTCATCCGGTTCAGATCGAAAAGCCCATCCTGCGCCGGCACGCCTTGCGCGGGCGATGGCGCGGGCGGCGGCAGCACCGGCACATCGTGATCGCGAATGATGCGGTTATCGGTAGGCAGATCCGTAGTCTGTCGCCGCACATAGTCATAGCGATTCGCGGAAATATCGGCCAGCGTCTGACCATCGCGAACAATCACGGGCCGCAAAAACACCATCACATTAGTCTTCGTGCGGGCTTTGTTTTCTGCGCGAAACAGCGAGCCGATCAGCGGCAGATCGCCGAGCAGCGGCACCTTGTTGTTGCCGTCCGCGTAGTTGTCCTGGATCAGCCCGCCGAGCACGACGATTTCGCCGTCGTCGGACAGCACCGTCGACTGCACCGAGCGTTTGATGATCGTCACGCCGCCCGGGTTGTTGATCGACGTCTGATCGACCGACGAGTCTTCCGAATAGATCTGCAGCTTGATCGTGCCGCCCTGCGTGATTTGCGGCTTGACGTGCAGCACGATGCCGACGTCTTCGCGATCGAACGTGTTGAACGCGCTGACGTTGCCGCTCGTCACCGTGGTTCCCGTCGCGATCGAACCGGTCTGAATCGGCACGTTCGAGCCGACCACGATGCGCGCTTCTTCGTTGTCGAGCGTGATCAGATTCGGCGACGACAGAATGTTCGCGTCGCTGACCGTCGAGAGCGCCTGCACGAGCGCGCCCAGCCCGAAGAAATTGCCGAACTGGTGAATCAGCCCGATATTGACGCCGTTATTGAGCAGCGTGGTGGACGCGAGAGTCGACAGATTCTGCGCAATCGACTGGCCCTGCGCGGTCAGGTTCACGATGCCCTGGCTCGTCGACGTATTGAAGTTCGTCGAGCCGTACAGAATGTTGTTGCCGCCGCCCGACTGCACCGCGCCTTGCCATTGCACGCCAAGATTCGCAGCCGACGTCGCGCTCATCTCGACGATCATCGCTTCCAGATAAACCTGCGCGCGGCGCACGTCGAGCTGGTCGATCACGTTGCGCACGTTCTGGTAGACGGGCTCGGGCGCGGTGATGACGAGCGAATTCGTCGCGGGGTCCGCCTGAATCAGGCCGTTCGTTCCGTTGTCGCTGCCGAAGCCGCCGCCACGCGCGCCGGCGATCAGTCCGCCCTGGCCGCCGGGACCGCCGCTCGCGCCGCTGCCATAGGTCGACCCGCCGCTGCTGCTATCCGATGAACCGGGCAGCGGCGGCAAGCCCGCGGTGCCCGTCGACGACGACATGCCGCTGCTCGATCCGCTGCTACTGCTGCCGTTCTTGCTGCCGAAGCCGCCGTTGCCGTCGTTGAAGCTTTTCGAGCCCTTATCCGAATCGGACGCGCTATCGCCGCCGCCCAAACCGAGCATGCCGCGCAGCACTTTCGCGAGCTCCGCGGCGTTCGCGTTCTGCAGCCGCACGACGTGCATATTGCCGGGCGTGCGCGTCGGTGCGTCGAGCTGCGCGATCAGCGCTCTAGCATCGCGGATGCGGCCCGGGTCGCTGGCACGCAGCAGCAGCGCGTTGATGCGCGGGTCCGCGGTAACGGACACCTTGAGCGTCGCATCGGTGTTGCCGATGTTGCTCGGGTCGAGCATCTTCTGCACGACCGGCTCGAGGTCGACCGCACTTTCGTGATTGAGCGGCACGACGGCCACTTTCTGCGCCCCACCTCCGCCGCCATCGACGCCCGCGATGATGTCCGCGATGCGGCGCACGTTGTCCGCGTAGTCGGTGACGATCAGCGTGTTGTCGGCCGGATAGGCGGCGATCTGGTTGTTGGGGCTGACGAGCGGCTTCAGCGCGGGCAGCAGGCTGTTTGCCGAGCCGTTGCGCAGGCGAAAGACCTGTGTGATGACCTGATCGCCGCGCGCTTTCGGCGTGTTGCCAACATAGGTGGGCACGCCTTGCAGCTTCGCGTCCGCTTCGGGCACGACCTTGAGGATGCCGCCATCGCGCACGAGCGAGAAGCCTTGCATACGCAGCGCGGACTCGAGCGTTTTGAGTGCGAGTTCCTTGCTGACGGGGTTATCGGAAACGAGGTTGAGCTGCCCTTTGACGCGCGGGTCGACGATGATCGTGGTGTCGGTGGCGGCGCCGATGGCCTTCGCGACCTGGCTGATATCGACGTTCGAAAAGCTGAGGTTGACCTGCTGCTGCTGTGACTGTGGCTGTGCACGCGCGAGCGGATTCGACAGCAGGCTGAGAACCAGCATCGTGCAGGTAGCGGCAGCGGAGCGACGGCGGAAACGGGAGCGTGTGCGTGTCATAGACCTGAATTCGATGCCGGGCATGCGGCGCGGGCCGATACGGACGCGCAGGCGCGATGCGGCGCGTGACTCGCAAAGCCGTTGCGTTCGATGCGACGCATCTGGATTCGCCGGCAAAGACTAAGCAGCGCACCAGAGCAATTTTGTGACAGGTGTTGCGTAACATTTTGACGCCGCCGTTTCAGGCATGGCGGGTGTGGTGATTTGTGGTTATTTGCGTGGTCCGCTTGGGGTTGGGTTTAAAACGGCCACAGGTGATTTAAATGTTCGATCGTCTAGACGAGTTAAAACGGATTTAAGGTTTTATGCGGGTCTTCGATAAGATTTATTGCCGCAATGATTGTTTGGCGGCTCTTTTGGTTTGTTTGAACGGGTAAGGCAAGTTGTGGTGCATGCGAAGTTATCGCGCATCGGTTCGCGCGTTGGGTCGGCGCGCCGAACCTTACGGAATAAGGTTCGGCGGCTTGCCCAGCAAGGCTGCCTGCCGACATGGCACGCGCTGTCGCGGGCGCGCATGGACAGCCTTGTCAAGGATGGCGCTTAGCTTCCATTTAAAGTCGCTATTCAATTCGAATGTCTATCGGCCAATTGGCGCAGGCAAAATGTTACGGACCATCCGTTACTAAAAATTCACGCTCATTCCGCCAATTAACGTCTAAATTGCTCCACGCAGTCGACGCAATCGCGTCACTGTTTCACAGCTGGTTCCCCCGTTATCTTCACTTGAAGGAATTTTCATGAAATCCAGTAAGCGTAAGATCAGCCTGGCTGTAGCACTGGTTCTCTCGGGCTTTGGCGTTGCTTCGGCAGCAATGGCTCAAACGGCTCCGTCGCTGCTCGGCGGTGGCTCGACGCTCGTTCAGCCGACGATCGGTTCGGAAAGCGCAGCTTTCCCGGTTGCCGACGGCAAGATCACGTACTTCGGCGTTGGCTCGGGCGCTGGTCAATCGGCGTTCCTGAACAACGACTCGACGCAATTCAGCGCAGGCCTCAGCGCCACGGTGAACTTCGCGAACAGCGATGCACCGCTGTCGACGGCTCAGATCTCGACGTACCAGGCTGGCCGCGCTAAGACCGACGGCGCGCTGATCCAGATTCCGTACATCGTCACGCCGATCACGATTCCGCTCGTAAACGGTCCGACGGGCACGGGTCCGGCTCTGCCGAACAGCACGACGCCGACGGTTGCGCTCAATGACGCCGACCTCTGCGGCATCTTCTCCGGCAACTTCACGAACTGGAACCAGGTCACGAACCCGGACAATGGTTCGAAGTACCCGGCTGCCGCAATCACGGTGGTCTATCGTTCCGACAACAGCGGTACGACCGACCTGCTGACGGCTCATCTGGCCAAGGTTTGCCCGGCAGCCGGCACCTCGTCGATCACGTTCGTGGAAACGCAAGGCTTCGCGAGCCTGTTCCCGTCGTCGACGCCTCCGAGCAACTTCAAGCCGGCTTCGGGCAGCGGCGGTGTTGCAGCACTGCTGGATACCTTCAAGTCGCCTGGCACGGTAGCTGCCGTCGGTTACCTCAGCCCGGACTGGACGAATACGTCCCTCGCTCCGTCGAGCGCGTCGGCTGCGGCGAACCAACTGGCAGTGGCCAGCCTGCGTAACGCGTCGACGAACACGGACGTTATCCCGACGTTCGCGAACGCGACGGCAGCTGTAGGTACGGCCGGCGCGCCGACCGTCCTCACTGCCAGCAATCCGGCCGCATGGGTGCCGAACGCAAGCAACCCGACGACCGGCTACCCGATCTCGGGCACGAGCCAGATCATCGTCAGCCAGTGCTATGCAAACCATGGCAACACGCCGTCGGTTACGGCTTCGGTAGTGGACTTCCTCACGCAGCACTATTCGGCAAGCAACGCCACGCTGCTGCACAACAATGGCTTTGACAGCGTGCCCTCTGGCTTCCTGACGGCGATCACCAACGACTTCCTGACGAGCACGAATACCCTCGGTATCGGCAACTCGACGAAGTGCGGCGCGATCGCCGGCCGTTAATCGGCTGAAGCGCCTGGCGTCAAAGTGCGGCGTAATCGCCAGGCGCTGACTCGGACCCGCACATCAGCCGCCGCATGTTCCTACGACCGGATCATGCGGCCTCCCCCGTCGTCAGATCTTCCCCAACCCCTCTTGCTCCTTCGTACTCAACACCGCCTTCTGCGTCTGTCCGACTCCACCAAATCCAATAATGGAAACCGCGCTCGACGAGTCGTAGCCGACTTGTTGTGGCTTACGCTTCTTCGCGTTGTTATCGTCGTCATCGCCGAACCCTTCCACTCGCACCGAAATGATCCAGTGGCGGTGCGGAACGCCTGACGCATTGCGCTTCGCGATATCCTGCGCCATCTGGTTCACCGCCGAAGTCGTCGCGCCTGCCGCAGTTAGCGCGCCGGTATCTACCGCTGCCACCGTCGGTACACCCGTTTTCGTGCCTTGTGTCTGAATGTTGTCCGCATTCGCCACATGCAGCGCCGCAACGTTCAGGTTGCCGGACACGCGAATGCCCGCGTCGCCTGCATCGACAGTCCCGCGCGGCGCGACCAGGTCGACGTTGCCCGGCGTCGCGCCTGGAATGGTCTGCAGCGTTGCGATACCGGCCCCGGTCACTTCACCGCGCGCATCGACAGCACAGAAGTGGTTCGGATCGCACGCGAAGATCGGCGTCGGAACATCGGCCGACGACTTCGATCCTTTACCCGCGTTGATGTCGCCGTTCGAGCTCCAGATCGTCATATTGCCGCCCTGCTCGGTGAAGATGCGGCTTTGCGCGAGCAACACGCTCTGGTCGGTGAAGATGTTGATGTCGCCCTGCTCGAGCGTGAGAACGCCCATCGTCCCCGGCCCGGCGACCACCTGCCCGGAACTGTTAACGATTTCCGGCGGTGCGGACGTGCTGCCGACGAGTGCCTGACCTCCCGGACCAAATATCGAAACGTTACCGCCCTGCTGCGTCTGGATGGTCGTGCTACGGATATCGAGGTTACCGGTCTGAACCAGCTTGTTGGCGCCGTTCGTGCCGCCGTCCAGGCTATTAGCCGTGTAGCCGAGCGATGCGGGGAAAAGCGTATTGATTGCCTGATAGCCGCGCGCAAACTGGCCATGGAACGGACTGGCCGCATTGTTAAAGTCGTTGCCAACGTCGGTCAGCACGTTGAAGAGCACCTGCTGCGCAAAAATATGCTGCACAAAGGATGGCAACACTTGGAATTGCGCCCACGCTTGTGCCGCTGTTAGCGTACCGACGCTGTTCTGTGCTGCGGCATTGTCATGCGCCAGCCCAGTATCGACGCCCTGTCCAGCGTCGTACTGCTCCATGAAGGTGATCAGCGCAGGGGTTGCACTCGGCACGCCCGGTACAGAACTGGCCGGATCAATATAGGCCGAGATGAAACCGCTATAGTCAACCCCGGGACTGATACCGAACAGCACCTGTACGTTTGCGCTTTCGTGGGGCAGATTCGGATTGTCGGCATTGCCTACGGTTTCGATGCCAAGTACTGTCGGCAGGTTGGGCTTGATACCAAACGCATGCGAGTCAACGAACTGCTGTTCGTTTGTCAGGGGGCCGATATTGCGGCCTGCTTCGACGTCAAACGTGCCCGGGCCACCGAGCACCAGTCCCGGTACCGCACCGCTGTTATTCGGTGGCAACGGCGTATCTGCGATATCGCGCCCGGCGATAACTCTTGTGACGTCATCCTCTCGCAGATTCTGCCCCTGAAACGACAGATTAAGAATGTCCCATCCCGCCTGGATGAAGGCTGCCTTGTCGACCACCAGCGCGAGAAGGTCGTCATAGAAGCCGGCAGTCGCACCTGTCGACTCGAGGAAGCCGTCGACAATGCTGCCATTAAGACTGTAGACGCGCACCGGATTTGTATCGTCTGCATGCAGCGGAGTCTGCGCGTGGGCGGCAGACCCGATATCGTCCGGGAGTGGAACCGGTGCATCCGGATCGAGCGGGGACGGCATTGCTGAAGGATCAATGTCCAGCATGCCAAACACGGGGCTGGCTCCCTGGCGACTAGAATTGTTGCTAACCGTGTCGTTCAAATTGATCGTCTGATCCGCAATCAGACTCAGATTCCCTGTCGCAGACGGGAAAAGAGATCCACCAGACTGAACCGTAATGCCGCCGGTGAACGCGGTCAGATCCACCGTCGCAGGCAAAACGTTACTGGCGGGAGTCGAGATCATATTGACGAGCGGCCGCAAGGCCGTCACGTCGAGCGTACCGAACAGGATATCTCCCGTCGTCGACTCGACATTCAATGCTGACGACGCCGAGTAACCCTGCCCATCTCCCCCCGCAAAATACGATGGATCAACGACTGCGCCTATATCCACTCCCTGCCGGGCAGTGATGTCGAACACCCCGTCTTGTGCAGCAAAGATAGGGGCCACAGACCTTGGAACAGGCTGCGACGAAAGCGATGGCACCGTCAAGTCAAAGCCGATCTGTCCGCCTGCTGTAATCGTTCCCGTGCCCTTCGCGACGAAGTAGTCACCGCTAAAGAGGTCGCCGCCAGCCGTGACAGTGAGATTGCCGCCCCCTACCGTGTTGACCGTCGGGCTGCTGGTGTTCGCGTTCGTTAGATACCAGGTGGTCGGCAACGATACCGCGAGGTCCGAAATGTTTCCGCCCGCACTGATCGAGACATTTCCGCCGAGGCTCATCACGCCCTGATCGAATGCGCCGAAGTTGATCGACGTTTGCACCGTCTGCTGCTGGCCCGCCGGGCCGACCGGCCCGGACACGTTGCCGGTTTGCATCCATGATGCCCAGAACTGACTGATATTCTCGCCCGCATTGCCGGTCACCGCGCCCGTTGTGTCGACAACATTCTCAAGGCCGTTGATATCGCCCTGCGCATGGATCGAGATATCGCCTGCCGAGTCTGGATTGACAGGTGTGGTTACAACTAGATCCGGGCGGCCCTGATTGGGACTACCTGGCAGGAACGATGCTGTGGGATTTACAGTCGGAGAATCCGCAGCGGGCGCCCCTGCCGTATAGATGACACCAGGCACGATCAGGTCATCCGGATTCTCCGTCGGATCGAACAACGAAACATCGTTTGCCGCCGCTACGTCGATCGACCCGGTGCCCGTGCGAACCATCGTCGGCACGAGCACGACGCCGCCGTCCGGATCGACGAACTGGAATTGCCCGCTGAGTGTCACATTGCCACGCTGAGCGGACTTCACCACCTCCGCCGCCTGCAGCGCGAGCGGATTCGCGCTTTCGAAATTCGCACCCGCAACCAGCCGGAAGGTCGAACTGGAACCGCCATTCAACGTCGCCGAGAGTGTCGGCAATGGGTTTGCAGCCGAAGCGACCGGCGCCGGGGTATTGTCGGTTACCGCCGGCCCGGAGACCGTGACGATCGAGCCGCCGGTAGTCGGGGTGCCATTGGTGACGACGTTAACAGGCTCCGGTATGGGGGGAGCGGGTAACTGGATGAGGGCGCCAGTCGAGAGATTAGTATCGAGGTAAGCCTCATATTGATTCAGATACAGCAGATAGAGACCGGGAGTGTTCGCCTGATCCCCACTGGATGGCGGCGCCGGCGCCACCGCCGCCGGGCCCGGGCTAGCAAGCAATGCAGCAATACCCTGCACATTGACAAACCCCGGCACTATCGGAATGGGCGCGAGCAGGAAGTCCTCATACGCCCTGTAAAGAGCGTAGTACTCCTGGATCATGGCCTCCGTGGTCGGATCGCTCGACGATAAGTCTTGCGGCAACTGGACAATAGTGCCCAGATAACCACTAAGCGGACCACTTCCATATGGGTTCGCTGTCGGATCGCTAAGCAGGTTGACGACAGTCGTATAGTCCGTACTGTCCGGCAAGAAAACGGACACCGGCGGCGTAGCAGGGTTTGCAATCTGGAAGAACCCGTCGGTCAGGCTAGCCTTCACATTCAGGTCGTGCTCGGCGCGGAACGTAATAACCGGCGCCTGGCCGTTAAAGCGAAATGCGAGATTTGTCGGTGACGTGCCCGCCCCGAGGTTCCAGGTCGTCAGGACGGAAATATCGCCGTTGTTGATCCGCGCGTCAGGGTTATCGAGTTCGATGCCTGGCGTGACTGCGAAATTCTGGAAGTTCGAGAAACGCGACGCTACCGAAGACGCAAGCGAGAAGTTCTCGACAAAGCCCATCAGCGTACCGGGCGTTGCCGTGGTCGGATCGCCGTTCGTCGGCGCTACACCGTTCAGGTAGCCATAGAAGGTCTCGTGCGCGGTATTCGCCGCACCCGGGTCAGGGGTGAAGAAATCGTTTTTCAGATAATCCGCCAGTTGATCCGGCGTCGGCGGCGGCAATGGGTTACCGTTCTGGTCGGTCCAACTGCCCGATACCATCGATGGCGGACCGCCGTCCTGCACGGTGGAGTTGTACCAGCCAGCCGGATCGACCACACCGTCGAAGTGCTGGGCCGCGCCGTTCGTGAGCGGATCGTCGGTGCTCCACACCGCGTAGGCCTCGAGCGTGGTCGCACGCGAGCCTTTGATCTGTGCAGTCGGCGCAATCGTCACGTTCACGTCGCCGTTTTCGAGCAGCGGTGCGCGGAAGTTCACCGTGCCGCCGGACAGGCCGCCCGCAGTCCCCCCTGACACATCGATCACCGCATTCGCGCCCAGCGTGATGACGCCCGAGTTCGTCGCCGATACGCTTTCGAACCCATAAGTCGGATCGAGCTGCACAACGCCGTTCACCGTATCCGGATTCGCACTCGTGCCAATGTTCACTATGCCGCCGCGCTCCGTCGCGCTGGCACCCGTCGCAATCAGCGAGCCCTCGATATCGACGCCGCTCTTGCCGAACAGGTCGATCTCGCCGCCGGCGATACCGGACGCGTTGATCGTACCGCTGATAATAACCTTACCCTCGTCCGAGTTCTCACCGCCCGCGCCACCATCGGCCGTGAGCGAGACCTGATGTGCGGTAATCGTATTGCCAGCGGAGAGCGTCAGGTTGCCCGCATTCGTCTGCACCGAGACCACGTTGTTCACGCCACTTGATGCAAGTGTGGACGCAAGGCTGTCGAGATCGACCGCGCCACCTGTATCGAGCGAGAACGAACCGCCCAGGAAGCCCGTTGCGGCACTGCCCTTGAGTGTGCCATTCAGGTTCACGACCTGATCCGGCGCCGAGAGCGACACGCTGCCTGCTCCACCGCCGCCGCTCGCACCCGAGAAGTCGAGTGTCGCACCGCTTTGCACATTCACGCTGCCCTGGTCCGCCGTCAGCGTGATCGAGCCCGCCGGTGCGAATACGGGCAGATCGAAGAACTGCTTCGAGACGCCCGCCGAGCTGACAAGCGAGCCGGTGCCGATGGTCAGATCGCCGGTGGTCGCTTCGAGCGTCACGTTGCCTGACGGCGCCTCGATCGTCGCGCCATTGTCGTTGAGCGTGCCGCCCGTGAACGAGATTTCTCCACCAACCGGTGTCAGGGGGAGCGCCGTACCGGTAGCCGCATTCAGCGTCAGCAAACCGGTCGTCGTGATGTTTTGATTCGAGCTGGTGTCGGCGAGGTAAACCGGTGCACTGATCGTCACCGGCAGCGCGCCGAAATCGAACGTGCCCGTGTTCTGGCCGACAATGCCGCCTGTCGCGTTGAACACGGCCGAGCCGAAGCCCGCAGTCGTCTTGTCGCCCGTGCCGAAGTCGATTTCGTTGGCGTTGACCGTCAGCGTGCCGCTACCGGCTGCGCCGTTCGTCGCCGGGCCGCCCAGCTCATTCGTGAATTCGATCTGCTTGCCGTTCAGCGTCGTCGCGCCGCCATCGCTCACGAACAGGCCCGCGCTCAGGTCGACGTTCGGACCGAAGGTCACATCGACGTTGCCGTCGAAGTTCATTGCGCCCGAACTGCGCAGGATCAGCAGTTGTGCGTTCGACAGTTGTGCAAGCTGTGCCGCGCCGATCACGAAGCCCGGCAGGGAAGCCGCGGCTTCGCCCGACTGGTCCGTGAACGTAATCGCGGAGCCGTCCACCGCGATGGTGTTGCCGGAGAACGTTGCGGTCGGGTCGAACTTCAGGTTGCCCGACGAATCGAGCGCGAGCGACTGACCGCCGGTCAGCGTCGCGCCGGCGCCGACCGTCAGCAGGCCGGGGTTCGTTGATGCATCCGTTGTGTCGAGGCGCGTCACCACTGCATCTGCGCCATTCGACACACGCAGGAGCGCGCCGTCGCCCGATACCGCGCCCGTGCCATCACTGCCCGCCACCGCGCCAATGGTGATCGGCAGATCTTTCGCCGCCGGGAAGGTGCCTTGTGCCTCGATCACGCTGCCCGCGTCGATGCGCAGTCCAGTCTTCGCATTCGCATCGGCGCCGCTCGGGTCCGTCTTCGTGACGAGCAGAATCTCGGGTCCGGTCAATGGATCCGATGCATCGTTCGAGACCACCACGCTGTTGGAAATCGCGTCGATCGTGAAGCCGCTATTCGTCTGCTTGCGCGTTCCGCCGATCAGCAGACTGCCCGCGTCAAGCGCATCGAGCTGGTCCGCGCTGATCTGCAGATAGCCCGGCAAGGCGGCTTCGCCATTGCCGATAATCTGGATGTCCTGCGAGGCGATATCGACTTCCGCCGGCGCGCCGCCGGGGCCCGCCGCGGTATCGAGCTTTGCGCCGAGCGACAGCCCGGTCTTTGCCGACAGCACCAGCTGGCCCGCATCGACCGGCAGTTGCGGCGTGACGTTGCCTGCATTGGCCGCGAGGTTCGGGAAGAACGCGTTGGCGCTCGTGAACGTGAATTGCGAGTACTGCTGCCACACCTTGCCCGACTGCACGTCGAACAGCGTCGGCGTCGCGCTGCGCGTGCCGGACAGCGAATTGCCGAAGTAGCCGCCCACCTGGACCGTACCGTCAGGCAGCGTCTGGCTCGCGCCCGGTGCAACCGGGCCAGTGGCAGACGATACCGTTACTCTGAACGCACCCGGCAGCGTCGCATACATGCCCGGCAGCAGCGTGTAGAAGCCTGCTGGCAGGCCTGGCACGCCCGACAGATAGACGGACTGCCCCACCGCGTTGTTCAGCCCGGCCTGGCCCACACCATTGCTCTTTGTCGTGGTGCTTGCCGAGCCGTTAGGGTTAGTCGACGGCTGCAGGTTCTGCGCAAACATCGGGTCATATGCGGCGACTGGCGACTGCTTGCCGGGCAGGATCGCGTAGACGTTCGACCCGTTTGCCGTCACCGGTACCGCGGTGCCGCTCGCATTCGACGCAAAGCTCACGCTGAACTGCTGCAAGAGATTGCGCGTGCCGCCGGTGCCTGCGACGAACTCCTGCGCCTGCAGATCGCCGCCACCCGACAGGTCGATGGTCGCGCCCGCATCGAGCGCCACGTTGCTGCCGTTAGCACCCACGAACTTCGAGGGCGGTGCAGTGATATCGGGTGCCGCGTTTGCATTCGGGACCGGATTGAACTGCCATTCAACACCGTCGACCGTTGTGCCGAACGGAATGATCGCGCCTTCTTCCGATACCGACGTCAGACTGCCGCTCGCGAACGTGACCGAGTTTGTCGAGACCAGCGGCGCCGGGGAGCTGGTGCCCCAGTTGAACTGGGCCAGCGTAGCGGCATCGTTCGAATCGCCGACACCGAAAATCAGGCTGCCGGCCGGGGCGCGTACCGTGCCAGCCTGCACGATATCGGTCGCGTCGACCAGCAACGTGCCGCCCGCCGACAGCGGTACGTCCGAGGCGCCGTTCGCCTCAAACGTGATGTTAGTCGGCGCGCGGTCACCATTCGCATCGGTGGTGGGGCCGACCGCATCGAGAATGAACGTCGAGCCGGTGGACGGATACAGGTCCGCTGCCTTGAACGTCAGATTACCGGGCGTGAAAAGCACGCCAGGTTCAAGTGTGTTGTTGGTTGCGTTGCCATTCGTCGAGCTCAGCCGGATATCTCCGCTGCTCGTGAAATTCGCCTGCCCGAAGTTGTTCAGCTGGAACTGGTTTTCCAGATCGATGAACGACGCGTTGACGTTCAGCGTGCCATCGCCTAGAGCAAAAACGGGGAAGACAGGTGTGCCGGCTGAGCCGACAAATGTGGGGCCGACGAACGCAACGTAGGGCAAGTCGGAGGCCAAGCGGTCTTAGGAAGACAAAACATTCTACCAACTCCTTGGCTCACAGAACGACATGGCTACGATCCGACTTGCGTCGTGGTCGACGACAGCTGACTGATCGCATTGCTGCCCAGTGCAGCGACTGTCTGCGCATTGATGACGACCGCCTGCGCCAGGTTCAGATTCACGTTGCCACTGAACGCGATCGGCACAGTATCTTGCGTTGCTGAATTGGCTGGCGCGCCGAGCACAAGCGTCGAGACACCCGATCCGTCAAGGCGGTCGGCTGCAAACTGCAGCACGCCCGCCGGTGTTCCGATGGCTGAAGCGAAGCTATCCCCGGGCTGGAGGCCCGCAGGCACGAATTCCCCGCTCTGCTGAATAATCAGCGCAGTCGCGCCGGGCAGTAGAGGCTGGTCGCCCCCCACGCCGAACGGCGTACTCGACACGGCTGGATCGAACATGATCGACAGCGTACCGCCTTGCGCCAGCGGCGCACCGCCGCGTGCGTCGAGCGTGCCGTCGAAAAGCAGGCCGCTCGAGGCTACCAGCGTGATCGAACCCGCATCGCTCCACACGGGCTGCGACACAAACTGCCTGTTCGCCTGGAACTGATCGAAATTCGCCGACGCGCCCGACACGTCGATGCGCGACCCGGCCTGCGCGACGATGTACCCTGAATCGTCCGAGATGGTTACCGAACCGCCAGCGAGCACCTTGCCTGTGACCGGAACGATCGTGCTCAGGCCATTCTGCACCGGCGCGGCAAACGGATCGGTCAGTGCGACGCCCGCGACGTCGAGCAAGGAGTCGGGGCCAAGCCACACCGACTTGCCAGGGCCCGTAAAGATCCCTCCGGCACCGTCGTATTGCCCGGTCAGCTCGAATGATGAGCCGTGACCGCTATCGGCAATCAACGCGATCGAGCCGCCCGGTGCGATCAGCGAGCCCAGCACGGTGACCTGCGCAGGCGAGCCCAGACCGATGCTCGCACCCGCATCTGCGACAACGGACGCGCCTTCGCCAATTGTCACCGCGCCGGTGACGCCCGGGTAGTCGGGCACGACTGGCGGCGCCCCCCCCGTCGAGTTGTTTGTGACGTGCCACGCGGCATAACCACCGGCCGTCAAAACAAGATCAGTCGGCTGCCGGTCGAATGCATCGGTGGTGCCGACTGTCGTCAGCCCGCCCTCGGACAGGTTGGCTCCGCTCGCGGTCTGCTGCAAGGCCTGTACATTGGGAAACAGGTTCTGCTGCGTCACATCGACTGTTGCGCCGGGCGCAACGGTTGCGTCGAGATACGCGTTCAGCACGTAGTTGCCGAAACCCTGCCGCGCGAAGAAGTCAGTCGGCAACACGGTTGCGTACGACGGCGCCGAAGCCGGGTCGCCGCCAATCTGGATACCGAGCACCTCGAGCGTGAGCGTGCCGCCGCCTGAGAAGCCGAAGCTGCGGATCGTGCCATCCATATGCAACAGCGGATCGGTCGGCAGCACCGCGGGGTAGCCCGCCTGGTCGAGTAGCGTCTGTAACGTGACGCTGCCGCCCTTGCCCTGGGCAATGCCGTTGTTCATCAGCATCTGGCCGTTGGCCTGGACCTCACCGCCGCTCGATACATCGATCAGACTGCCCGGCTGCAGGTCGACTCCGTATCCGGCGCCTAATATCACGCTGCCGCCGTTGATGAACTCACTGTCGCCCGTCGTCGTGCCGGCTGCAAACTGCGTGTCGTTGTTCACCCATTGGCCGGCCGTGCTCAGTATCGCATCGGGGCCCAGGACGATGTTGCCCTCGGTCGGGGTGGCCGTGAACGTTGAATTCTCCGAAAGCAAAATCGATATGGTGCCGGACGGGACGACCAGGTGGCCATCGATCTGCGCGTTCGCGACATTCGGCGCTTTCAGCGTCAACGAACCGCCAGGCTGCAGATTGAGCTGGGTTCCGGCAGGCACGACAAAGCCCGTGCCTCGCACGTTGTCTTCCGTGACGTTCACGTTCGCGAAGCCGCCGTCGGACAGCGTCGAGGTCGGCACGACCGTGTTGGCCAGCACATTGTTCGGATCGGTCGCGGACAGCGCGTTCTGTGCGGCCGTATCAATCGGTGTGTCGATCGAGAAGTTTGCCGCAAGGTTATCCAGCTGCGGCGCGCTGTTCTGCAGGATGACCGTGCCGGATAAACCCTTGGCCTCAGTGTTGGCGCCTTGGGTAAGGGCAGCGAGACTGCCCGGCACATTTGAGGACGGATCCGCTCCGAGGTTGAAAGTGCCGCCTGTGGCCTGGTTGTTGTCCTGCACCTGCTTCGAGCCGCTCAGCGCCTGCGCGGTGATATCGCCATCGAGCACCATGGAACTCGACGCGAAAATGTTCAGCGTGCCGGCATTGCCGCCAACGATAAAGTCGCCCTCGAACGTGCCGCCCGACAGCAGCGGGTCGAAGTACGAATTCGAGATGCCCCAGCGCGGATGGTTGTCGACGAACTGCCCGGCGATTCCCACATAGGTGTCGTTCGGACTGGCCTGCCCGATCGGCACGATCGCCCCGCTCGAGTCGATCAGGCGTGTCGGGTTGACCATGCCGCCGAGGAAATGGACATAGCCGCCGTTCAGGTTCAGCGACGAACCCGCGGCGGTCATCACCTCGTTACCCGCCAGCGTCACCGTGCCGCCGTTGACCAGCAACTGGTCGACCGTGCGCGGAATCAGGCTCACAAGACCGGCGAGGTTGAGCAGCGGGCTGCCGACCCATTGCACGCCGTCGCTGCGCGTGCCCGACAGCGTGCTGTCCACCACCACATTCTTCAGGCCGAACAGAAAGCCGTCGCGCAATAGGGGCGAATCGGCCAGTTCGTTGCCACCGATCAGCGGCACGGTCACAAGCGACTGGGCGATCGGCAGTTCGACGTTCGAGAGCCCCGACACGTCGATCGTCGCGCCGCTATCCAGAAGAATGCGGCCCGGTACAGCGGTATCTCCCGGGGGCGTCGCATCCAACGCCGCCGAAGGCGTGAGCGCGGCGACCGACACGGTCGAACCAGGCGCTTCGATCAGCGAACCCGACTGGAACCACACCGAGCCCGCCGTCATGTTGACGCTGCCCGGCGTGAAGGTCGTGCCCGGCGCGGAGGTTGCCGTCTCGCCGTCCGTGTCGGGCATGACCGTCGTCACCGAACCCGGGCCGAAGGTCAGCAGGCCTGCGCGGTTCGTACTGTCCGCACCTCCACCCTCGGCCGTGGTCACCAAGGTCTGGCCGGGATAGGCCGTTCCACCAGGCGTGTTCGCCGGGTTCTCGTCGACTGTCGAAATTGTGATGTTGCCCGGCGTGTTCACGCTCGTCGTCACACCCACCACGCCGTTCTGCGCGACGCTACTGCCGAGCAGATCCACCGTGCCGCGCGCGGCCTGAATGATGCCGGTATTGACGAGAGAGCCTGCCGGCGTAATGTCGACGGAATCGACCTGGTCGATGGGTACCACAAGTTGCCCGCTGATCTCGGGCAAAAACTGCTGCGGAGCCAGTGGATTCGGGCTCAAGGCCACGCCCACACCGGCCGCCAGTATCACCTGACCGCCGGTCGCCGTAATGCTGCCGCCGTTCGTCACATTCGGCGCGGCGATCATCACGAAGCCGCCATCACTCACCGTGCCTTGTGTCTGCGTGGTGATCGACGCGCCCTGCTCGATCGTGATGTTGCCCGGCAGCACGTAGTCGGTCGCCGAATTCACCTTGACCCGATTGCCAAGTCCGAGCACTTCGTTTGGCGCACCCGTTTGGCCACTGCTGCCCTGCACCACCGATTCCAACGCTGCCAACCCGCCTTGCGTCCCCGGCTGCATGTTCAGGAACAGCTTGTTGCTGCTCACAATGTCGCTCGGGCCCTGCGTCGGCGTATCCGTCGTATTGAGCAGATCCAGCGACGACGCGAGCAACGAGTGCACGTTAACCTGCGACCCCGCCCCAAACAGAATGCCGTTGCGGTTCACCACGAACACCGATCCTTCGGCTTTCACATTGCCGAGAATCTGGCTCGGCCGGCCCGTCGGATCCATGATCCGGTTCAGGATCACCCAGTTGTTCGCGCCATTGGACTGCGTACCCGCGGACTGGTTGAAATACAGCGTCGTCTGCTTGCCGACGTTCATCGTCGTCCACGTCGCCACTGCATTCTGCGAAGTCTGATCGACTTCAACCGTTACGTGGCCACTCGAGTCGACGCCCTGCTTCGGCGCATTCGCGTTGATCCACAGATTCGGGTTGTTCAGATTCGACGTCGCAGCGGTGGGCGTGCCATCCGCATTGAAAGTGACACCCTGCCCCACCTGCAATCCGCCCGGCGCCAGGCCGTTCGGCACGTTCGCCGCATTCGCCGCCGCGGCCGCAGCCGCCGCCTGCTGAGCCGCAATCTGTTGCGCGATGCCGTGCGCCGCGTTCGCGAGATTGCGAATCGACGGCTGGCTCGCCTGCAACGCCTGCTGCGGCGATATCCCGAGATTCGGGATCCCGCCGCCGCCCGCACCACCTGTGCTCCCCGGCACGCGACCGCCCGCCGAACCGAGATTGATCATGCCCGCATGCGCGTGCGCGGCGAAGCCTGCTGCGACCATCACCGCAATCGCCCGGCACACTGGCCGGACATTCGCCCTCAATACGATCGGTGACTGGTGTACGTGTTTTTCTACGCGCGCGCGTGCCGCCATTTCTGCTTCCCCGAACACAAATTTGTCGCTCGCCTCCACGGTGCGCTGAACGCACTGCCGCAGACGCAATCCCCGAAATCGCCTTCGCTGGCGATAAACGTTCAGACGTTACGGACCCGCCATGGCAATCGTATTTCCGGTGCTACGCACCTTATTGCCGTCGGCAAAGTCCGAAACTTTTGACACATGGCCGTCATATAGCAGCGATGCATGCAAAGCCTCGCGGCACGGTCATCCGCGGTGATTCGCGTCGATCCGCTGCGCCAGTGCCTGCGCGACCCGATCGATGACGTCGGGCCAGTCGCCGGGTTTGTCCTGGCGAAAAAGGCGTGCCGTGGGGTACCACGGACTGTCGTCGCGCTCCAACAGCCAGCGCCAGTCGGGCACGCGCGGCAATAGCACCCAGACGGGCTTACCAAGCGCGCCGGCCAGATGCGCGACCGAGGTATCCACCGAAATCACGAGGTCGAGATTTTCGATAAGCGCAGCCGTGTCGGCGAAATCGCGCAGCTCCACGCCGAAATGCACGACGCTGCTCTGCGCGAGCGCGGCTGTATCCCGCTCACGGACCTGCTGATGCAGGCTGATGAAAGTCGCCCCCCATGCAAGCAGCGGCGCGAACGCGGAAAACCTGATCGAGCGATTCAAGTCGTTGTTATGCGTGGGGTTGCCCGACCATGCGATCCCGACCCTGAGGCGACCCGATGGCGCCCGTGCCTGAAGCCGCTGTCGCCAGGCACTTGCGCGTGCGGCATCCGCAAACAGATACGGCGCCGGCGCCGGAATGCTTTGCAAGTTCGTCTCGAACGCAAGAGGCAAGCTCATCAACGGACATTGCAGATCGAAAGCCGGCAATGCTTCGCCACTCGCGAACAGACTATGACTGCCCCGCAGCGACGCGAGCAACGGCTTCAGCGCGGCCGGTACTTCGAGCACAACGGATGCACCACGTGCTTCGACGAGGCTCACATAGCGGCAGAACTGAAACGTGTCGCCATAGCCTTGCTCCGCATGAAGCAGCACGGTCTTCCCCGCGACCGACTCGCCGCCGAGCCAGGCCGGCCGTTCCATATGGCGGTGCGATCGCGCGGTATCGGGGTCCGCCCAACGGTATTCGTACTGGCGCCAGCCATCGGCGAAATTGCCGGTCAGTAACTGACAATACGACTCCTCGAGACGCCCGTGCCTCTGTGCAGGCTCCAGTTCCTGCGCTCGACGGTAACTCTGCAGCGCATCGTCGAAGCGCAGCAGTTGCTGCAACGCGCCGCCTTGCAATACCCATCCGCCGGGATCCTTCGGTTCGATCGCGACCGACGCTTCATAGCTCGCCAACGCTTCGTCGTAGCGGCCCAGTTGCCGAAGCGTGTGCCCCCGGCTCACCAGCAGCTGCGCGTTCGGGCCGACGCGCGCAAGCGCGTTGTCGTAGATTTGCAGCGCCTCGTCGTAACGCTCCAGCGTTCGCAATGCGACGCCCTGATTGCCTAGCGCCGCATGTAGATCCGGTTCGCGCTTGAGCGCCTGCGTATAGGCATTCGCCGCTTCGTCATGGCGCTGCAATGCCTGCAGCGCGTTTGCCTTGCCGAACCATGCGCCGGCATGTTCCGGCGACAGCGCAAGAATGCGTTCGGAGCGCGTCAGCAGTTCTTCGTGAAGATGCAGTTCGTCAAGTGCGACGCAACTGTTGTAAAGCACCTCGACGTCGTCCGGTTCGATCTCGATCGCCTCGTTGTAGCTCGTCAGCGCCTCCGCGCCGCGGCCCAGCAGAAGCGACATCGCTCCGCACATCGAAAGCAGCGCCGCAACGCGTGGACGGACGACGAGCGCAAGCCGATAGCTTCGCAGCGCGTCTTCGTAGCGGCCCAGGTCGCGCATTGCATGGCCGCGATTCGTATGCGTCGCGAAGTTATGCGGCGCCATTTCCAGCGCGCGGTCGAAGCTGATCAGCGCATCCGCGGGGCGGCCGAGCGCGCGCAGCGCATTGCCGCGATTGCTCCACGCCTCGGGAAGCGCGGATGAAATCGAGAGCGCATTCTCGTAAGCCTGCAGCGATTCCGCGTAACGCTTGAGGCCAAGCATTGCATTGCCACGCGCCAAGTGCGCCGGCGCACTTAGCGCATCTAACCTCAACGCTTCGTTAACCGGCACTAGCGCGGCCTCATAGCGCTCCTGTTTGGCAAGCACCGCACCGTAGTTCGCGAATGCCCAGGCGAAACGCCGTTCAAATTGCAATGCATGAGCAAACAGCTTTTCGGCCTGCGTGGTGTCGCCGCTTTGATCGCACGCCACGGCGAGCAGGAGCAGCGCGTCCGTATTGTTCGGCTCGATCGCCAGCACGCCCCGATACAACTGCTGGGCTTCAGCAAGCGCGCCCTGCTCGTGCAGCGTACGCGCTCGCCGAAGCGAGCCGCGTATCGCCGCATGCATCATCGAAGACCGTTCGCCTGCAATGCCCGCATGTACGTCGGGCGCGCTGTTGCTGTGCTGGCTATCGCGTTTCATCGCTCGCTCGTTGCAAGTTTCTTCGATCGTCAAGTCGACAATGGCGCCGGCACTGCGGCCATCGGTATGGCGAGCAACGCGGCGCTAACCCGTTCAAGCACATCACGCCATTCGCCGGCCTTCGTCTGCCGGAATAGCCGCGCGGACGGATACCATGGGCTGTCATCGCGGCCTAGCAGCCATCGCCAGTCAGGCAGATACGGCAACATGATCCACACCGGCCGCCCCAGCGCACCCGCCAGGTGCGCAACTGACGTGTCCACCGTCACGATGCGATCGAGACAGTGCATCAGCGCCGCAGTATCGGAAAAGTCGCGGATCGCATCGCTAACGTCACGCACGCTCGATGCTGCAAGCAGCTGCTGCTCATCGGCGCGCACGTTCTTCTGCACACTGATCCATTCGACCGAGTCGGACAGCCCCTGCAATATCTCGTCAAGCGCGATCGACCGGTTATGGTCGTCGAGGTGGCTCGGATTGCCCGACCATGCGATGCCGATGCGCGGCCGGGTTTTAGTGCCAAGCCGGGTCTGCCACGCCGCGACCCGCTCGTCGTCGACCCGCAGATAGGGCACGTCCGACGGCATCGACTCCAGATTCGTGCGAAACACGAGCGGCAAGCTCAGAAGCGGGCAATGCACGTCGAATGGCGGCAAAGGATCGCCTTGACCCACCACCTGGTCGACACCCTCTACGTTTTCCAGCATCGATTTCAACGGACGTTGCGCTTCGACGACCACCCGCGCGCCGCGCGCCTTCACAAATTTGACGTAGCGACAAAACTGAAGCGTGTCGCCCAACCCCTGTTCCGCATGCAACAGAATGGTTTTGTCTTTAATGCATTCCTCGCCTAACCACAGCGGTTGTGCGAAATGTTTCTTGAATGTGCCGACCTGCTCCTCTTTCCAGCGCCATTCGTATTCTGGCCAGCCGCGCTCAAAGTCGCCTGCCTGCAAATAGACGAATGCCCTTGTGAAATGCGTGATGATGTTGTTGGGATCGACTTCAAGCACACGGTCATATTCGACCAGCGCTTCATCGTGTTTCATGAGGGAACGTAGTGCGTTGCCTCGCTGAAAACGGGCGGGCCTGTGCTCGGCATCGAGCGTCAGGACGCGATCAAGGCTCGCAATCGCCTCTTCATAGCGATGCAGACGCTGCAGAACCCGGCCACGATAGAACCACGCAACCTTGTATCGGTCGTCGAGCGCAATAGCGCGATCACAGCTCTCTAACGCTTCCGGCAACTTCCGCAACTCCACCAGCGTCTGCGTCCGGTTACACCACGTTTCGATCGACGCGGGCGCGATCTCAAGCGACGCATCGTAGCTCGCCAACGATTCCTCGTACCGCTCAAGCTGATGCAAAACATTGCCTTTATTAGCCATCGCAGCAGCATGCCGGGCATTCAACGCCAGCACACGATCGCATCGCGCCAGAGCATCGTCGTTACGCCCCAGCCGCTCAAGCAGAACCGCACTGTTATAAATGGCATCGACGTAATCCGGCTTGCCGGCAATCGCCTCATTCAAGCTCGAAAGCGCCGCATCCAGATGCCCAAGATCCGCAAGCGTCAACCCTTGCATCAGCAAAATTTCCGCGCTATTCGGAACGATCGAAAGCGCACGGCCATAAGCGTCGAGCGCATCGACGAAGCGTCGCAGATCGCGCAACGCGTCACCACGCTGCCGATGCGCGTTGAACGATCGCGGATCGATTCGCAACGCCCGTTCGGTCGCATCAAGCGCGTCCTGCGGACGATTAAGCGCCCGAAGCACCGCAGCCCGGCCGCAGATCACATCGACGGTCGTCGGCACGAGTTTCAGCAACTGGTCATACACGTCCAGTGCTTCCTCGAGACGCCTCAGCTCCGCCAGCAACCCCGCTCGCAATAACAACGAGCGCGGATGCCCGGGATTGATCCGCAACGCGGCATCGAGTTGCCCAAGCGCATCTTCCCGCCGCCCGAGCGCGACAAGCACGGATGCATGATTCGCCAGCGCCAACGCCGACGGCGATAGTTCGACGGACCGGCTCAGCGCCGCATCGGCATCGTCCATTCGCCCGCGCTGAAAATACAGCACACCAAGCAAATGCAACGCCTCCGCGTGCTCCGGCTCCGCCTGCAATACGTCGCCATACCCGCGTTCCGCGTCGTCGAGCGCGCCTCGCTCATGAAACGCCCGCGCCCGCTTCAATGCACCGTCGACCAGTGTCGACGGTGCCGGCGCGGCCGACGCCGCTCCCCCTCCCGCTACCCCGGCCGCAGGCTGCGTACGCGCGCCGCCCTGCGTATCTGGCGTTGTTCTTCCCGCTTCAGACACCATCGATAATCCTCTCGTCGGACGTCACTGCGTTGCGCCTGCTCATCTTCGGCGGCTATGACTTTTGCGGCTATGACGCGAAGCTGCCGTCTATATCTTGCGGACCAGTTCTTGCCGGACCGTATCAACCACGTCATTCCAGCTGCCCGCGGCCGATTGCCGGAACAGACGCGCACCCGGATACCAAGGGCTGTCGTTACGCTCACGCATCCAGCGCCATTCGCCGAGATGCGGCAGCAGAATCCACACAGGACGATTCAACGAACCCGCAAGGTGCGCCACTGCGGTATCGACCGAAATCACAAGATCGAGCGATTCCATCAATGCGGCCGTGTCCGAGAAATCGCGAAGGTCCGCATCGAAGTTCCGCAACGGCGACGCTTCGAGCACCGCGAGATCGCGTCCACGCACGATTTTCTGCAGGTTGATCCATTCGATATCGAGGTCGAACAGCGGCGACAGCGTCGCGAGTTCCATCGAACGGTTGCGGTCGTTTTTGTGCTCAGGATTGCCCGACCACGCGACACCGACCCGCATGCGGCGCTTCGCGCCCAACGTCTCGGCCCACTTCGACATCAAGTCAGGATTCGCGTGCACGTATGGCGTATCCGCGGGAATGGTCGACACCTCTGTCTTCAATGCGAACGGCAGGCTCAGCAGCGGACACTGATAGTCGTGCGGCGGCAGCGGATCGCCGAGTGCGATCACCTGGGCTGCGCCGGGCAACGGCGCAAGCAGCGAGCGCAACGCGGGCTGCACTTCGAGCACGACCTGCGCACCCATGTCCGCAAGACGTTCGACGTAGCGGCAAAACTGCAGCGTGTCGCCGAAGCCCTGCTCCGCGTGAACCAGAATCGTGCGGCCTTGCAGCGGCTGCTCGCCGGTCCAGCGCGGCCGCGCAAACGTGCGGCGGTTGTATTCGGACTTCGGATCGCGCAAGCGCCATTCGTACTTCGGCCAGCCGTTCGCGAAGTCACCCTGGACCAGATAAATAAAGCCTTGGCCGAAGTGCGCATCCGCGTAGTTCGGATCGAGCGCAACCGCCTTGTCGTACGCCTGCAGCGCGGCATCGAGGCGATTCGTTTCGAGCAGCACATTGCCGCGGTTGAACCAGGCGATCGCGTATTTCGGATTCACCGCGATCGCGCGGTCATACGAGTTCATCGCTTCTTCATAGCGATGCAGGTCCTGCAGCACATTGCCGCGATTGCACCACGCTTCCGGGAAGTTCGCGCTACCGGCAAGCGCGGCGTCGTAGCTCAGCAGCGCCTCCTCGTGCCGTTCGATATGGCGCAAAGCCGTACCGCGATTGCAGAGCACATCGACTGCGCCGGGTTCGAGTTCGATCGCGCGTTGGTATGCCTGCGCGGCCTCTTCATACCGCGTCAGATGCAGCAGCGCATTGCCGCGCGCCGCCAACGCCTTTGCATGATTCGGCTCCAGCGCAAGCACGCGGTCGCATCGTTCCAGCGCTTCTCCCGCTCGCCCAAGCCGCTCGAGCGCCACCGCGCTGTTATAGATGGCTTCGACAAAATCCGGCCGCGTCGCAATCGCTTCGTTGAAGCTCGCGAGCGCATCGCGTGCACGCCCGAGGTCCACCAGCGTACGCCCGCGCGCCGACAGGATATCGGCGTGGTTCGGCACAATCGCCAGCGCGCGATCGTAGTTCTGCAGCGCCTGCGCATTGCGCTGCAAGTCGCGCTGTACATTTGCGAGGTTGTAGAACGATTCGAACGATCTCGGATCGACGGTCAGCGCGCGCTGGTAACTTTCCAGCGCGTCATGCAGCCGTCCGAGCGCGCGCAGCGCGGCGCCGCGATTGCATAGCGCATCGAGCGTCAGCGGCGACACGGCAAGCGCGCGGTCATAGCCGGCCAGCGCCTCTTCATAGCGGCGCATACCCATCAGCATGTTGGCGCGGCGGATCAGCGTCTGCACATGGTTACGATCGAGCTGCAGCGCGCGGTCCAGTTGCGCCATGCCTTCGTCGGCTTTGCCGTTTGCCGCCAGCACGGCCCCGAGATCCGAGATCGGGCTCACTGCGTCGGCCAGCGCTACCGACTGCCGAAGCAACGCTTCCGATGCGGCTGCGTTACCGCGCTGAAATTCCAGCACGCCGAACAGATGCAGCGCTTCCGCATGGTCGGGATACACCGCGAGCGCGGCCTGGTATTCGCGTGCGGCGTCGTCGAACCGGCTCGTGCCGTGCAGATCCCTGCCTCGCGAGAAATGCGCGGCGGCCTGCCGCCGTGCCGCGTCCGTCGGTACGGACGCGCCGTCGCGCGTGCCGGTTGGATGATCGACCTCCATGTCCGCCTCCTGATCCTGTCCTGTTGAGACACAGTGAGCCAGACCAGCGCGAAACTGTTGCCGCCTCCCGATCTGAGCAGCCAGACTAGCGGACAGGGAGTAACACGCGTGTGACGAATGTTACGGACCATTTTGCCGCGCATTGGAGAGGCGCATGGAGACTTGATGTCACATTGCTTTAAAGCATTTTCTGGCCGCTAGGCAAGCGCACCGCTCAACGTTTTGAGCGGTTTCGAAGCGATATGACAGCGGGCAAAATTGACACGCGCAATTGGACCAACCGCCTAATGGTTCGCCGCGGCTGCTTTGCCGCGGCTACTGACCAATCGGAAGCGTGCGGACGAACTCGACGGGCGACGCGCCTGTCGTTACCGTAAAGCGGATGCCGCGCGGCAGCGGCAAACCAACCGACGTACCGTTGCTCACGCCGTGCACCTGGAGGAACCGCGCATACGTGCTGTCCAGC
The DNA here is from genome assembly GCF_031119615.1 of Paraburkholderia sp. SARCC-3016. NCBI lineage: Bacteria > Pseudomonadati > Pseudomonadota > Betaproteobacteria > Burkholderiales > Burkholderiaceae > Paraburkholderia > Paraburkholderia sp. SARCC-3016. The sequence goes on along the minus strand of NZ_JAVHZD010000020.1, from coordinate 124,921 downwards.
ACCTTCTGATCACCGGTCCACCCCACCTGCGGCACCCACACCGCAAGCGTCATCCCCCGCACCCGATCGCTCGCCACCACGCTCGCAAAGTCATCCATATGATGCAGTGCGTCCGCAAGCTGCGACAGCGACGACAACGGCTGCGACGCACTGCGCATCAACTGATGCCCTTTCAGCTGATACCGCACCACCTGCACCTGCGTCGGCGAATTCCCGATAGCGAGATGCCGGATCAACACAAGCTCGTCGCGCCGAATTCTCAACGGCGGCCCGAACACCTCGTCGGGCGTGACGAGGTTGATCATGTCGAACTGCAATTGGGAGAAGTAACGGCCCAGGAGCCGCGTTTCAGCGAGATTGGAAGTCACGTCGTCACGTCCGCGCACCGTCGCATCGAGTCCGCGCCATGCGAGGGCCGCAATCACCGCAAGCAGCGCGATCGCCACGAGCATTTCGATCAGCGTGAAGCCGGATGCGCGTGCAATGGCACGCCGCGGCCTAATGGCGCGCTTCATCCTGCACCACCGTCACCACTTCCGCCAACACCACCCGATTCGCAACCGACGGATAAACACTGACCGTCACCTGCCGCACAATCGGACTCGGCAACGCCGTCACCACCTGATGGCAAACAAATCGATAGGCTCCTTGCGGACACGAAAAGGTCTTTTGCCCCGGCTCCGGCCAGGCCGACGTGATACGCAACTCGCTCAACGCGTTGTCCGCGCTCCACAGCGCAAGCAGATGCGCCCTCGCTGAATCCGTATCCGCGGCAAGCGAGCCGATCGCCCGCAACACCGCGCCCATCGCAATCGCCACGATCGCCAGCGCGATCAGCACTTCGATCAGCGTGAATCCTTGAACCGCACTCAGGCTCATTACCGGGCCGCAGCCGTGGTCACAACCGCCGCCGCGCCGCACGAACCCTGCCCCGCCACTCCCTGGCTTCATCCGCATCGCTCGCTCATGTCGAATCGGTGGAGTTTCATCTCGTCGCGAGTCCGCTCGAACCAACCGGAACCCGATGCACGCTCCCCACGCATGCAAAGGAGAACCCCCGAAGGTGCAAGCGAACTTAGCCGATTCTCATGGCGAATCCGTGTCGGATTGTGTGTACCTTTTTGCCATCTCCCGCGACGTCTTTCGATACATCGCTTCGCTCCGTCGCGCGAGCGAACCTCGCATCGCCCAGATCCCGTATTTCCTCACCATTCAATGCCGTCCATCAGCGTGCGCCCATTTGTTTGGGGCTCAGAAGCCTTTCATTCATTCAACAACTTCAAGTCCACGCATTCAATTCGTTTCCCAGGAATAAAGCTTCTTTTGATGGTGTTTTGTGTGTGCTGCACATTGCATAGGCTTGCTATGCAATGCAGCGATGGTGCCGCCCCCTCGTACCGGTGCACATGATCTGGCATGCGTGCAAAGTCATTGCGCCGTGAAAAACCCTTTCGTTCCAAGAACAACCTTAACAGGAGCTCCCCATGATGACTCGCAAAACCCTTCTGGCTCTCGCGCTCGCAGCATCGGTCGCTGCCGTCGTCGCGGCATGTGGCGGCGACGACAATTCGCCGCCGCCCGCGCAAACTTTCAGCCAAACGCTGCTCGATTCCGATGGCAGCGTCGTCGCCACCAAGGCCGACCCGGACCTGCAGAACGGCTGGGGTGTCGCCTTCAACCCCACGGCGACAATGTGGGTCTCCGATAACAACACTCAAAAATCTTCACTGTTCGACGGCAACGGCAACGTCCAGTCGCTCGTCGTCTCGATTCCGGACGGCACGAACGGCCCGGCCAGTCCGACGGGCATCATCTTCAACCCGACGACCGACTTCATGATCAGCGCCAACGGCGGCGCGCTCAACAAGGCCGTGTTCATCTGGGCGACGTTCGCGGGCACGATCGCCGGGTGGTCGCCCAATGTGCTGCCGACCGAAGCCGTGACCGCATTCGACGACGGCGCGGGCGGCGCGAACTATAAAGGCATCACGATGGTGAACGTGAACGGCGAGAACCGGCTTTACGCGACGGACTTCCACGGCGCGAAGGTCGATATGTTCGACGCGCAGTTCCACAAGATCCAGCCCGCCGGCCAGTTCGTCGACCCCAACATGCCGGCTGGCTTCGCGCCGTTCGGCATCCAGCACCTCGGCAATAGCGTGTTCGTCACCTACGCGCAGCAGAACGCGGCGAAGGCGGCCCAGGTCACGGGCGACGGTCTTGGCGTGCTCGACGAATTCGATCTGAGCGGCAACTTCATCCGCCGTATCGTCAGCAACGGCGGCGTGCTCAATGCGCCGTGGGGTATGGTGCTCGCGCCGTCGAACTTCGGCCCGCTGTCGAACATGATGCTGGTCGGCAACTTCGGCTCGGGATTCATCGAAGTGTTCAATCCGACGACCGGCCAGGATATGGGCAAGCTTATGCTCGGCAATGGTCAGCCGTTCGTGCAATCGGGCTTGTGGGGCATGAGCTTCGGCAACAATGTCGATAATCAGCCGAGCAATACGCTGTTCTTTGCCGCGGGTCCGAGCAAGACAACAGGCGTATTCGGCCGCATCGACGTGTCGAACCCGTAACTGTCGCTCCGCGATGCTGCCGCGCTCGCGCTCGATTCAATGCGCCAACGCGTGAATGAGTCGTTCGCGCGCAGCATCGCATGTAGACTTCTGTTCGCTAATGGCGCCGCGCACACGCGCATAATGGCGCTTTCGCACCTGCGAACCGAAGGAGACCGCTGCCATGGCACACGGCGAGCATACCTACGACGTCACGGTGGAATGGATCGGCAATAAGGGATCCGGCACATCGGGCTATCGCGACTACAGCCGCGATCACGCGATCCGCTCGGGCAGCAAGCCCGACATTCCAGGTTCGTCGGATCCCGCATTCCTCGGCGACGCAGCGCGCTGGAGTCCCGAAGACCTCGTCGTCGCCGCGGCCTCGGCGTGCCACAAACTCTGGTATCTGCATTTGTGCGCTGAAGCAGGCATTACGGTGCTCGCTTATGTCGACGATGCGCGCGGAACGATGCTCGATAGTCCGCAACGCGGAAGCTTCACGGAAATCGTTCTGCGCCCGCGCGTCACGATACGCGCGGGCGATGATCGCTCGCGCGCCGAACATCTGCATCATGCAGCACACGAGAAATGCTACGTGGCGAACTCGGTCAATTTCCCGATTCTGTGCGAGCCGTCGATCGAGTTCGCGTCGAGCTGATCAGTCAGTGCGAGCCGTCGTGGTCGTGGCCGTGCCCATGATCATGACCGTCGTCGTCATCGTTGCTGTCGGTCACGAAGCTGCACATGTTGTTGTGCCCATGCCTGTTCGAGTCGTCGAAATGGCCGTGTCCCGCAAGCTGCTGCGGCACATAGTCGGGCAGATCGCTCGTATCGAGCGCAAACACGAAGAACTGGTTCGGGTTCGGCTCCCCGTTCGGATGCAGGCTGTCCGTCACGGTACCGAGAAAGTCGTTGTCGTTCGCAATCAGGAACGTGTGCTTGCGCTCGCCATGCACGGTGATATCCGGACCGAACGTCAGGCTCTCGAGCTTCGCGGGAATTTCCGTTGCAGTGAAGCCGTGCTTCGTCAGCACATCGACCACGTCGAGAAATAGCGTCTTTTGCAGCGCGAGCGGCTTGAGGCCATCCTGGCCGCTTGCCTGGCTAACGTCCTGCGCGCCGTCCAGATCGACGCGAAACACCTTCTTGAATACCGCCGCGGAATCGTCGCCGAGACCGTGGCCGTCGCGTTCGTCCATCAGCAGCACGTGATCGTTCACGGCAACGACATCGCTGATGGTCGGGAATTTCGGCTTCTTGTCGGTGCCGATGTTCGTCAGCGGATACGCATATTGCTGCGTTTTGCCCGTGCGCAAATCGATTTTCAGAATGCGCGTGAATCCGCCATCGGTGCCGCCGTCCTGCAACAACGGGCTTTGCATCGCGCCAAACAGCGTCTTGCCGTCCGGCGAGATCGCGAGTCCCTCCATACCCTTGTTCGCCACGCGGCCCGACGTGTTGTCCGCGATCTCCGTGTCGCCGACCGGGCTCAACGTCGATACGGCAAACGTATCCGGCACCTTGATCACGTCGATGCGGCGCCCCGTTCTGCGATCGAACCGATAGATGTACGGGCCGTACTCGTCTGAAATGAAGATGCTCTGCCCGTCGTTCGCGACGCGGATGCTTTCCGGGTCGAGCCGCGCATCGAGCGGATCCGTCGACAGATGGGTCGGATCGAAGTTGTCCGAGCGGCCCGTGAAGTAGTTCGTGTGATCGGTCTTGTTGAGCTTCGGTGCGCCGTTCGGCACGTTTTCGGCCGCGCCGTTGCCGTACACGAGGTGATCCGACGTATGGAGCAGCGTGGTGTCGATCAGCTTCGGCGTCGCGACGAACGGCAGGCTGGAACCTGCCGGCGCGTGCGAGAGCGTGAGGTTTATCGTCTGAAAGCGATTGATGTACGAGGCGGTGTCGTCGATCGCCGGGTTGAACGTTATCGCGTTGGGGCCGCGGTCGGGCACGGCGATGAACGTATTGCAGCCGGCAAAGCTCATGGCGGAGCCGATACCACCCAACAGATTGCCCGGCGCGCCGTTTTCGAGCGGCGCCGACGTTTCGCGCGAGAGGTCGCCGATAGTGCCGCTAAGCTGCCCTGTCGCGATCAGATCGACGCCGGCCTGCGCCGTCGATGCCGCAAACAATGAAGCGATAAGAGTCAACGCCAACGAGCTGAATTTCGACATCGAGTATCTCCTTCGAGGTGCATTGCCAGAAGATGCGGCACCGCGCGCGCAGCGCCGCGAGAGTGGTAGACCTTTGCGGATTGCCGACGAAATACTCGGTAACTTTCGTGTCATGCAGGTGACATTGCAGCCCGGAATCGCGCGCACGGCGTGCGTTCCGGGATGGACCGGCGTGTTTCTTCGTTGATCGGCACGGGCATTCGTCCCGATCAACGAACGGTGAGGACGGGTGGGGGCTAAACCGGGAACGAAGTGGTCGAGAGGATTTCGCGCAAAGCGATGAACGATCGTATCTGCCGCACGCCCGGCAGATAGAGCAGCTTCTGTGCGTGCAGCTTGTTGAAGCTATCGTTGTCGCGCGTGCGGATCAGCATGAAATAGTCGAATTCGCCGGTTACGACGTGGCATTCCATGCAGCCCGGTACTTTTTGCGCAAGGCGCTCGAATTCTTCGAACGACTCCGGCGTCGACCGGTCGAGTACGACGCCGATCACGACCAGCATGCCTGCATCGAGCCGCTTGGGGTCGAGCAGCGCCACGGTCGAACGGATATAGCCAGCGTTCCTCAGGCGCTCGACACGGCGCAGACAGGCAGGCGCGCTCAGATTCACCCTGGCGGCGAGCGCGACATTCGAGATCGATGCATCGCGCTGCAGCTGCCGCAGAATCGCGCGGTCGACGCGATCGATGGTCATGCTCTCCGGTTCGCTTGCCGCGCGCGTTGAAGGTCTTTTCATTGCGTAGAACTGCCCAAATACGAAATTCGATTAAACAGAACCGCCGTAGTGTGTTTTTAAACTACGCATCTGCGATTATTTTTGCAAGCTCATTTTCGAGGCGATTTCATAGCATGTAGACCTTCATCCCTGAAAGAACGAAGGAGTCCGGCATCATGAACCTGCGACATTTTCCGCGTTACCCGCTGACCTTCGGCCCGACGCCCATCGTTCCGCTGAAACGGCTCAGCGCGCATCTGGGCGGCAAGGTCGAGCTTTATGCGAAGCGCGAAGACTGCAACAGCGGCCTCGCCTTCGGCGGCAACAAGACGCGCAAGCTCGAGTATCTGATTCCCGAGGCGCTGGAACAGGGCTGCGACACGCTCGTGTCGATTGGCGGCATCCAGTCGAACCAGACGCGCCAGGTCGCGGCGGTCGCCGCGCATCTGGGCCTCAAATGCGTGCTCGTGCAGGAGAACTGGGTCGACTATTCGGATGCGGTGTACGACCGCGTGGGCAACATCCAGATGTCGCGCATCATGGGCGCGGACGTGCGGCTCGTGGCGGACGGCTTCGATATCGGCATTCGCAAGAGCTGGGAAGACGCGATGGAAAGCGTGCGCGCAGCGGGCGGCAAGCCGTTTCCGATTCCGGCCGGCTGCTCCGAGCATCCGCTTGGCGGTCTCGGGTTCGTCGGCTTCGCGGAGGAGGTGCGTCAGCAGGAGCAGACGCTTGGTTTCAGATTCGACTACGTCGTGGTCTGCTCGGTGACGGGCAGCACGCAAGCGGGCATGGTGGTCGGCTTCGCGGCCGATGGCCGCGCGCGCAAGGTGATCGGTATCGATGCATCGGCGACACCTGAAAAAACCCACGCGCAAATCACGCGCATCGCGAAGCATACGGCCGAGATCGTCGGACTCGAACAGCGCCTTGACGAAAGCGACGTGATTCTCGACACGCGATTCGCCGGGCCCGCATACGGGCTGCCGAACGAAGGAACGCTCGAAGCGATTCGCCTGTGCGCGCGAATGGAAGGCATGCTCACCGATCCCGTCTATGAAGGCAAATCAATGGACGGGATGATCCAGATGGTGCGCAATAACGAATTCCCTGCCGGTTCGAAGGTGCTGTACGCGCATCTTGGCGGCGTGCCCGCGCTAAACGCGTATAGCTATCTGTTCCGCAACGGGTGAGCGGCAAATACCAATCTCTTCATATTCGCAAGGCCGGCTGACAAGGCAAATTCGACACAACCCAGGCGCAAACCCAGCGCAAAAGCAGACGTCAAAGCCGGCCTTCGTATTTCCGCTTACCAGGACCTGACAGAACGCTGTCCATCGCACGTTCGCTGCCTAAACCAACGTATTCCCCGCGCATACACCGTTCGTCCGGACCGGGACGTTTGTATAGCTATCTTGCCGTTATCGCGTGCGCTATCGTCAACGCTGTTGCCGGCATTCGCATGCGCCGGCACACTCGCCGCAGCCGATCCTTCCGCGTCCCGCGCTGCGAAGGTCCGCGCATACCCGCGTACTCAACGGTCACTTCATCCAGTCTTCACACGTTGCAGCTGGTTTTCATCGAAAGGAGCACAACGATGAGTAACGTCCGCACGGAATCCGACAGCATGGGAGAAGTTGCGGTCCCCGCCGACAAGCTCTGGGGCGCGCAAACGCAGCGCTCGCTCGAGCACTTTCGCATCGGCCACGATCTGATTCCGCGAGAGATGATCACCGCCTACGCGACGCTCAAGAAAGCGGCCGCCAATGCGAATCTCGCCGGCAAGCGTCTCGACCCCGCGGCGCACAAACTGATCGCACAGGCATGCGACGAAATTCTCGCGGGCCAGCATCACGACATGTTTCCGCTGCATGTCTGGATGACCGGCAGCGGCACGCAGTTCAATATGAACGTCAACGAAGTGATCTCGAATCGCTGCTGTCAGCTTGCGGGGACGCCCCTCGCGAGCAAGCATCCTGTGCATCCGAACGATCACGTGAATATGTCGCAGTCGTCGAACGACTCGTTTCCGTCGGCGATGTACATTGCGGCCGCCGTCAATACGACACAGCGGCTGATTCCCGCCGTCCGTGAACTGCACGACGCGATCGGCGCCAAGGCAGCCGAATGGATGGACATCGTAAAGATCGGCCGCACGCATATGCAGGACGCGACGCCGCTTACGCTCGGGCAGGAATGGTCCGGCTATGCCGGCATGCTCGAAGATAACCTCGTGCGGCTCGACGCCGCTTTGCATGGCGTCTACCGTCTTGCGCTCGGCGGCACCGCGGTCGGCACCGGGATCAATGCGGCGCCCGGTTTTGCGGAAGCGGCCGCCGCGGAAATCGCGACGCTCACGCAATTGCCGTTCGTCAGCGCCCCGAACAAGTTCACCGTGCAAGGCGCGCACGATGCGCTGATACACCTGTCCGGCGCATTCCGAACGCTCGCTGCGTCGCTCTACAAGATCGCCAACGACATCCGCCTTCTGTCGTGCGGCCCGCGCGCGGGCTTCGCCGAACTGCTGATTCCGGAAAACGAACCGGGCTCGTCGATCATGCCGGGCAAAGTCAATCCGACCCAGGCCGAAGCCTTGACGATGATCGCCGTGCAAGTCATGGCGAACGACGTCGCGGTCGGTTTCGGCGGCGCCGGCGGCTACCTCGAGATGAACGTCTACAAGCCGCTGATGATTTCCAATATCGCGCAGTCGATCACGCTGCTCACGGACGGATGCACGAATTTCCGGCGCTTTCTCGTCGAAGGCACGCGGCCGAATGTGAAGAAGATCGACGAATATGTCGAACGGTCGTTGATGCTCGTCACAGCGCTTGCGCCCGTGATCGGCTACGACAAGGCGTCGAAGATCGCGCACCACGCGATGGAGCACGATCAGACGCTCAGGCAGGCCGCGCTCGAACTCGGCTTCGTCAGCGAAGAGGAATTCGATCGCGTGGTCGACGCCCGCAAGATGGTCAAGCCGTATGTCGCCACTGAACAGTGAGGAGCCTTCGATGAACGCGCAACGCACGCTTACCGGTTTCGAGCTTCTACGCTCGCCGCATCTGAACAAAGGCATGGCATTCACCGAGGCCGAACGGCGAGCCTGTCACCTCGAAGGGCTATTGCCGCCGTGCGTCCGCACGCTGGAACTGCAGGTCGCACGCGTGCATTCGGAACTGGCGCACCTCGATAGCGACCTGCAGAAGTACCTGTATCTCTCAGACCTGCAATTGCGCAACGAAACGGCGTTCTATGCGACGATCATGTCGGACCCCTCGCGCTTCATGCCGATCGTCTACACGCCGACCGTCGGTGAGGCGTGCCAGAAGTTCGATCACGTCTATCGCGGCGCACGCGGCATGTTTCTGCCGATTTCCGCGCGTGGCCGCGTGAAGGAGCTATTGCAGAACTGGCCTGAAGACGACGTGCGCTTTATCGTCGTGACCGACGGCGAGCGCATTCTCGGCCTCGGCGATCTCGGTGTAGGCGGCATGGGCATTCCGATGGGCAAGCTGGCGCTTTACACCGCTTGTGCGGGCGTGCCGCCGCAGTTCTGCATGCCGGTCGTGCTCGACGTCGGCACCAACAACCATGAACTGCTCGAAGATCCGCTTTATCTGGGCCTGCGCCACGAGCGCGTGCGCGGCGACGACTACTACGCATTCGTCAATGAATTCGTCGAAGCCGTCGAAGCACTGTTTCCGAAATGCTGCATCCAGTGGGAAGACTTCGCGAACTTCAACGCGGTACCGCTGCTCAGTCGCTACAAGGACAAACTCTGCACGTATAACGACGATATCCAGGGCACGGCCGCCGTCGCATTGGCGGGCATTTTCGGCGCACTGCGAATTTCCGGCCAGAAGCTCGCCGAGCAGCGCTTTCTGTTCCTCGGCGGCGGTTCGGCGGCAACCGGCATCGCCGAATTGATCAGCGAAGCGATGACGCTGGAAGGGCTCACGATCGATCAGGCGCGCGCGCGCCATGCATTGTTCGACGTACACGGGCTGATCGAGAAATCGCGCAGCGATCTGGCGGACTTCCAGAAGCCGTTCGCGGTCGACCATGCGCCGCTCAACTCGTTCGTCGACGCGGTCAAGGCATTGAAGCCCACGGGCATTATCGGCGTGAGCACGATGCCGAAGCTTTTCAACCAGCAGGTAATCGAAGCAATGGCCGAAATCAACGAGCGGCCGATCATCTTTCCGTACTCGAACCCGACCTCGCGCTCCGAATGCACAGCCGAAGAAGCGTACGGCTGGTCGAACGACAAAGCGATCTTCGCCAGCGGCAGCCCGTTTCCGCCGGTCACGCTGCACGACGGCCGCACGTTCGTGCCGGGGCAAGGCAACAACGTCTACATTTTTCCGGCAATGGGCATGGCCGTGTATGCCACGGAAGCGAAGCGCGTCACAGAGGAGATGTTCATCGTCGCGGCAAGGGCCGTTGCGGAACAGGTCACCGACGACAGCCTCGACACGGGGCTCATCTATCCGCCGCAAGCGAAAATTCTCGACGCGTCCTTGCACGTGGCCGCGCGGGTCGCGGAACATATCTTCGATGAAGACCTCGCACGCGTGCCGCGCCCCGATGACATCGAAGCCTATATCAGGGAACGCGCGTACAAACCGGTGTATCCGACGTAAAAGGAAGCACGCTGGCTCGCCGCCACGTACGGCGAGTCAGCCCGCTCTCTCAACCGGCAACGTGAACCGGAACACCGCGCCACGCGGCTCGTTCGCGCTAGCCGACAGCGTGCCCCATGCACCTCGATAATCGAGCGGCAGACCGCGAGGCCCACTCCCATGCCGCTCGCCTTCGTCGAATAGAACGTCTCGAACAGGCGGTCCGCACGCCCCGGATCGAGCCCTTGCCCCGAATCGCGCACTTCGACATGAATCGAGCCCGTGCTTCCGCTCGCGCTGTTCGCGTCGCGCACGTGCCGCGTGCGGATCGATAGACGGCGCACACCGTGGAAGTACTCTTTTTCGTAGGGCTGCACGCTGCCGGTCGTTTTCAGCTCGGGCGTCCACTTGCTGTCGCGATGCCTGTGCCATTCGGGCGGCGTCAGTTCGTCCCAGCGCAAGCGGCCCGCGGCGAGGTCTTCGCGATCGTAGCCGACGATGCGCAGGAACGCATCGTTCGCCGCGCGGATCGGCCTGTCGAGTTCCCGGAACGAAACGCCGATGATGTTCGCGTCGACGATGCGCCGGCTCCTCGCTTCAGAACTTCGAAGCTGCTGTCCGCCACGGCAACGACCCCATCATTTCAGGTTCGACTGCCGTTGGCCTTCAGAAAATCGACGAACGCGCGCAACGGCGCCGGCAGATGTCGCCGGCCCGGATAGTACAGAAACGGGCCGGAAAAACGCTGCCACCACGGTTCGAGGATCGGTTCCAGCGCGCCGCTGTCCAGATGCGCACGCAGCATGCCTTCGTAGAGATGGACGACGCCAAGTCCCGCCCGCGCGGCGTCGACCGCAAGTTCCACCGCGGCGGCGGGGCGCACCACGAGCGGGCCCGACGGGTCGACGCGAACCACTTCGCCGTCGCGCTCGAAATCCCAGGTCGGCATTGCGCCGCCGGCGAATTGACCGCGCAGACACGCGTGCGAGAGCAACTCTCGCGGGTGCGTCGGGCGGCCGTGCGCGTCGAGGTACGCGGGCGCCGCGGCGGTCGCGAAGCGCTGCACGCGCGGGCCGATCGGCGTCGCGATCATGTCCTGTTCGAGCCGCTCGTCGTAGCGGATGCCGGCATCGCAGCCGATCGACAGCACATCGACGAAGTTGTCTTCGACGACGACTTCGACGCGAATTCCCGGGTACGTCTGCAGAAACCGCGCGACGATCGCGGGCAGCACGACACGGGCGACGCCCGACGGCACATTGAGGCGCAACGTGCCGGTCGGTTTGTCGCGAAACACGTTCAGCACATCGAGCGCCGCTTCCATTTCGCTGAACAGCGGCGTCAGCTTTTCGATGAGGCGCTCGCCCGCTTCGGTCGGCGCGACGCTGCGCGTCGTGCGATTGAGCAGGCGCAGGCCGAGCTTCGCCTCGAGCCGGCGCACTGCCGTACTGAGGCTCGACGCGGACACACCATTGATGCGCGCGGCGTCGCGAAACCCGCCGGCGCGCGCGACCGATACAAACGCGGCGAGGTCGTTCATTTCAGCAGCCATTGTTCACCTTTTTGCACAGCCCGTTCGATCTGGATGGGATTATCTAACAACGGGACGACCCGCATACTTGGCGCTCTTCTTTAGTGAATAAGCGAAAGGATGACCAGAATGCCGAAACACGCTCCCGCAAAGACGTTTTCACTGGCCGGACGCCCGGTGCGCCGCATGGGCTACGGTGCAATGCAGCTGGCCGGGCCGGGCGTATTCGGGCCGCCCGCCGATCGCGCCGCGGCGCTTGCGGTGCTGCGCGCCGCGGTCGAAGCCGGCGTCGATCACATCGATACGAGCGACTACTACGGCCCGCGCGTGACCAATCTGCTGATCCGCGAGGCTCTCCATCCGTATCCGCGCGAGCTGACGATCGTCACCAAGGTCGGCGCCCGCCGCGACCATGCCGGCGCATGGCTGCCGGCGTTCTCGCCGCAGGAACTGCGGCAGCAGGTACACGACAATCTGCACAATCTTCGCGTCGACGTGCTCGATGTCGTGAACGCGCGGATCATGGGCGACATCCATCAGCCCTCGGAAGGATCGATCGAACCACAGGTGACGGCGCTCGCCGAACTGCAGCGCGAAGGCCTCGTGCGGCATATCGGGCTAAGCAACGCGACGTCGGCACAAGTTGCCGAAGCGCGCAGCATCGCGGATATCGTCTGCGTGCAGAATCTCTACAACGTGGTCCACCGCGACGACGATGCACTCGTCGACGAGCTCGCGAGCAAGGGCATCGCGTTCGTGCCGTTTTTCCCGCTCGGCGGCTTTACGCCGATTCAGTCGTCGGTGCTCGCGAAGGTCGCGCAGTCGATCGGTGCGACGCCGCGGCAGGTCGCGCTCGCATGGCTGCTGTATCGGTCGCCGAATATTCTGCTAATTCCGGGGACGTCGTCGGTCGCGCATTTGCGCGAGAACATCGCGGCGGCGCAGATCGAATTGACGGATCAGGCGTTGGCGGAACTCGATGCGATTGGTGCGAAAAGCCAGGAGCCGTGAGCGGCCAAACGCAAAGGCGTGTTGCGCGGCGGCATGTGGCGTGCCGACGCGTTGCGCCGGCGGCCGGACGAACGAGCCGCCAGCTGACGCTGAAGCACCGCGCTGCGCCCCGACGCATCGACGAGCCAGCGCGCGATGGCAGGTGGGCGCAGTCTTCACGGCGACGCCGTCCGTCGTGCCGTATCAGAAGTTAGCGTGCACGTTGACGAACGCGCTCAACGACTCGCCCACGAACGCGCCCGCCGCATTCGCGGCGACGTAATAACGCCGGTCGAACAGGTTGTGCACGTTCAGATCGATACCCCAGCGCGGCGCCTCGTAGCCGAGAGCTGCGTTCGCTATCACATACGACGGAATCGAATTGACGTTGGTGATGTCGCTGTATGTCTTTGCGACGTAGTTCACGCCCGCGCCCACATGAAAACCGGGCACGCCCGCAATCGAAAAATCGTAGGTCGACCAGAGGTTGCCGATATAAGCGGGCGCACCCTGGGGACGATTGCCGACCGACGAAATGCCCTGCGGGTTATCGGTGATTTCGGGATCCTGCGCGGTGAAGTTCGCGATGACGTGCCAATGGCTTGTCAGCGCCGCATCGATCGACGCCTCCGCGCCGCGCGTTTTCTGGCTGTCGAACACGACCGATTCGACGCCGTTGATCGTCGTCAGGGCCGCGACGTTGTCGCGCTTCACGTCGAAGAGCGCGGTGTTCAAAATGAGGCGCTCGTTGAGCAGCGAGAACTTTACGCCGACCTCATACTGCAGCGCCGATTCCGGTGCTCCGATGCCGTTCTGCGTATTCTCCGAGTTGAAATTCGCGAAGTGGCTCTTCGAAATGCCGAAGTACGGCGTCATCCACGGCAGCAGCTTGTATAGTGCGCCGATATTCCAGCTGACCGGGGCATCGTTGCGCGAGTCCGTTACGCCGGCGAGCAACGGCTGGCCGTTCGTGCCGAAGCGCCCAGGCACCGAGATATTCGGCGTCAGCGAGGTATCCCACCAGTCCTTGCGAACGCCCGCGCGCACCTTGAACTTGTCGGTCACGTCGATCTGGTCGGTCGCATAGACGCTGTAGTAGTTCGCGACCAGACGGTCGTTATCGCACGAGTGCTTTGCGTCGCACAGGAACGCCAGTTGATCGGCACTGGTTTCCGGCGGCACCGGGTTGAACGCGTCGGGAATGTTCGGCAGGTCCGCAGTCGTGCGTTCGGTATCGATCAGCTGATGCTGATATTCGAAGCCCGTCAGCAGCGTATGCCCGACGCTGCCGATGCCGAACTTCCACACCGGTTCGAGCTGATAGTCGAAGCTGTTGTCGCTGTCGTCCTGCTGCCGCAATTGACGGCCGATCACTTCGCCATTGCTGATTTTCGTGCTGGTGCTGTCGCCATTCGTCAGCGCGTCGAGCGAGCGGTGCAGATACGAGAAGCGGTTGTTGATCGTCAGGAAGTCGTTTACTTCCCATTTGTCGGTCAGTGCCGGGCGTACATAGGTTTGCCGTGCGGTTGCGAACGGCGTCGAAAATTTCGCGTTGCGCGAGACGCTCGAGAGCGGCGAACCGTTGAAGTAGATAATCCCGTACGAATCGGGCGTCTCGTGGATATCGCGCAAGTCGAGCGAAAATTCTAGCGTATGCTTGCCCAGTTGCCATTGCAGATCGGGCCTGACTTCATAGTCGCGGCTCGCGAGGTCGCGAAGGCCGTCGGTGCGCGAGAACGTGGCGTCGACGCGGTAGTTGAGGCCCGCAATGCCGGTCGGCCCGGTGATGTAATCGCTATTCGTCAGGGTTCCGTACGATCCGGTCTGCACGCTCGCGCCGTAGTGGAGATCGGGCGACGGCGTGTAGTGCACGATATTGATCGTGCCTCCTGGAGGCCCGCTGCCGAAAAGCGCGGAGCCCGGACCCTCGAGAATCTCGACCTGCTTCACGCCGTTCAGCGAGTGCGAGATGCCGCTCAGTTCGTCGCCATCGGAGAAGCCGTCTTCGTAAACCTGGGCGTTGAGGCCGCGAATCAGGAAGTGATCGTAGTAGCCCTTCGAATCCTGCCCGCCATAATTGACGCCGCTCGCGTTCGTGATCGCATCGCGCAGCATCGTCCCGCCTTGCTCATTGACGAGTTGGCGCGGAATGACCTGAACGCTTGCAGGCAAATCTTCGAGCTTCGTGCCCGTTTTGCTCGCGTCCACGCGCTGCCGCGGATCGTTGACGCGATCGGTTTCGACGAGCGGACCATAGCCGGTCGGCGTACTGCCTTGCACGTGGATCGCGGGCAAGGTTGCATCGGGTAGCGTAGCGGTAGACGGGCCTGACGATGAGTTTTGCGCTATGCCCGTCGGGACTGCCGGTTGTGCCGGCGGTTCTGCTGGCGATGGCTGTTGTTGTGCCTGCGACTGCGCCCATCCGGATTGCGCGATTGCGATGCCCATGCATAGCGCGGCAAGCCGAATATCGGTTTTCTTGCGCAAACGCGCACGCGCCGCGCGCGCCGTCTGGCGGGCCCTTCTGACATTCATGAATCGATCCCCTTTCAAACGCACTTCAATGATGTGCCGCTTCGCTACGCGCGTCGCATGACCGCCGGATGTCGGCAATACATGCGATGCGTGCGAACGGCATGCAGCAGCCGCACGCGGCAACGCGCGAGGCCGAAAAAAGCACGAAAGTGGGGACCTGCTCGATTGAAGGCGGTCGCTACATTGGCGATCGCCAGAAACGACGACGGCGCGCGAAACGCGCGCGTCGAGGAGTGAACGTGAATTTGATGGGGTTTATTCCGGCGCGTCGAAATATTTTTGACGCGCGTGTCGATAATGCTTACGAAGCGCAAGATCCGCTGCCGGAACGAGCGAACGAGTCTATCGTGACGCAGTGGGTCGGGAACTTGACGAGTAGATGTTCGCGAAAGAGGAATGGATCGTTATGACAGACAGGTGAGATCCTGAAAAAGCTCACCTTCATGTTCTTGATTCTCGATCTTGTGTCACAAAGCCGTTCGCTATTGCGCGAAAAGCGGCATACGTTGCGCACAGGCCGATCGGATCCAAGACAGGCTCCGGCGCGCTCATCGGCTGGTTGCCGTGCGCGGCACCGCTGCACGACGAATCGACGCCTTGGTCATTTACCGGCGGACGGTCCTCGCGGGCTAGCGGGTATTTGCATTGCTCTGCGCTGCTGTGCAAAGCTGTGCGTCGACGCGGCGTGTCGCAAAGGTGAGTGTTTTCAGGAGCGGTGTCGTTGTTCGCCGCACCTTGTCCAAAACACCAGTAAGGTTACGCGTGCGACAAGCAGGCGAAACAGTGAACCAGCCGGTCCGCATAAGGTCCATGTTGGGCGGAGGCGAGGTTCACCGTCGCTTCGCGCAACATGTCGCAACTTTCAAATCACGGATTCTGATCATGGAACGCACCGTCCTTCCGTTCGAATCACCGATGCTCCGCCAGGTCGCGGCACCGGTAACCGCCTTCGGCACCGACGAACTTCGCGCGCTCGTCGCCGATATGTTCGATACGATGCGCAGCGGCCGCGGCGTCGGACTTGCTGCCCCGCAGATCGGTATCGGCCAGCGCATTGTCGTGCTCGAGTTTCCCGGAGGCGAACGCGCACCCGGCGAGGCGCCGGTGCCGCCAACCGCACTCATCAATCCGGTCATCACATCGGGGGACGGCGCGGTCGAAGATATAGAAGGCTGCTTCAGCGTGCCGGGCAAGCGCGGCTACGTCACGCGCCACTCGCGCATTTCGTATCGCGCGTACGACGTGGACGGCAATGAGATCGGCGGCGAAGCACGCGGCTTTCATGCGCGGATCATCCAGCACGAGGTCGATCATCTGAACGGCGTGCTGTATGTCGATATCGCGAACCGGACCGAACCTTGGGACAGGACGACAACGCAGATCAGGGAATGACTTCAATCGAGCAAGGTGAGGCCGCCAATGCGACGCGCTTCACTCGAGCTGCCTCCCGAAAATACTCACCTTTGCACGAGTCGGGCCTCGCCGCGGACGAGCGGTACTGATGCATTCGCACCTAAACCAGGATGCGGGTCGAAAAAATCATTCCGGCGATGAAGCCGATAAAGGAACAGCAACGGGAAGCGCTCAGCAGTTACCTTTCTTGGCTTGGCCCGGCGGGCAGAATCCGTTGCCCGGACCGCCTTGTGGCTGCACGGCCACGCCCGGTTCGCCCGGCACGTACACTGCACACCCGGCCAGCATGCCCGAGGCAATCGACAAAGCGACGATGATCTTTTTCATGATGTCCCCAGAAGGAAAGGGGCAGACGTTGCCGCTTCGTCAATACTGACGTGTTCAGAACGAGGAGTTCACGTTGGTTTGACTTCCGCCCGCAATGCTGACGGCAGTCGTTGCGTGGCACCCGAGGCCGCATCGGCTTCCATGGTGCATCGGGCCGCCGGCGTCGCAGCCGCGCTCAAGCCAATGGGCAGCGTGGTTATTACGCCCGCCATCCGCGTCGCACGTGCCATTCATTTTTCAGCACCGGTTGTTTTGTCAGACATGCGAAGCATACGCTCGGCAGGCGACGAATTATATTGCTCCATGCGCGCGCACGGGATCGTTGCCAGTTGTCTTCCTTGCACGCTCGCCAAATGTTGTCGCGCCACCGCTCGCTAGAATTTCACGCGTAGCTGAAACCCGATCGTGAATGGCAAGTCCTCCGAAGGAATCGGCGGGATCACGATAAAGTTCATCCCAACACGCTTGTACTCGGTCATCAAGATCGGCGCGGCGACCGGCCCGATCGAGTGGTTGTGTCCGAGGCCCCAGTCGTTGTAGTTGTAGCCGGAGATAATGCCGCCCATCACCGCGAGCCTGACGAAACCCCAATGCGCGAACTCGGGCGCCCAAACGCCGCCGCCGTAGTAGGAAGGCCGGCGCAGCGAGTTGCGAAAACCGCCTGCCGTCAGCGCCCACTGGCTATTCAGCCAGCATTCGACGCCAAGACCCGGATTGAATTGCTCGAGGTGTGTGTCGGGGTCCGGGTCGATGTGATACGACGCGAACATGGCGTCGACCCAAACGCCGCCGCCGCACCATTCGGCATAAGCCGATGATGCCGCCAGGCCGACCGCGAGCGCCGCCATGGCGCGGCACATGCTTTTCCTCGTGTTCTTGATTTGCCGAAAGCGCATGTCGTCTCCGCCGTCGGCCCGATGCCGGTGACGTCAGAACTGCGGTCTCTATCGATAGGCGTCTGCGACGCCCACTGTAACCCACAATCGGCGGCAAGCCGACGAACGATATTCGGCGAGCGAACAACAAAACGGTGAACGTTCGGCAGGAACGTTCACCGTCAACACTGCGTAACAGGCAGGTTTGACCCGCAAATAATCAGAGGCCGAGATCGGACAAGCCAGGATGATCGTCGGGACGACGGCCGAGCGGCCAGCGGAACAGGCGGTCGGTTTCGCGGATCGGCATTTCGTTGATGCTTGCGTGACGATGCGCCATCAGGCCGTTCTCGTCGAATTCCCAGTTCTCGTTGCCGTATGCGCGGAACCAGTTGTTCGAGTCGTCATGAAACTCGTATGCGAAGCGCACCGCGATACGGTTGCCGCCGAATGCCCACAACTCCTTGATCAATCGATAATCGAGCTCGCGCTTCCACTTACGGCGCAGCAATTCGACGATCGCCGGACGGCCCGTCGCGAATTCGACGCGATTGCGCCATACGCTTTGCGGCGTATAGGCAAGCGATACACGTTCCGGGTCGCGCGTGTTCCATCCGTCTTCTGCAGCGCGCACTTTCTGAATGGCCGTTTCGCGCGTGAAGGGCGGAACAGGCGGGCGGGTTTCGATCTCTGCCATGATGACCTCCTAAGGTCGCTTAAGTCGGGTTACGGTTTCTTGCGGTGGATGGCTGCCCGTCCGATCGCGGACGGGTGGAGCGTGGGGAATGCGAGTGGGTATGGGGTGCGTTGTGGGCGTTGTGGGCGTTGTGGGCGTTGTGAGCCTCGTACGCATCGAGCACATGTTCGGCCGCGCTGCGCGCATCGATTGCCGCGTCCGGGTCTCCGCTGACGAGCGCAACGCCGATCGCGCCGTCGATCAGAATCAGCAACTGATGCGAAAGCTTCGCGGCACGCCGTGCATCGGCGCCGATCGACGCGACGAATTCATCGCACAGCGTGCGCACGAATGCGAGCAGACGCTCCTTGTGCTCGCGCGCGACGACACGAATCGGATCGTCGGGCGAGGCTATTTCACCGGCGGCATTCAAAAATGCGCAACCGTGAAAGTTTTCGGACGCGAACCATTCGCGCAGCACATCGAACATGCCGAGCAGACGCGCACGCGGCCGCTTTCCATGGCGCAGCGTGCCTTCGATAAACCATTTCATCCAGCGTTCGTCGCGCCGCTCGAGCGCAGCTGCAACGAGCGCGTCCTTCGATTCGAAATGCGTGTAGAAGCTTTTGCGCGCGGTGCCCGACTGCTTGACGATCGCATCGACGCCGGTCGCATGAATTCCGCCCGCGTAAATCAGCGCCTCGGCCGCCTCGAGCAGCCGGTCGCGTGCCGAACTGGAAGCCATAGCGGATGCAGATGAGGTGTCGGTCGAGGTAGCCATGTGGCGAATGGTAGAACGATCATTCTACCTCGTCAAGTGTCCTTTTTTTTGCACGATGCATGCAGTCGTGGTGGCGGCCGGGCGGCCGCTCGCGCCGGTAGCTTGCTAAAAGCTGTCCGTGCGCTATCGTTCGGGGTGCGTGTCGATCGAACGGAGAAAAAACATGAAGAAATCCGCTGTCCGCGCTACCGCCGTCGTGCGCGCGCTTTTCCTCGTCGTAGCCGCGACATCCGTGATGAACGCGTGCACGCCGCTCGAGGTGGTCACGCATACCGTCAGCACCACCGAGTCGCGCGTCCCGGCCGGCACGTATAAGCTCGACCCGAGTCATTGGAGCGTCACGTTCGATGTCGATCACTTCAAGTATTCGCGCTTCGTGATGCGCTTTGACCGCGTCACCGGTCAGCTCGACTGGCGTGCAGGCGGAATGGCGAACAGCTCGACGGCCATCACGATCGACGCCGCGAGCATCGACACGAACGTGCCGCAGCTCGACAAGATGGTGAAAGGCGATGAAATGCTCGATGTCGCACGCTATCCGGACATCCGCTTCGTCAGCACGGGTTTCGAGCGCACGGGCGAAACGAGCGGCAAGCTGACCGGCGACCTGACGATTCGCGGCACGACGCAGCCGGTCACGCTCGATGTGAAGTTCAACGGCTACGGCGTCGACCCGCTGACAAAGCTCGACACGATGGGTTTTTCGGCGGAAGGCAGCTTCAGCCGCTCGAAGTTCGGGCTGTCGACATGGTTTCCGGCCGTCGGCGATGAAGTGCGCGTGCGGATTCAGGCCGAATTCGATAAGCCGCCGGCGGGCTCGGCGGGTTGAATCGATGCGCGTGGATGGGCGGCGCGATCGCGTCGCTCGGCCCACCGGTGCGATCGAAGCTACACGGTCCAGTCCAGAATGACCTTGCCGCTTTCGCCCGACAGCATGGTCGCGAACGCGCGCTCGTAGTCGTCAACGGCAAAGCGGTGCGTGAGGATCGGCGACAGATCGAGCCCGCTTTGCAGCATCGCGACCATCTTGTACCAGGTCTCGAACATCTCGCGGCCATAGATGCCCTTGATTTCGAGCCCCTTGAAAATCACCTGATTCCAGTCGATCGACGTTTGCGCAGGCGGAATGCCGAGCAGTGCGATCTTGCCGCCATGGTTCATCGCTTCGAGCATGCTCGTAAACGCGCTCGGCACACCCGACATTTCGAGGCCGACGTCGAAGCCTTCGGTCATGTGCAGGTCCGCCATCACATCGCGCAGTGTTTCGCGCGACACGTTCACCGCGCGCGTCGCGCCCATTTTGCGCGCCAGCTCGAGCCGGTAGTCGTTGACATCGGTGATGACGACGTTGCGCGCGCCGACGTGTTTCGCAATCGCCACCGCCATAATGCCGATCGGCCCGGCGCCGGTAATCAGCACATCCTCGCCGACGAGATTGAACGACAGCGCCGTATGCGTCGCATTGCCGAACGGATCGAAGATCGCCGCGAGATCGTCGGAAATCTCAGGTGGAATCTTGAACGCGTTGAACGCCGGAATCACCAGATATTCAGCGAACGCGCCCTCGCGATTCACGCCGACTCCCACTGTATTGCGGCACAGATGGCGGCGCCCCGCGCGGCAATTGCGGCAAAAACCGCATGTGATGTGACCTTCGCCCGACACGCGGTCGCCGATCGCGAAGCCGCGCACTTCCTGGCCCATCTCGACAATCTCGCCCACGTATTCGTGGCCGACGTGCATCGGCACGGGAATCGTCTTTTGCGCCCAGTCGTCCCACTTCCAGATATGGATGTCGGTGCCGCAAATCGCGGTGCGTGTGATGCGGATCATCACATCGTTATGACCGACTTCGGGTTTTTTGACGCGGGTCAGCGTGAGACCGGGCGCGCGTTCGAGTTTTGCCAAGGCTTTCATGGTGATTCCTGCGAGACGAGTGTTCCGACGATGCGAAGGTGCGGCGGTGTCGTTTCAGATCACACCGAGTGAACGGCCGACGCGTGCGAACGCATCGACCGCGCGATCGATCTGTTCAGAGGTATGCGCCGCACTCATCTGTGTGCGGATGCGCGCGCGGCCGCGCGGCACGACAGGAAAGGAAAAGCCGATCACATAGACGCCTTCGGCGAGCAACGCATCGGCCATCTTCGATGCGAGCTGCGCATCGCCCAACATCACAGGGATGATCGGATGTTCGCCGGGTACGAGCGTGAAGCCGAGCGCAGTCATCGCGCGGCGAAAATGCGCGCCGTTCGCACGGACGCGTTCGCGCAGTTGCGCGCCTTCGTCGCTATCGAGCAATTCGAGCACTTTCAGCGAGGCGGCCGCGATGCTCGGCGTCAATGTGTTCGAGAACAGATACGGACGCGAGCGCTGGCGCAATAGATCGACAATCTCCTTGCGCGCTGCGACGTAACCGCCGGAAGCACCGCCTAGCGCCTTGCCGAGCGTGCCGGTGACGATGTCGACGCGCGACAGCACACCGCAATGTTCGGGCGTGCCGCGGCCGTGCGCGCCGATGAAACCGACCGCGTGCGAATCGTCGACCATGACGAGCGCACCGTAGCGGTCCGCGAGATCGCAGATGCCCGCAAGATTCGCGATGATGCCGTCCATCGAGAACACGCCGTCGGTCGCGATGAGTTTGAAGCGCGCGCCCGCCGCATCGGCCTCCTGCAATCTTGCTTCGAGATCCGCGAGATCGTTGTTCTTGTAGCGATAGCGCTTCGCCTTCGCGAGCCGCACGCCATCGATAATGCTTGCATGATTGAGTTCGTCGCTGATAATCGCGTCGTTTTCGTCGAGCAGCGTTTCGAACAGACCGCCATTCGCATCGAAACAGCTCGAATACAGGATGCAATCGTCAGTCTGCAGAAACGCGGACAGCGCGCCTTCGAGTTCCTTGTGCACGGTCTGCGTTCCGCAGATAAAACGTACCGACGCCATGCCGAAGCCGTCGCGCTCGAGCCCATCCTTCGCGGCTGCGATGAGGCGCGGATCGTCGGCGAGGCCCAGATAATTGTTGGCGCAGAAATTCAGCACGCTGGCGCCGCCTTCGAGCTTGATGTCGGCGGCCTGCGGGCTCGCGATCACACGTTCCGTCTTGTAGAAGCCGTCGGCGCGAATCTGATCGAGCGTGCCTCGTAAATGGGAAAGGAAAGCATCGCGCATGAATCAGCTCCTGTTCGAGTGAGCGGCCCGCGAGGTCTGGATGTGCTTCGACGTGCAGCGGCCTGTTATAGTCGACTATCAGCTTTACCGGAAAAATTCGATTTTTCGAATTTAAGTTCGATATGTCGAACAACTCTAAACGATGGGTCAGTAAATGGCAAGCTCGGAATCCCCGCGTCGGTCGCGTACCTCGCGCAGCGCAGCAACGTCGGCGGCTGCGGCTCTCGTGAACACGCCCTCGGTAGCGGCTGTAGCTGCGCCGCCGCGTGTCGGCGAACAGATCCAGCGGCTGCGCGGCGAACGCAAGATGACGCTCGACGATCTGTCGCGCGCGGCGGGCGTGTCGAAGTCGATGCTGTCCGAAATCGAGCGCGACAAGGCGAATCCGACCATCGCCGTCGCGTGGCGTCTGACGAACGCGCTCGGCGTGAGCCTCGATTCGTTGTTCGCGCCGCCGAAAGCGCCGGAGGCCATTGCGGTATCCGGACCGCACGAGATCCCAACCTTGAGCGGACACGAGGCCAAATACCAGTTGCGTGTGTGGGGGCCCATCGAGCTCGCCGGCAAGTTCGAGTGGTACGAGCTTACGCTTGCCGCGGGCGGCGCGCTCGTATCGAACGCACACGAACCGGGAACGCGCGAGCATTTGACCGTGCTGCACGGCACGATAGACGTCGAAGCGGCAGGCACGACCAGGCGGCTCAAAACGGCGGACACTGCGCGCTATGTGGCCGACGAGCCGCACGCGATTCGCAACGCTGGCAAAAGCGAAGCGAAGGCACTGCTGGTCGTGATTCACGGCTGACGCGTTGACTGCCGGGCGCGCACGCTGACGGCAACGCCGGTGCCTTATCGCGCGGGCGGCCGTTTCGTACGGCCGATACCTTCGTATGCCCGCCGTCTGACAGAGGTTGCAACGAGTACTGTATATTTGTACAGTATACCCCCGTCCTATCGACTGCGACCGGAGCCGACATGAACCGCTCGTCCACCGATCCTGATGCCGCATTAGCCGCGCTGCGTTACCAGAATGCGGCGCGCGACCTCGAGCACATCGTCCGGCATATCGCGTCGCGCTATATCGCCCAGCAGGTTCCGCTCACGTGGCGCCTGCTCCATGCCATCGAGGCGGAAGCGCTGGCCGACCTCGGCTTCGCCAGCCGGCACGACGCGCTGATGCTGGGTCTGTTTCAGCGGCCTGCAGCGTTGCCTTATCCGGAAACGGACGATCCCGTCGATTTCGGCGCATCGAACGCATTGCCTGCGGTATTCGCATTCGCGGTTGCTGCGTATGAAGAAGCGCAACAGCAAGCGGCACAGCTGGCGGCAGCCAGGCAGCCCGCAGGCAGAAGCAAGCGCCGGCCGCGAGCGTGGGGCGGGTAGCAATGTGAACCGCACTCGAACCCCAATGCCGGCTGCATCGGGTGACCTGTTCGATCGCGAACGGGAAGACTGGCTGCGCGACCCCGCGGTCGCGTTCGACGCGTGGCTTGCAAGCCAGCAATTCCGTGCCTCGTCGGCACAGGTCTATCGGGCGCAGTGGGGACTGTTTCTCGAATGGCTGCAAGCGCGGCGCAAAACATTGGCGACTGTCGACCGCAGTTCGATCGCCGATTTCGTTGCGGGCCTGTCCATCCGCAAGCCGCAACGTGCGCGATATCTGCGGCTGATCGAACGCGTGCTCGATCACGTGCGCTTCATCGAAGCGGCGTCGACGAATCCGGCACGTTTCATCGCGCAAGATGGCGAAGCGGGCTGGCGTAACGCGCGCGACAACGAACCGACCGGTTTTCTTTCTTCGGCCGAGCGCGCAACGCTCGTCGCCCATCTTTCATCGCCGGTGGCCGGCTTGTCCGGCGCCGAACGCTGGCGCGCATACCGCGATCGCGCGCTCGTCGCGGTGTTTCTCGGCGGTGGACTGAAGACGAGCGAAGCCATTGCTCTGACAATGCGCAATATCGACATCGGTACTGCGTGGCTCACCATCGACGGCGACAATCCGCTGCTGTCGCGTCGCACTCGGCTTGCGCCGTTTGCCGTCGCGGTGCTTGGCGCATGGCTCGAGGTGCGTGCGGCCGCGGGTCTCGCAGGGGTGCTCGCATTTCCGGCGTCGTCGTCGGGACGGCCGATGCACAAGGCAACGGCGTTGCGCGCAATCGATGCGCTGATCGACACCGCGGGCATAGCGGCTTCGCGTGAAGCGCGCGCGAGCCCGCAGACGTTGCGCAATACATTTGCTGCCGATCTTTTCGAAAGCGGGGTCGACCCGGAACTCGTCGGCCAGTGGCTCGGTTTCGCGCAGCCCGTTTCCGCGCATCGGCTACATCGTGCCTGGAAAACCTGGGGATCCGAACAAACAGGCGGCGAGTCCGATCAAGGTGAGCCCGGAACCAGCGATGCGTGAACCGGTGATGCGCTTTTGCGCGGGCGCTCACCGATGTGCGAATGTCCCGTAAAGACTCACCTCGGGAGATCCCGTAAAAGCTCACCTTTGCGGAAAAGCCTTGCACGATATGGGCTTACATAGACGTCGAAACGGCTCCCGCGGAAAGAAAGCGCGCGACCGCTTCAAGTCGCGACGCCCCTGTTCCCGACGAATGTTCGCATTCCGGGCAAGACAATTCGTAGTGGTGATCGACGTGCGACAGCTCCGGCTCACCTGCTTCGCACTTCGGACAATGCGCCGGCAACACGACGTGGCCGTCGATCGCCGTGCCGATCGACGCAAGTTCATCGGCGCTCAAACGCCCTGCGCTCGCAAGCGCAAACATCAGACGCGCGATCGAAGGATCGATGCCTTGTTGCGCACGCAGCGCCGCGACCTGTCGCGTCATCACATCGAGTTCGTCGGACTGTTCGCGCAGCTGCGCATCGAGTCGGTCGCCTCTCGCTTTGGCCGCCGCCAGTTGCTGGATGAAATCGAATTCCTTGCGGCTCGCCTCGCGCACGCCGGACTGATAAGTCGCCGCCATACTGCGCAGCGAATCCAGTTCGACGAGCATCGGCTTCACGCGGCGCTCCGCTTCAGATACGGCGTCCTTGATCTGCTGCGCGTAATGCTCGGTGCTTTCGCGCAACTCCTGGTGAAGTGCGTCGATTCGTTCGCGCAATGCCGCACTGGTCGACTGCTCGGCTTCGAGGCGTTTTTGCAGCGTCTCGTTTTCGGCGTCGAGTCGGCGTACCGACGCCTGCAAGCTTTCCTGATGCGCGCTGCCGTGCGTCGACGCGGCAGCCAGTTGCGCCTCGAGCGTGCGCACGCGTTCCCATGCGGCGTCCGCGCGTGCCTCGCTTCGCGCGATCGCCTGCTCGGCTGCTTCGTGCCGGATCTTGCCGTCGTGCGTTTCCTGATGCGCGGCCGCGATCGATGCCTGCATTTCCGCGCGCTCTTCGTCGAGCGATGCGCGCGCTTCGACGAGCGCTTCCCGGTACAGTGTGCCGAGCAGTTCGCCGGCGCGCTCTTCGAGCATCTTCGGAATTGCGCCGGCTCCGACGCGTACCCGCGACGCCTGGCGGATACGTTCCCAAAAGCCGTCGATGTCCTTCGGGATGTCGCTGGCGCTACCGGTTTGGGTCAATTCCCGGACAGCAGCCATCGTAGGTCGGATGCCAAGATCGAAAAATAGCCGTTTGCATGCATGCAGCGAAAGCTCCTGGCGCCGAGCACCGGTCTGCCGCATCGATTCCAGCTCTCGCCGGATCGCCTCGCGTTCGTCATCGAGGTTCATGTGTGCCTCATCGCAGATCAGATTCAACGGATCATAACAAATTACGTAACGTTTGCTACGTTTCGCGCGCTGCCGAGCTCGTAAGTCTGGTGAAGGGTTCGCGTACCCCAATGCGAGCGCGCCTACCGACGATTCCGCAGGGGCATCCGTGAAACAAAGCGAAGAATAGCCTATAAGTAACTGTACTTAAAAGATTTTCTTTGTTTCCTGCATTTCGACCCTATGTTTCACGACGCGAAACGAGACGTGCCGGGTGTTGACCTTGCAGTTTCTCTTTACGACTCGCGGTTATTCGTTTGAGAGACATAAAGTAAACACCCTTGAACCTTGGTTAAAAACGTTAACGCCACGGCAAACCCTTATCAGATAAGGATCTCCGGCTAGTCAGGTGAAGTTTTACGGGAGTTGTGGTGAGCCGGCACGGGATTGTGCAGTGAAGGGATTCGGGGCGCCTGGTGAGCGAGTGCAGGACCGTTCGTGAGCGGGTTCGGGAGACGCCCGGAAAAACGGTTTCCTCCAAAGGTGAGCGTTTTCGGGGAATAAGCGCGTGCACGCCCTTGTTCTGCCGGAACGGCGGCCCTTTGCTTGCGATCACGCGAGGGTGAGTCGCTTCGGGAGGTCTTTCGGCCTCGCTTTTTGGTGTTTTTTTGCCGCCGTCAATGCGATCGGTGAGAGCGAACGGGAGCGCAGAGCCTTGTCAGGTGAGGTTTTTCGGGGTGTCGAGCGCTTTCCCAGGCGGTTTTCGGCATCTGTGCCCTCCAAAGGTGAGTATTTTCGGGAGGCTCGGGCGGCGTTTTCGTCTGGAACTGGCAATGGGAGATGACGAGCCCGTCAAAGGTGAGGGAATCCGGGAGCGCAAGCCGTCGTCGGTCGATGGGCCGGAAATGTCATGTGTCGGTCAAAGGTGAGGTTTTGCGGGATGCGTTGGAGACGCTAAATGCACTTAAGGTGAGTAAATTCGGGATCCAATCAGCGGTTGTTCACCGCAAAGGTACAGCAGAAGGCGATCGCGGCGAGCGTGTTTGCCTCAGTCCGCGATCCAGAGGTGAGCGTTTTCGGGTGGCGCCCGAAGATGTGGTCGATTTACTCGACCACGTCTGCGTGCGCTAAAGGTGAGGAATTTCGGGAGCGGTTTGCCGGTCATGATCCGCTTTATATGTACATCGTAAGTACCAGAATCGATTGGGGATTTTCCGCAGAGCAGTGATAGGTGAGGGTTTACGGGAGATCGTGCTGAAGCTTGGCAGATATCGCGGAAGCTGCCTTCGAAGCGCGTCGAGGTGAGGATTTTCGGGACCCCGGCGCAGTGCCGGCGCCGGCTGCAAATCGTGAAGGTCCGATTTCTGCGGCTCTCAAGGTGCTTGAGGTGAGAGTTTTCGGGAGTGGCAGTGCGGCGGGCACGTCCGGGTGCCGCGACGCGCGCAGTGAAATGGTGCGCGAGATTCCCGTCCGTGAACAGATATCCTCCTGACGGGCGACTGCCTGGCGTTCCGGCACATGCGAAGCGACCCGAAAGGCCGCTCGACATTCGCAGGCCCGTGCCTTTGCATCGGGATTTTGCGTCGCATAATTACGACGCTCGTTGCGGTGAGCCGATACGGGAGATCAAGCACGCGGCAATCGACGGGCTCGTCGCGAGCGACTTTTACGGATGCCGCGACAAGCAACGAATACCGGAACGGCCCGGAATTCCGGAAGGTGAGTGTTTTCGGGAATGCGGCGAGGTGAGTCGCGGCTCGTAAACCGGCTTCACCAGGAAATGGTGAGGCACACCCTATAGACGCGCATCACCCCAGTCGGTATCCTTGCGCAAAATCCTTCCCGACCCGACGCATGGCCACGAAGCGCGCGAAGAAAACCGATGTGGTGAGCCCCAGTTCCGCTGAACTGCGCAAGGCAGTCGAGGCCATCGCGATTCAGCCGAAAAGCGGCAAGATCACCCTCCTGACCCGCAAGCTGTTCAACGTGCTGCTGGCCGTCGCGCAGCAGGCGGACGAATCCGGCGACACATATCGCGCGCTCCTGTCCGATATCGTTGCCAACTCCGCATTCGATTCCAACGACACCGCGCTAGTCAAGGAACATCTGCGCCGGATGGTGTCGGTTCAGGTCGAATGGAGCACCGGTACGTCGAGCCAGAAGCCCGGCCGCAAATGGGGCATCTCGACGCTGATTGCCGATGCCGAAATTCTCGAAGATCCGGCCACGCGGCGCGTGTGGGTCGAATTCTCGTTTGC
This sequence comes from Paraburkholderia sp. SARCC-3016, assembly GCF_031119615.1. NCBI lineage: Bacteria > Pseudomonadati > Pseudomonadota > Betaproteobacteria > Burkholderiales > Burkholderiaceae > Paraburkholderia > Paraburkholderia sp. SARCC-3016. The sequence continues at coordinate 96,575 of NZ_JAVHZD010000020.1, read as the reverse complement.
ACCGAAGATCAAGAAGAAGCTGCTCGACCCGGTACAGTACGCGCGTTTGAGCCTGCAGTTCCAGAGCCAGCTGCGCAGCAGCGCGGGCCTCGCGCTTTACGAGATCTGCGTGCGCTATCTGACCAATCCGAGCCATCTGACGATGCGCGAGTCGTGGGAATGGTGGCGGCCCATTCTGTCGGGCACGCCGGACACCGAGGCCGGTGACGAGGCGAAGCGCGAATACAAGTACTTCAAGCGCGACTACCTGCGGCCGGCCATCGCCGAGGTCAACGCCGTTACCAACATCTTCGTCGAGCTCATCGAGCACCGCGAAGGCCGGCGTGTTGCCGAGATCCAGTTCCGCGTGACGGAACGCAAGCAGCCGATGCTGGCGCTCGACGAGCATCCAAACGTATTCGACAGCACGCTCGTCGACCGGATGGTGAAGATCGGCATCCCGCTCAAGGAAGCGCAGACGCTCTACGCCGACAGCGAAGAAAACCGGATTCGCGCGGCGCTGCAGATGACCGAGCAGCGGATGCGCAGCACGACGCTGCCGCCGGTGCGCAGCGCGCCGGCGCTTTTCAAGGACGCGTTGAAGAAGGGCTATGCGCCGCCGGTCGAAGCCTTGCCGGCCAGTGGCGGCAAGGCGTCCGGCGCGGTCCCCGCGGACGATCTGAAGGCCCGGTTGCTCAGCGAATATGCAGCGTATCGGCGCAAGGAAGCGCAGGCGCTCTATGAGGAACAGGGCGACTCGGAGCAGCAGGTCGCGCGCCAGTCGTTCGAAGAAGACGAACTGCCCGAGCTTGGCACCCATATGCGCGACGACTGGCGCCGCCGTGGCCTCGACTCGAAGCTCGCCGAGACTGCGTTCTTCGATTGGCTCGCACGGAAGACCTGGGGCGAGCCGACCGATGGCGATCTGCTCGCCTTCACGTTGAGCCAATCGCGCGCAGCCTGAAGCTGCTTATCCGACTGGCCCGATCGGCTGCATGCGGTTAGCGTGCGTTGCGCAGGCAACGCACGCGCGCGGCCTGTGGTGTGAGATCGGCACGAAGCCTCACCTCAACGCGCCCACGATGTTTTCGAAGCTTTATTTTTTCTGCAGCATTCGCTCGATCTGTCGAAGGATGTCGTCACGTTTTTCGCGCGACAGCCCTCGTAGACGCAGTTCAATGCGATCGTCCCCGTAAGACTTCAGATCGCCAACCGACACACCGTCGAACTTGATCTCGAGCCGCTGCGCGTAGCGCTGACGTCCTGCAGGCTTGGCGCTTTCCTGCGCGCTCGCCCTGCCCTTCACGATATCGGCGACCTGGCGAGTGCTGAGGTCGTCGGCCAGAATCTTGTTGATGAGGCGCAGTGTCGCGTCCGTGCCGCGCGCCGAGTGATAGCGGCCAACCTGATAACCCATATTCGAGCCGAACCGATCCGGTCTTGCGACCATTTCCTGCATCACGACTTCGGGCAACTTTGCGATCGACAAGGCGACAGCGACCGTCGATTCATCGAGTCCCAGATGCTCGGCCAATTCCTTTTGACTTTGGAAGTGCTTGTCGTCGAGAAATCGCTTCCAGACGACTGCGTTGTCGAACACGGTCTGTGAATCGCGCTGGACGTTGAGGTCGTAACCGAGTTTGTAGCTTTGGATACCGATTGGCAGATCGATGACGATTGCTTTCACGGTTTCCTTATTGGCTTCCTTTAGCGCGCGCACACGGCGACCACCGTCGCTAACGAAGTAGGTACCGGGATTGTCGTAGTCTGGAATGACGTGGATGGCCTGCTGCTGGCCTTGCTTCGCGAGATTGACGGCAAGCTCTGCGATCGACGACTTCAGATAGAAGTGCCGCGGGTTGAACGGGCTTGCCTTGATCACTTTAAGCGTCAGTTCGATGACTTGTCCCGGGCGATAACCATGTTCGGCGCGCCACGCTCGATACTGCGGCGACTCGTGGATCGATTCCGTTGATTCGACTGCATTCGATGCAGGCTGAGATATCGATTGACTCGAACGGCCGACGACGTCATCCGTTTTGCGGGTGGGACTCTGCACAAGGCCGTCGATCGCATTGAGGCGATCGAGTGCCGTGCGCTTTTCACTGCTGGTTGTATCCGGGCGCGCTTGAAAGCCTTTGGCGAATTGGGAGGGTTTCATTCAGGGACCTTTATGCGCATAAATTCAGGGAAGCAGGGCACCAATCTCTTCGGCAACGGCGCGGATCTCCACGCTCGCGAGTCTGGCGCCACGATCGTTCATCTGCAGCACCGTCTGGCCGAGGGCCATGGCCTGCTTGTACGCCTCACGGGTAGGAATCTGGGTTTTGAGTAGCGGAAAACCGAGCTCTTCCAACGCGCGCTTGAGTTCGCGCGTCAGCATGCGTTTCTCTTCCGTCTTGTTTAGCAGGAAGACCGCTCGCAGGTCTTCGTTCATAACCTGCGCTTGCTGGATCAGTTTGACGAGTCCAACACTCGACCAATAGTCGGCAGGCGAAGACGATGTGGGAATGACGGCGACCGTCGCGGCCAGCAATACGACGCCGGAGACTTTCTCGGTGATCGACGGCGGACAGTCGACGACGATGACATCGTAGTCACCAACGAACTTCTTGATCTCGCGGTGGATCTGGCCACCGGCTTCCGAGAGATTGACGACAGGAAACGGAATGCCGGCTTCTCCATCCGAAGACGCGCTGGCCCAGTGAACCAGGGTGTTCTGTCCATCCGCGTCGACGACGAGAACCCGCTTCCCCTTTTCATGGAAAGCGGCGCCGAGATGCATCGCGATCGTGCTCTTTCCGACACCGCCCTTTTGTTGTGTGACTGCGATGATTTCAGCTGCCAAGCTTCACCTCCCCGTATTTGGACGCTGCTGAATTCTACCTTGATGTATTTTCGTTTCAATGCATTTTGTCGTGACAGTGCGACAAATTGGCCATTCGGCCTGGGTTTATGCGCATAAAGCCCATGCGCCTTCGCTTGAAGAGATTGATGTCGAGCGCAAAGCGGCTTCAGCGGCCAGAGCGTTTCGCTCAAAGGGCGAGGATGAGCACGCAAAGAGCGCGGCTTTATGCGCATAAAGCACGTGTCGGCTACACCGCCTGACGCGCAGCCTTTCAATGGAGCGCAACGAACGATGATCAGCACGTCGTCACAAGGGCCGCCGCCCTCGGAGCAAACCCAAGCCCGTTCGGAATTGGCCAGCGTGGCGCTCTTCGCTGGCGTTTCGCAAGCCCGCTAAAATTCCGGGACCGCGCTTCGGCCTGCTATCCAACACAGCCCATCGCAACCATGGAGCCCAACACGATGATCACGATCTATCACAATCCCCGTTGCTCGAAATCGCGAGGCGCATGCGAACTCATCGATACGTCGTTCAACACAGCAAACGAGCCGATCAAGATCGTCGAGTACCTGCGAGAGCCATTGACGGTCGCGCAGTTGAAGGAACTGAACCGGATGCTTGGTTGCCCGGTACGCGACATGGTCCGCAGTACCGAGCCCGAGTACAAAGACCTGAACTTGGGCGCTGACGATATCGACGACAATCAACTTTATGAAGCGCTCGTCAAACACCCGATCCTGCTTCAACGCCCGATCATCGTGCGCAACGGCAAAGCCGTGATCGGCCGGCCGCCCGAAAACGTCAAAACGCTATTCGACGAATAAATCGAATAGCGCGTAGAAGAATCGACCTGGGGCAGGTTTCCAGCAAATACCGACGTCAGACAGTTCAGCCTTTCGCTACCTGCAACACCGCGTCTTTCGTCGCGATCTGCTGAGGAATGATGCGAAGCTGCGCAAATGCGTCGGCAATGCGTTGCTGCTCCGCGAGCACGGATGCGTCGATCGGACGATACACGTGCGCGTAGTGTCGAAGGCCGCTCTCGATAACGCTCGCGTCGAGTCCCTGGATCGGTGCGAGCTGGGCGGCCGCCTCGGCAATGTGGCCGCGTACCCATTCGCCTTCTTTGCCGGCTTCGTCGACCACTGCCGCAATGACGTCGGCGTGTTCCTGTGCGAACGGACGCGCGCTCAGAAAGAACTGGTGATGACTGACGATGCCTTCGCCGTCGGTCAGCAAGCGCGCATTGGTTTGCCGCTTCGCGGCTTCGAGGAATGGGTCCCAGATCGCCCACGCGTCGACGGCGCCGCGCTCGAATGCGGCGCGCGCATCGGCGGGCGGCAGAAACGCCGGCTGGATATCCGCGTACTGCACACCGGCCTTCTGCAGCGCGGCGACGAGGAACCAATGTACGTCCGAGCCTTTGTTGAACGCGACCTTTTTGCCCTTCAGATCGGCGACCGATTTTATCGGCGCGTCGCGATGTACGAGGATGCCTTCCGCGTGCGGCGTCGGCATTTCATAAGCGGTGTAGACGAAGTTCGCGCCGGCAGCCTGCGCGATGACTGGCGGCGCCTCGCCGACATAACCGAAGTCGATCGAACCGACATTGAGGCCTTCGAGCAACTGGGGTCCCGCCGGGAATTCAGTCCATTTGACCGAGATGCCAAGCGGAGCAAAACGCTTCTCGAGCGTGCCGTGCGCTTTGAGCAGGACGAGCGTGCTGGCCGCCTTCTGGTAGCCGATGCGGACGGAGGTGGCGCGTGTAGCGGCGATGGAGGGCAGGGCCGCTGCGGCCATCACGGCGCCGGTTCCGGCGAGAAACGCGCGGCGCGTCAGGGAAGGATGACGAATCATGATTGGGCTCGGGTCGACCTGGCGAAAGACGGACGCAACATGGACCGGTTGCGTTCAACGATAAGTCGCTCGCCGGCGAGCGCGAACCGATAAATTCACATAAGCAAATCACGCTGGACTAACGCGCATCGCTGCTGTGAAAAGCGTCATGCGTGTCAAACATGCCGAACCCGTCAATCGCGTCAGACAGGCATGCGTGTCAAGGAACCGGAGTAGCGCCACAAGTTGCGCTCACATCGGATGCACGCACCGCGTCCGTCTATTGCTCGCGCGGGCCGGCATCATCGACGTCGTCGATTCCGCTCATCGCTCGCGAGGCCGCACGCAACAGTCCGATGTGTCTGCGGAAGTTGCGGCACCCGCTGCAGGTCGGCAGATGCGCGCCGACGGCCAGCCGTTCGCGCAGGTCGAGGTTGCGCTCGAGCGCGTCGGAAAGCAGCCGCGTGATGTCTTTACACTTCCCCATCGACGTCCCCGCTGGAAAAGCCCTTTTCGGTCAAGCATGCGCGCAGCCGTAAGCGCGCACGGTAGATGAGCACGCTGCAATGGTTCGCCGACAATTGCAGCTCACTGCAAATCTGATTGGTTTCGAGGTCGAGGAATTCGCGCATCATGAACACGCGGCCGATCTGTTCGGGCAAGTGATCGAGGCACGTCTCGAACAGCGTCCAGAACTGTTGCTGACGCAGCGCCCGTTCGGGGGTTGGCCACGAGCGAGGCTGCGCTTCGCGCGACCAGTGCCCGTTCTCCTTGAACAGTTCGCGATCGAGCAAGGCTTCGCCGTCGAGTTCGTCGTCGAGCGCCGACAGATTGATCGTGCGCTGCCGCGCACGCAGGATGTCCACGAGTTTGTGACGCAGAATGCCGAACACCCAAGTTTTGTGTTCGGATTGACCGGCAAACCGGTCTGCCTGCGTCCACGCCGCAGCCAAGGCTTCCTGCACTGCGTCTTCGGCGGCTGCCGCATCGCGCAACTGAAGCCGCGCAAAACGCATCAGGTCGCGGCGAAGCCGGTCGAGATAGGCGGGATCGTCGAACGCCTGCTCAGCGATCAGGGTCCTCATGCGCGCCCCCGCGCGTCGCTGCAAGACGAACAGCGAGAACGTGACTCTGCGTAGAGGATGAAGCGCCGTGGCCGGCGCGGCTTGTAAGGACAGTTCGTATTCATCAGCGGGAGAAAAGGCGCCTTAGCGGACTCGGCGCACATTTTCCCTCACTTGCCGCCTGGATGGATTTAAATTCGGCTACAACGCGGCGTCAGGAACTCTTCCCGCCGCCATCGATTCCGCTGCCGGTTCGCCAGACCTTTTTGCCTTCTTCGGACAACTCGCCGCAGCTGTGTTCCGCATCGGCCTGCGTGTTCTCGACGGCCATCTCGCCGCCCGGTTGTTCCTGCGCCTTTTGACGGTGCCCTTTGCGAGCGGCCATTGCTTCGTCGTGCGATTTACCTGAAGTAACGCGTGTCATGCTGTCATCCCTCCGTAAGAAACTGCACCTGTGACCGCTGAGCTCGCTACGCGAAGTTTGCGTTGCGCGAGACGTGCGGCCGCTCCAAAGGCCCGAGCAGGCGTCGCGTAACAGGATCGCAGCGCGCTGTAATTGGAATGCATCGTTGCAGGTAGTTTTTGCCGCACACCCGCTAGCCGATCGCAAGCTTGAGTCACAAGGAGAAGAGTCGATTTATCCACAAGGTTTTCCCCGAAATCTGTGGATAACAGACGTGGTCTCGGACTTGTCCACAGACCCGAAGCGCATTCGCGAATGCCGCTATGATTACAAAGCCGTACCTTTAACTGACGTAACTCTATGGGAACGACACTATGGCTTACCAGATTGCAGTCATCGTAGGCAGCCTTCGCCGCGAATCTTTCAACCGGCAACTCGCCCATGCGCTGATTTCGCTTGCGCCGGCCGAATTCAGGTTTGAATTTGTCGAGATCGGCAACCTGCCGCTGTACAACCAGGAGTACGACGCGGATTTCCCCGAGCCGGCGCGCCAGTTCAAACGGCAGATCGAGTCCGCCGACGGGTTGCTGTTCGTGACACCCGAATACAACCGTTCGATTCCCGGTGTGCTGAAAAACGCGCTCGACTGGGGCTCGCGGCCATGGGGTCACAGCTCGTGGGGCGGTAAGCCAGGCGCGGTGTGCGGAACGTCGCCGGGTGCGATGGGCAGCGCGCTCGCGCAACAGCATTTGCGCAACGTGCTCGCATATCTCGACGTACCGACGATGGGCCAACCCGAAATCTTCGTGAAGCACGATCCGTCGCGTATCGATGCGAACGGCACCATCATCAACGACGGCACGCGCGAATTTCTGCAGAACTTCGTCGACACCTTCGTTGCGTGGGTAAAGAAGCACCAGGTCTAGAAGCACCACATCTGATCGCTGCAGCGCCGCACGTCCGACGTCCGCCTGCGTGTCGAGCCGTGCATCCAGTCGCACGTCGATCTGCGCGTCGACCCGGTTTCGCTGGACGCGGCGCCGAATGCATGGCGCCGCTGTTCTGCCGATCAGCGTGGCGCTCACCTGTCGTCAATGATGATGGTGACCGGTCACGCGCTCCCATCCATGCCGCACCGCTGCCTTGAAGCGATCCCAGCTTCCCTCGGGCGCCGCGCGTTCCCAGTCGTGACGCGCTTCGAGTTCGACGTCGTCGTCCCACGGTCGATCCTGATAGCGCGCGTCGCGTCCCATCGTCGCGCCGTACCGGTAAGCCGGCACGTATTCGTCATAACGCGCGCCTTCGCGTGTGCCGAATTGCTCGTCGTAGTGCAGGCGGAAATCCTCTTCGTACTCGAGAAACTCGTCGGGAATCGGCGCACCGAGGTCGCCATCGCCGGCGCGGCGGACTGCCTGCTGGTTTGCGGCGGACCCGGTCGCCACTGTCGGCGGCGAATAGTCGTCGCCGCGCAACTGCTCGCGCGCGTCCTGTTCGTTCATCATGCCGGCCCTGCCGCCCAAGCCGGCCGTCGCCGATGGGAGATCGGACCCGGCGCCGGTTTGTGCGTCGCCGCGAACCTTTGGAGTGCTGCCGGGTTCTGGCGCGCGAGGGGTCATATCAACTGGCTCGCTGCCGGATGCCGCCGCCTGGCGCTGCCACAAGCCGTCACCAGGCAGAGGCGTCGCCCGGCTGATGTCGGCGGGATCGGACTGATATTGCGCGGCGCCGCGCACGGTTCTCGCCGGATACGCGGACTCGTCGCCCACGCTCGACGAAGCCGCGCCAGAGGTTCGCGAAAACTCGTCACGCGGCGGCGCAAACTGCGGTTCCGGCGTTGGCGCAAGCGGCGCGGCCGGCACATCGCGCACCTGCTCGCGCAGTCGCGCTTCACGCATCGCCGCTTCGTCGAGTTCGCGGCGCCCGGTGTCGGCCAGATCGGGCCGCAGCACCGCGCCCGATCCGGGCACGCCGCCGGCCGCGATCGCGGTCCGCGCGGCTTCGTCATCGAGCGGCGTATCGTGCGGTGGCGCATCGACACGCTCGTAGCGACGCTCTTCTTCCATCGCCCGCAATGCGTCGTTCGGCGGCTGCGCAGCGGTAGGTGTCGCCGCCGGTGTGCCGAGACCGAGCTCGTCGAGCATCGAATGTTCGCGCCGCGCTTGTGCGGCCTCATCGGTATCGCGCGGCGGCTGATCGATACGCGCGCGCTCGCTGACGTCGTGCGCGCCAAGGCGCATCAACAGGTTGTGCGCCAGTTCCGTGTGCGCGTCGGAAGCCGCATCGACGGCGACGAGCACCGCCCCACGCCGCACGGCATCCGTGTAGCGTTCGGCTATCGGCTCGTTGAGACTCGAACCGGACGTCGAAAAAAGGCTCGTAAAAAAGCGCTCGATATTGGCGAGCACGCCCGGCGATTCGTCGGCGATCGCATCGGACGCTGTTTCGGGGTTCGCCCGTAACTCGACCTCGTTATAAGCGAAGCCCGATTGCACGAGTGCGTTGCGCGCACCGTCTGCTTCCGCGTAGGTGTTGAACAGGCCGATAACCGTTTGTCGCATGGCTGCCTCCCGGATGATTTGCTCAGGCCGGCGGCGCGACAGCTTACAGCCGTCGTTCGCCAGCCGGCGTTAACGGGAAGGTCCGCAACGATCGTGCCGGGATTTCCTGCGGCGCAAAGCCCGCGCAAAGCGCGAGCAAACCGTTTCCGCCGCGTGCACACAGCGCCCTTTTTACAAACGGTCCGGTAACGCCAGCAGCCCGCGCTTAATGGGTCGGATGCGTATTCGACGACGGCAGATCGTGCTGCAGCGTCTGCAGAAACTGATCGAGCAGCGCGATATCGAATGGCTTCGGCAACACGTGCGCGTCGACATGCCGGGCGCGCTCGAGTTCTTCCGCATAGCCGGTTACAAGCACGACCGGCAGCTTCGTTTCGAAGTGCTGGATCGCTTCCGCGAGATCGATACCGTTGAGCTTGCCGGGCATATGGATGTCCGAGATTACAAGATCGAACGGCAACGGCTCGCCGCTTTTCGCCCGCTTTGCGCGCGCATCGTCGAGCAGGCGCAGCGCCGTATCCGCATTGAATACGCAGGTGACCTCATGACCCATCATCTGCAGCAGCGCTTCGGTACCCGCTGCCACTTCGTCGTTGTCTTCGACGAGCAGAATGCGCAGCCCTTGCGGCGTGTCGTTTTCCGCGACGATCGGCTCGACCGGCGCTTCCGTCTGAACCGCCTCGCCGGTCGTACGCGGCAGATAGAGCCGCACCGAGGTGCCCGCGCCGGTTGCGCTGTCGATGGCTGCCAGGCCGCCCGAGCGTTCGCAGAAGGCAAACACCTGCGGCAGGCCGAGGCCCGTGCCCATGCCTTTCGGCTTGGTCGTGAAGAGCGGCTCGAAGGCGCGCGCGAGCACGTCGGCCGGCATGCCGATGCCGGTGTCTTCGAGCGAGAGCTGGACGAAGTTGCCGGTCAGCGGAAAGCCGTCCTCGTGACGGAACGCGATGTTCTTCGCGCGCACGGTGAAGCGCCCGCCGTTCGGCATCGCATCGCGCGCATTGACCGCAATGTTGATCAATGCAAGTTCGAGTTCCGCCACATCGACGCGAATCGGCCAGACGCCGATGCCGATGTCCATCACGAGCGACACCTTTGCGCCGAGCGAGGCGCGCAACAGCTCGCGGCAGCCGGGCAGCCAGTGTTCAATCGCGAGCGTTTCGTTGCGCAGCGGTTGCTTGCGCGCCACGCCGAGCAACTGGCGCGTGAGCGACTGGCCGCTTTTCAACGCACGCTCGACGGCCGACAGTTCGCGGTCGAATGCGGCCGCTTTCCGTTTGCGCAAGATCTGGACGTTCGCCGAGATGATCATCAGCAGATTATTGAAATCGTGCGCGACGCTGCCGACAAGATTGCCGAGCGCTTCCATCTTGCGCGACTGCCGGTACGCCGATTCGATCGAGCGGCGCATCGACGCTTCGGCCTGCCAGTGCTCCCATGCTTCCTCTTCGGCGGCGAGTCGCCTCAAGGACAGCCAGATCACGCACCACAGCACCACCGACGGCACGAACATCGCAAGGATCAGCACGCTCAGGTGCCGGTACCACGCAGCCCAGATCGCCGCAGTGCGATAGCCGCATGCCACGTACACCGGATAGGAACCGACGCGCCTGAACGCGACGATCTGCGTATCGCCGTACAGCATCGAATGCACGCGCACGACACCCGCGCGGCGGCCCTCGGCAAGCGCTTCGGTGAACGGCGACTTTTGCGGCTCGGCGTCCGCCCTGCGGCTCGGCGGATAGTGCGCGAGCACCGCACCGTCCGTGCGCGTCAGGCCCATTGTCATCGGCGAGCCGCTGCCGCCCAGCAGGTCGCGATAGAAGTCGCTGAAATACCCGGTACGCAGCGCGACCGAGACGATGCCGGCAAACGCATCGTCGCCGTTACGGCGTGCGACGCCGGTATTGAATACGACTTCGCCATCCGCCGCGGAGCCGGACATGACTTTCGATACATGCTCGATCACGCTGCCGTTGCGAATGCCGATGAAATCGTCGCGTCCGGCAATCGACAAGGGCGGCGCGGGATAGAAGCGGCTGCTCGCGAGCAGCGTGCCGTCGCTGCTGAAAATCGACATCGATGCGACCTGCGGATAACCGCCGCCGATCGAATCGAGCTTGTCGTGGATCTGCGCTTCGCGCGCGCGAATGCCGGCGTTGTCGAGACCCTGCACAAGATCGACGACGCGCGCATCGAGCGCTTCATTCATGTCGAATACCTTGAGCGCATGCTCTTCGGCAACGCGCACGGTGCGCAGCGTCACGTCGGTCGCTTCCGCCTCGCGAGCCCGGAAGTCGTTGAACGCCATGACCGCGACGAACACACATGGAAGAATGATGGCCGCCACCAGCAGCGCGATCAACGTCATGCGCCGGACCGCGAAATTGTGTTCGGGCACGGCCGGAAACACGGTCTCTTCGGACCGGTCGCCGGCGTCGCGATTTTCTTCAGCCGATTCGCGCCGATCAGAAGTCATCTTGAACACCGCGGCAAAAGCCGGAAAGGGCAGGCATGACTTCCACCATCATACGGCCGGTGATGGTTACCGCCATTCGAATTCTCAGATAGGCCGAACTCTCCGCGAATCAGTGACAAATCTGGAAGCGCAAACGTACACAAAAGGATAAACCGCGACATTTTGTTGGTTAGTGGTTAAAACGTCCCCGCAAGTCGTGTCACTTGAGTGACTTTTGTTCGATGTACCGCAATTTGGCGAGTTGCCTTTTCCCCAGTTTGCTTTGAGAATTGCGCCCCAGATAATGCATGCGCCGCCATGTACGGACGCAACTGCGCGAGGGCGCCCCGACATCCCAGTCAGACGAGACGGAAGGGTAGTTCGCGATATTCAGCGAGCGGGGCAGCACGGCATGCATCAGGCCCGTTGCCGCGCAAAGTCTGCCACGGGGTGGGGTTCAAAAATGCCGGCCATTATCGTCCTTCGACGTGTACGCGATTATCTGCGTGCCTGTCGATCACAGCGCGGCGCGGCGTCGCACTCCTTTGCCCTTTTTCGTACCGCGTGCGCCTGAGGCGGGCGCAGCATTCCGCCTGCACGCAGTAAATCCTGCCGGTTACTAAAGAACCGCCGACAGCCGCCGATAATACGCACGAGACAACTCCGTTTACCGATTCTGCCACCATGCCCTTGCCCATCGTGATCGCCGACGATTCGCTGCTTGCCCGGAAGGTGCTTACGAAAGCACTGCCCGCGGACTGGGACGTCGAGATCGCCTACGCATCGAACGGGCGCGAAGCACTCGCACTGTACCGCGCCGGCAAAGCCACGGTGATGTTTCTCGACCTGACGATGCCCGACATGACGGGCTATCAGGTACTGGAAGCGCTGCAGCACGAAGATCTGAACACATTCGTGATAGTCGTGTCCGCGGACATCCAGCCGATGGCGCAGGAACGCGTACGCGCGCTGGGCGCAATCGCGTTCATTGCGAAGCCCGTGACCCCCGAGGCGGTCCTTCCCATCCTCAAGGAGTACGGGTTGTATGCCTGAGCCAGTTCTCAACGAAGACCAGCGCGACGCGTTGCAGGAGGTGGCGAATCTCGCGATGGGACAGGCCGCGAAGCGCCTCGCGCTGCTGCTCGATGCGTTCATCGAGCTGTCGGTGCCGCGGGTGCGCGTCGTCAACGTGCGCGAAGCCGCGCAGGCGCTGCGCGACATGACCGGCATCAGCGAGACCGTCGCCGCGGTGCGCCAGGGGTTCCGCTCGGATATCAAGGGCGAAGCGCTCGTGATCTGCAAGAGCGGCAACGTCGAACAGCTCTGCGCGCTCGTCAGCGACCCCTACGCGAAATCCGCCTATGAGGCGACCAGTCAGGAAGAGCTGATCTTCGATATCGCGAACCTGCTGACCGGGGCCTGCGTCTCGTGCATCTTCGAGCAGCTCGGCCGCGCGCCGGTGTTTTCGGCGCCGGGCATGCTCGGTCTCACGATGTCCCTCGACGACGTATTCCAGCCGAACATCCTCGCATGGAGCGTCGCGCTGCTCGTCGAAGTGAACTTCTCGCTCGAGGATCAGAGCTTTCGCGCGCATCTCGTCATGCTGATGGCCGAAGATTCCATCCTGCATATCAATCACGCACTCGATGCACTGTTGTCCAGCCTATGAATGTCTCGACGGCCTCGCTGAGCGACCTGGTAGTGGAACGCGTCGGATTCGGCATTTTCGTGCTCGACCGGCAAATGAACGTACTGATGTGGAACCGCTTCATGCACGACCACAGCGGCCTGTCGGCCGAACAGGTGGTCGGCAAATCGATTTTCGCGAACTTTCCGGAATTGCCGCGCGTCTGGCTCACGCGCAAGCTCGAAAGCGTGTTCCAGCTCGGCAGCTTCGCGTTCAGTTCATGGGAGCAGCGGCCGTATCTGTTCAAGTTCGACCACGACCGGCCGATCACGGGCGGCGTCGACTATATGCAGCAGGACTGCACGTTCATGCCGCTGATGCGCGATCGCGAAGTCGAAGCCGTGTGTGTAACGGTCTCCGATGTGACGCACGTGAGCATCATGCAACGCGAACGCGAGGAAGCGGTGGCGAAGCTGCAGGAATACGCGGACCGCGACGGGCTGACCGGCATTGCGAACCGACGCTACTTCGAAGTGCGGCTGCGTGATGAATACACGCGCTGGCAGCGCTATGGCGGCGATCTGTCGATCCTGCTGTTCGATCTCGATCACTTCAAGAAGATCAACGACCAGTTCGGGCACGTGGCCGGCGATTCCGTGCTGCGCGAGATGGCGCAGCGCGTGGCGGGCGTCGTGCGTGCGCAGGATACGTTCGGGCGGTTCGGCGGCGAGGAATTCGCGCTGCTGTTGCCGTGCACGCCGCTCGAGGATGCGATGCTCGTCGCCGAGAAAATCCGCAATACGATCGGCGACACGCCGGTCGACGTGCACGGCGTCAGCGTGCCGGTCACGGCGAGCGTCGGTGGCGCGTCGGCGCGAGCCGGTGTCCCGGCTTACGAAGCGCTGATCAACGAAGCCGATGCGGCCCTTTACACTGCTAAACGGCAGGGCCGTAACCGGTCGATCGCTTTTATCTGACGTTTCGGCCGATCGCACGGCCGGGCGCGCAGTAGCGACCACGGGCCGGCCCGGCAAGCTTTGCATGGCCATGTCCTTGCCGGGCGCGCCGCCCCGGGCCGGGTTTAGCGACGGCTTTCGATGGCTGGTATACTTTCGCCCGTTCCGGCATCCCGGCCGGCATATTTCGAATGTGATTTCGCGCGTGTCCGCGCGCGCGGGCGGCTTACCCTGCGGGTAGGCATGACTTCTTGATCGCCCCTTTAATCGGGCGCCTCAGCGGAGATTGTCTTGGCCGTTTCCAATCCAGTCGTGGACGACACACAAACCGACGCCGCTGCCGCTTCCTCCGGCAGTTCGTTTTATCTCGCCATGCGCATCCTGCCGGCTGCGCAGCGCGATGCGATGTACCAGATTTACGCGTTCTGCCGTGCCGTCGACGATATCGCCGACGGCGGCCAGCCGCGCGCCGAACGCGCTGCCGCGCTCGAGCGCTGGCGCGCCGACATCGACGCGTGCTATGCAGGCGCGCCGCGCGAATCGCTACGCGAACTGACGCGGCACATCCATACGTTCCATCTGCAGCGCGAAGACTTCCACGCGATGATCGACGGCATGGCGATGGACGCGGAGGCCGACATCTGCGCGCCCGACGAGGCGACGCTCGACCTCTATTGCGACCGCGTCGCCAGCGCCGCGGGGCGGCTATCGGTGAGAATATTCGGGATGGAAGAACAGCCCGGCCGCGATCTCGCCCATCATCTCGGCCGCGCCCTGCAGCTGACGAACATCCTGCGCGACATCGACGAAGATGCCGAATTGAACCGCTGCTATCTGCCGCGCGAACTGCTAGCCCGTGAGGGCATCGCGGCGACGAGCCCCGCCGCCATCGCCGACGATCCTTCCCTGCCGCGCGTGTGCGCGACGATCGCGGAACGCGCCGAGCGGCACTTCATCGCGTCGAATGCGATCATGGACAAGTGCCCGCGTGCGCATGTGCGCGCGCCGCGCATCATGTCGGGTGTCTATCATTGCCTGCTCGAGCGCACCGTCGAGCGCGGTTTCGACATCCCGCGCACCAAGGTCCGCAAGCCGCGCGCGCGGTTGCTGTGGATTCTCGCGCGGTACGCCTTCTTCTGATGCGCAAGCTGGTTCACGTGATCGGCGCAGGCCTCGCGGGCCTCGCCGCCGCAGTGCAATTGCAGCGCCGCGGTGCGCAGGTCGCGCTATATGAAGCAGCGGAGCAGGCAGGCGGACGCTGTCGCTCGTACTATGACCGTACGCTCGGTGCGACCGTCGACAGCGGCAATCACGTGGTGGTGTCGGGCAACCATGCCACCTTGAACTATGTGCGCGCGATCGGCGCCGGCGACGAACTGGTCGGGCCGACGCAGCCGGAGCTGAATTTCATCGATGTCGCGACGCGCATGCGCTGGACCGTGCGGCCGTCGCCGGGGCGCGTGCCGTTCTGGATGCTCGACCCGGCCGCGCGCGTGCCGCACACGCATGCAGGCGACTATCTGACGCTCGTGCCGCTGTTGTTCGCGAAGCCGGGCCGCACGCTCGCGCAGACAATGCGTTGCAACGGTGTGCTGTGGGACAGAATGCTGGGGCCGCTGTTCACGGTGATGATGAACGTCGATCCACGCGACGGAACGGCCGAACTCGCTGCCACCGCGGTGCGCGAAACCCTCGCGACCGGTGGCGACGCGTATCGGCCGCTCGTGGCGCGCCGCGGCCTCAGCAGCGCATTCGTCGATCCCGCGCTGCGCCTGCTCCAGCACGGCGGCGCGACGATCCGGCTCGGCGCGCGGCTCGACGCGATCGAATTCGCCGACGGCCGCGCGACGGCATTGCAAGTGGCAGGCGAGCGCATCGTGCTCGAAGACGGCGAAGCCGCGGTGCTCGCCGTGCCGCCGCCCGTCGCGCAGGCACTGGTGCCCGATATGCAGGCGCCGCAGCGCTTTTCGCCGATGGTGACAGCGCACTTCGCGATCGATCCGCCCGAAGGCCAGCCGCCCACGGCCGCGCTGATCAACGGCAATGCGCATTGGCTGGTGGCCGCCGACGGTCGTCTGTCGGCCACGGCTTACGGCGCCGAGCGACTTGCGGGCATGCCGCGCGACGCGCTCGCGCAAACGCTGTGGACCGACGTCGCGCAGGCAACCGGCCTGCCGGCGCAACCGATGCCGATATGGCAGATTTGCGTCGAACCGCACGCGACATTCGCGGCGGTGCCTGACGAGGAAATGCGCCGCCCTGCGGCGCGTACGCGCTGGAACAACCTGATGCTTGCGGGCGACTGGACGGCTACCGGTCTGCCCGCAACGATAGAAGGAGCGATCCGTTCGGGCCAGAAGGCCGCCGATCTGCTCCTGAACGAACCGATGGGACGCTGATGAACGATTTATCCGTCGCCCAGCAGTTGGGCGAAGCAAACCCCGCAACCGATCGCGCACAAGACGCGACGGCTGCCGCTGACGTGGGTGCCCAGGTTGCTGCAAAGGTTGCGGCGCAGCCCGGCGCAGACGCAACCGCGCAAGCTGCCGCAGCCGTGCCGGACGCCGCGCTCGACACGGCCGTCGAGCGCGCCACCGAGGCGATTCTTGCCGCGCAACGCGACGATGGCCACTGGGTCTACGAGCTCGAAGCCGACGCGACGATTCCGGCCGAATACGTTCTGCTCGTTCACTACCTCGGCGAAACGGCGAATCTCGAACTCGAACAGAAAATCGGCCGCTACTTGCGTCGCATCCAGTTGCCGGACGGCGGCTGGCCCCTTTTCACCGACGGCGCGATGGACGTCAGCGCAACCGTCAAGGCGTACTTCGCGCTGAAAATGATCGGCGACGCCGAAGATGCCGAGCATATGCGCCGGGCGCGCGAAGCGGTGCTCTCGCATGGCGGCGCCGAGGCGGTCAACGTATTCACGCGCGTGCTGCTCGCGCTGTTCGGCGTGATTTCGTGGCGCGCGGTGCCTGTGATGCCGGTCGAGATGATGCTGCTACCGCAGTGGTTCCCGTTCCATCTGTCGAAGGTGTCGTACTGGGCGCGCACGGTGATCGTGCCGCTGCTCGTGCTGGCCGCGAAGCGTGCCGTTGCGCGCAACCCGCGCGGCGTGCGTGTCGACGAGCTGTTCATCGGCGCACCGGTCAATACGGGAATGCTGCCGCGCGCGGCACACCAGAGCAAAGGCTGGTTCCGCTTCTTCCGCTCGATCGACGCGGTGCTGCGCGTCACCGGGGGCCTTTTTCCGAAGAAGACGCGCGAACGCGCGATCGCGGCGGCCCTCGCGTTCGTCGATGAGCGCCTGAACGGCGAAGACGGCCTCGGCGCGATTTTCCCGGCGATGGCGAACTCCGTCATGATGTACGACGTGCTTGGCTATCCGGCCGATCACCCTAATCGCGCGATTGCACGACGCTCGGTCGACAAGCTGCTCGCTATCCATGAAGACGAAGCGTATTGCCAGCCGTGCCTGTCCCCGGTGTGGGACACGTCGCTCGCTGCGCACGCGCTGCTGGAAACCGGCGATGCACGCGCCGCGGCGGCCGCCGCGCGCGGCCTCGACTGGCTTGTGCCGCTGCAGGTACTCGACGTGCGCGGCGACTGGATTTCGCGCCGGCCCAACGTGCGCCCCGGCGGCTGGGCGTTCCAGTACGCGAACGCGTATTACCCGGATGTCGACGACACCGCCGTGGTCGTGGCGGCCATGCATCGCGTCGCCGTCGACACGCAAACGCAGGCCTACGACGCTGCGATCGCGCGGGCGCGCGAGTGGGTGGTCGGCATGCAGAGCAGCGACGGCGGCTGGGGCGCGTTCGAGCCCGAGAACACGCACTACCACCTGAACAGCATCCCGTTTTCCGATCACGGCGCGCTGCTTGATCCGCCGACCGCGGACGTGTCGGGCCGCTGCCTGTCGATGCTCGCGCAAATGGGCGATTTGCCGGCGACGAGCGACGCCGCGCGCCGCGCTTACGACTATCTGCTCAAGGAGCAGGAAGCCGACGGCAGCTGGTATGGCCGCTGGGGCATGAACTATATCTACGGCACGTGGAGCGTGCTCGGTTCGCTGAACGCCGTCGGCATGCCGTTCGACCATCCGGCAATGAAGCGTGCGGCGCAATGGCTCGTCTCGATCCAGAACGCCGACGGCGGCTGGGGCGAGGACGGCACGAGCTACAAGCTCGAATATCGCGGTTACGAGCGCGCGACGAGTACCGCGTCGCAGACCGCGTGGGCGGTGCTCGCGCTGATCGCCGCGGGCGAGATCGGGCATCCGGCGGTGGCGCGCGGCATCGACTATCTCGTACGCGAACAGCGCGACCACGGGCTGTGGGATGAAACGCGCTTTACGGCGACGGGCTTTCCGCGCGTGTTCTATCTGCGCTACCACGGCTATCGCAAGTTCTTCCCGTTGTGGGCGCTTGCGCGCTATCGGCAAATGACGCGGGCTGGCGAAACGCGCGTCAAGGTCGGTTTGTGAGCGCGAAGGCGCCCGTCACAGCCGGTCGTGCCGCCGCACCTGCTGCTTCGTTGCCCGTTATCGCGGTCGCCGGGATGGCGTTCGAAGCGCGCATCGCGCGCGGCGACGGCGTCGACGCGGTATACGCGGCGCGTGCCGATCTGCTCGAGCGTGCATTGAACGCGGCTGTCGCGCGCGGTTGCGCCGGCATTATCAGCTTTGGTACGGCGGGCGGACTCGCGCCCGATCTCGAGCCCGGCGCGTTGATCGTCGCAGACGGTGTCGATGGACCGCTGGGGCCGGTTGCGACCGATAGCGCGTGGTCCGGGCGAATCGCCGCCGCGCTTACGGCAACGCCGCTCGCCGCGAAATTGCGTCGTGGCTGGCTGGCGGGCGTCGCCGCGCCGCTGACCGGCGCTGCCGACAAGGCGGCGCGTCATCGCGCCACCGGCGCCTTGGCCGTCGATATGGAATCGCATCTGGCGGGGGCGATTGCCCACGCGCACCGTTTGCCGTTCGCGGTGTGCCGCGCGGTGGTCGACCCGGCGTGGCGCACGTTGCCGCCCGCTGCGACCGCCGGCTTGCGCGACGACGGCAGTACCGCAATCGCGCCGATCCTGCGCGAACTGATCAGACAGCCGTCGCAGATTCGCCCTCTGATGCAACTTGCCGCCGATGCGCGCGCCGCGCGCGCGACCCTGGTCGATGCGCGTCGCGCGCTGGATCAGGCCGGCGCGCTGCGGTTTTCGCCGCGAGTCGCGTAACGCGCAGGCAGGCTGCGCCGTGCCCGCTTACTTTGGAGCAGCGTTGCTCGACGGCGCGCTCTCGCCGGGATCGCTGTAGTTCGGCACCGCGGGAGCGCCGCTCTTGTCGCCCGAGGCCCCCGTTCCTTGCGGCGAAGACGACGAATCGCCCGGATCGTTATAGTTCGGCACCGCCGGACCGCCATCGCTGCCGCCGCCCGGGGGCGCGTTGCCCGGGTCGGTGTACATCGGCACGCCCGCCGGTGCGGAACTCGAACCGGCTGCTCCCGACGCCGGCTCGGCCGGCGCAGCGCCGGCTTCCTCATCGCCGTAATCCGGCAGCGCCTGCTCCGGCGCACCCGTGCCGCGCAGCAACGCGCGCCGCTGCTGTGTGTACGCGTCGCGCACGAACGAATATTTGTCGAGTGCGGCCTGTTGCAGCAGATTCGTCGCGCCGAGCAGGTCGGAACGCACGCTCAGGAATTGCACGCCGTACAAGACCGTGCGCGGTTCCCAATCGAGGTAGTGAATCGGGTTGAAGCGGAAATCGACGGCGAAGCCGACGCTATCGCGGAATGAACTCGGCCCGAACAGCGGCAGCACCAGGTACGGGCCCGACGGCATGCCCCAGCGGCCGAGCGTGAGGCCGAAATCCTGCTTATGTTTCGGCAGACCGGCAGGCGTCGCGAAGTCGAGCAGGCCGCCGATGCCGAACACCGTGTTCATCGTGAAGCGCATCAATGTTTCGGCCGCTTCGGTGATATGCAGCTGCAGCATGCTGTTGGCGAAGTTGTCGAGGTCGCCGATATTCGAGAAGAAGTTACTGATGGCCTGACGCAGCGGCTGCGGCGTGACCTTCTGATAGCCCTTCGCAAGCGGCACGGCGACAGCGGTGTCAACCTTGTCGTTGACGTTGAAGATCACACGGTTCATCGGCTCCAGCGGGTCGCCGGGCGTACGGTTCGGGCCAGTCGCGCAGCCGCTCATCAGGCCAGTGGCAAGCATCGCCAGTGCGGCGGTTCGCATCTTCATGCATCAATCCTTTGTTTTTTTCTCGTCGTTACGCGGCGCACCCGCGGTTTGCCCATCAGTACCGGTTGAAATACCACAGCGCCGATCAACGTGCAGAAGAGCGACAGCGCGAGCAGTTTGCCCATGCTCGACGTGCCGGGATGGTGTGACAGCCAGAGGCTCCCGAACGCCGTTGCGGTGGTCGCCGCACTGAAGATTACCGCGTGCGTGAGACTCGACTGCAGCAGGCCGGTTTCGCCGCGGCGCCACGCCATCACGAAGTAGATCTTGAATGCGACGCCGACGCCGAGCATCAGCGGTAGCGCGATGATATTCGCAAAGTTCAATGGCATGCGGAACACCACGCAAAGCTCAAGCGTGACAACGGCCGACACGAGTAGCGGAATCAGGGTGCGCAGCACATCGCTGAAGCGCCGCAGGGCAATCCATAGCAATGTGGTGATCGCAACCAGTGCCCAGCAGGCTGCCTGCACGAACGACAGGATGATGACGTTCGCCGAGTGAAGGATCGAGATCGGGCCGCCGATGGTGGCAGGCTCGGCCGTTTTCACCGCCTTCGCGAACGCGCGCAGCATGACGTCGTCGCCGGGGTCGGTGCCGGGCGGCACCTTCGGCGAAATTTCGACGAGGGCCTGGCCGCTTTTCGAGACCCAGTCGCTCACGATGTCGCGCGGCAGCGTGGCTTCGGTGATCGGCGACGGCTGCAACAGGTTCGTCAGTTGTTTGAGCGCGATGCGCAGCGGCTCCGAAATCGCCGTTTCGGCCCGGTTGCGCGTGGCGGCGTTGGCGGCGGCGAGTTTCGTCAACGTTTCCGACAGATGCTTCGCCTCGGCAGCGCCCGGGCCCGGGTGGTCTTCGGCGGCGAGCGAAAGCTGGTTCGCAACGCGCTTTATCGCATCGACGCGCACGGCATCGGTGGCGGGCGGCGCGGGCGTTTGCGTGAGCGCCGGCAGCAGTTGCTGGGCGGCGGCCGAGATCAGCGCGAGCTTTTGGGGCTGATCGGGCGGAATGAAGGTGGACAGCGTCGTCGTGCGGCCGACCTCGGGCAGCTTCGACAGGCTGGCGGCAATCCGGTCCGCGCCGGCGAGATTCGGCGCGAGCGCCTGCACGTTGTTCACGCCGGCTTCCGGCGCGTCGTTCAGCGACAGCAGCGTTGCCATCGATTCGGTGTGCGGATCCTTCAGATGCAACGGATTGAAGTCGAACCGCAGATGCGCGAGCAGCGGCAAGGCGCCGATGATCACGGCGAGCGTGATGATGAGCACGGGCTTGCGGTTGCGGTCGAGAAAGTCGTCGACGGGCGCGAGCCGGGTGAAGCCGGGCGATCCCGCTTCGCCGGGCGGATTGAACACCTTCAGCAGTGCCGGCAGCAAGGTCATGTTCGTGAAATACGCGACGAACATGCCGACCCCTGCAATTTTTCCCAACTCCGATACGCCGCGATACGCGGTCGGCAAAAACGAAAAGAAGCTCTCGGCGACGGCCACGGCCGCGAGCGTCAGCGGCACGCCGATGCTATACGCGGTATTGACGAGCGCGGCCGCAAGCCGGTTGTCCCGATGGCGTTCTTCACGATACTTGACGCCGTACTGCACCCCGAAGTCGACGCCGAGCCCGACGAACAGCACCATGAAGGCCACCGAAATCATGTTCAGCGCGCCGACCATCATGAGACCGAGCGCGGCTGTGATCGCAAGGCCGACGAACAGCGTGATCAGCACCGCGACGATCATGCGGCCCGAACGCAAGGCGAGCCACAGAATGAACAGCACGACGAGCAATGTGCCGATGCCGTTGACCGCGGCACCGTCCTTGACCGACGCGAACTCTTCGTCGGCGAGCGGTTGTTTGCCGGTCAGGCGTACCTGCGCGCCGTATTTGCCTTCGAGGTTCAGCGACGTGGCGATCTTGCGGATCTGATTCGACGCATGCGCGCCCGCCTGCAGCGCGCCGTAGTTCACCACCGGCAACACGGTGATGAATGCGCGCGCGGGCTGTTTCGCTTCATCCTTGTCGACGAGCCCGCGCCATGACATGACCGCGAACTGGCCGGCGAGCACCTTATCGAGCGTGTTCGCGCTTTCCGATAGCAGGTGGCTCATGTCGCCGAGCTTGACCTGGCCGATCGTAAGCGGCAGCTGGAGGCTCGTGTTGAGCGTGTTCGCGAGACCCGTCAGGCCCGGGTCCTGCGCGAGCGAGTTGATGAGCGGCTTGGCCTTGACGAGTTGCGATGTGGTCGATTCGACGTCGCTCAACGACGGAAACAGCAAACCGTTGTGCTCGAAGAACGGTCCGCCGGCCGGCTCCGTGACGCGAACGAATTCATTCGGTTCTTTTTGCAGCGCGGCAGTCAGTTCGTCCGCGGCGGCGCCTGCAAACTCGGGCGCCGCCGCTTCGACCACGACGAGAATCGTATCGCCGCGTTCGGGGAAGGCCCGATCGATTGCATTGTCGAGCGCGGCCCACTTCTCGTCGTTTTCGACGAGCCGGCTCACGTCCGTGTTGATCTTGAAGTTATGGGCGACGTAGAAGCCGCTCGCGATGGCGAGCGCGAGCGACACGCCGATCACCTGCAACGGGCGGCGCACGGAAAAGACAGCAAGGCGGACGATCGATGACTTCAGCATGTAGGCGCAGAGCCCCTGTCATTAAATGGCATTTTCTTCAAGAGCGCACAAGTATACCGACGCAACCCGGCTGTAGGCGGATCGAAGGGCGGCAGGCCGTGTCAAAGGCATGTGACAAAGCCGTTATACTGGCCCTTCGTCCGTTGCCTCCATGAGCCGGCGCCCATTGTCCAACGTACCGAACCGTATATGAAACGTTACCTGACTGTTTTTCTGGCAGCCGCCTTCGTGTCCACCGCGGCTATTGCACAAACCGCGCCTGAGGCCGTCGTCAAGAGCGCGGTGCAAGGCACGGTCGAGGCAATGAAAGCCGATCCCCAGGCGCGTGGCGGCGACATGAGCAAGATTACCGGCGTGGTCGAATCGCACTTCGTGCCGGCTACGAACTTCCAGCGTACGACGCGTATCGCGGTTGGCAAGGCATGGTCCACCGCCACGCCCGACCAGCAGAAACAGCTATACGAGCAATTCCAGTTGTTGCTGGTGCGAACTTACGCATCCTCTTTGTCGCAATTGCGCGGTCAGGACGTGAAGTTCCAGTTTCAGCCGGCCAACATCCAGGCCGGCGGCAATGACGCTGTCGTCACTTCGCATGTGCTCAGCAACGGCGGCGACGATCAGATCGACTACCGGCTCGAAAAGACCTCCGGCGGCTGGAAGATCTACGACATCAACATGCTCGGCGCGTGGCTGATCCAGGTTTACCAGCGGCAGTTCCAGGAACAACTGACGAAGGGCGGCGTCGACGGTCTGATCAAATTTCTGACCGAGCACAACGCACGCAACGCTTCCTGAACTATGCACCCGGGCCGGGCGCTGCATCACGCGAATGCGCGTGTGCCGCGCCCGGCACGCATTTCGGCTCGGCGCACCGCTATTTTTTGCTGCGGTGCTCGACGGCGAATTTGATCAACTCCGCCTGGCCGTCGATGTCGAGCTTGCGTTTCAGGTTCAGCCGATGCGTTTCGACGGTACGCACCGACAGGCCGTTGCGCTGCGCAATCTGCTTGCTCGACAAACCCTCTGCCAATGCGTCCAGAATGTCCCGCTCACGAGGCGTGAGGCGGGCAAGCGGCGTAAGCGCGGCCGATGCCTCGATCATCCTCACGCCGAGCCCTGCGCTGAAGAATGTTTGTCCGTCGAGCACCGCACTGATCGCGCGAATGATCTCGGTGGCCGGCGAGTCCTTCAGCACGTAGCCGCTCGCACCGGCCCGCACGGCTTGCGTGACATATTCGACGTTATCGTGCATCGACAGCATCAGCACGCGAATGTCCGGAAAGCGTTCGTGAAAGACACCCGCGAGCGTGATGCCGTTCATCCCATTCATGCCGACGTCCATCAGCACGAGGTCCGGCTGATGCGCGGCCGCCAGTGCGATCGCTTCATCGGCGTTCCCGGCTTCCCCGACAACGGCGAAACCCGGCACCGCTTCGAGCCGCACACGCAGGCCGTCGCGCACGAGCGGGTGGTCGTCGACGAGAAGCAGGCGCGTGGCGGCCGGCGACGTGTCGTTCATGGTCGGTTCTCCTGCGCGATGCGCTTGCCGGTGGGCGATGCGTCATCGGCCGATGCGTATGCCGATGCCTTATTGTCGCGTGCGGGAACGGGCACCGTTGCCCGTACGACGCTGCGCCCCGGCTGAGACACGAGCGACAGCGCGCCGCCCAGCGCTTCGAGCCGCTCCCGCATGTTGCGCAAGCCCACGCCCGCATTCGGGTCGGCCTGTACGCGATCGATGTCGAAGCCGCGGCCGTTGTCTTCGATCGTCAGCGCGACCGTGTTCTCCGATATGTCGAGCGCGAGCGCCGCTTTCGATGCGTGTGCGTGCTGCACGATATTCGTCAGCGCCTCCTGCGCAATACGAAAGAGCGCGGTGTTCATGGCGTCCGGCAAGAGCATGCCGCGTGCCTGACCCGTTTGCGCGAATGCGATCGCGACGCCGGATTCGGCGCCCAGTTCGCGCGTCAATTGTTCGAGCGCGGCGGCGAGCCCAAGATCATCGAGCATGGACGGCCGCAGTGCGTGCGAAATACGCCGCACTTCGCGCAACGTGTCGCCGAGTCGCGCGAGACCCGTGGACAGCGCGGCCTCCGCAGCCGGCAACCGCGCGTCGCTATGCTCGAAGCGCGCGAGCGCCGATTCGAGCAGCAGCTTGACCGACACCATCATCTGGCTGATGCCGTCGTGCAATTCGCGCGACAGCCGGGCACGCTCGTTTTCCTGCGACGCGACGACCTGCTGCGCGAGGCGCCTGAGCTTCGCGTCGGCGCTGCGATACTCGCTTACGTTCAGTACCAGCGCGCATAGCGTAATGACAGCGAGCCCGGCGAGCGCGATGCCGCCGATCCACATCATCGTGCGCTCGATATTCGAGGATGCGCGCTGGTCGATGTGCGCGAGCGTCGTATCGACATCGTCGAGGTAGATGCCGGTGCCGACCATCCAGCCCCAGCGTTCGAGCGGCACGACGTAGCCGAGCTTCGGCGCGAGCTTGCCCGTGGACGGACGATGCCACACGTAGCGCACGTAGCCGCCGCCTCGCGACGCGGCGGCGATCAGTTGCTGGATGGTGAGCGACCCGGCCGGATCGCGTAGCGACCACAGATCGCGCCCGACCAGATCCGGTTCGCGCGGATGCATCAGCGAACGGCCATGCATGTCATAAACAAAAAAGTAGCCATCCTGACCAAAATCGAGTTTTTCCAAGGTGGCCAGCGCGCGGCTGCGTAACATCGCATCGTCGCGCGCGTTCTCGCCAGCCGCTTCGTAAAGCGGCGCGATTGCGCTCATCGCGAGGTCGACGTAGTGGCGCAGCTCGATTTCCTTGCTCGCGAGATACGCGGCCTGCGTGGTGGCGTGCTGGGTTCGCGCGAGCGCCGTGGCCTGATGGCGCACGCCGATTCCGATGCCGACGATCGCAAGCAGGAACGGCACGATCGCGAGCAGGAATATTTTCGCTTTAAGGTTCATCGCTGAAAAGTCCGCCGGATGGCATACGTAATGGTACGTAGCGAGCTTACGTAGTTGTACGCTTGTGACGCGAACGACGAAAGCGAATACTACACGGCCAGAGCTTGGCGAACATACGATGCCACATCGGCTTATTGTCGTCAGGCATTGAATTCGTATAACTAAACAGGAGACTCCATGAATCGGGCTTCCGGATTCCTGGTTTGGACTGCGGTTGCGCTATCCGGCGCATTCGCGTTCGGCACCATCGCACTCGCGCACGGCGAGCGCGTCAGCGCGTTGTGGATAGTAATCGCCGCAGTCTGCGTATATCTGATTGCGTACCGCTTCTATAGCCGCTTCGTCGCCAACAAGGTATTGCAGCTTGACGGCGAACGCGTCACGCCCGCGGTGCGGCACAACGACGGGCTGGACTACGTGCCGACCAATAAGTACGTGCTGTTCGGCCATCATTTCGCGGCGATCGCCGGCGCGGGTCCGCTCGTCGGCCCCGTGCTTGCCGCGCAAATGGGCTATATGCCGGGCATGCTGTGGATTCTCGCCGGCGTGGTGTTTGCCGGCGCGGTGCAGGATTTCATCGTGCTATTCATCTCGTCGCGCCGCGACGGCCGTTCGCTCGGCGATCTGGTGAAGATGGAACTCGGCACCGTGCCCGGCGTGATCGCGCTGTTCGGCGCGTTCCTGATCATGGTCATTATCCTTGCGGTGCTCGCGCTGATCGTCGTGAAGGCGTTGACGAATTCGCCGTGGGGCACGTTCACGGTAGCCGCAACCATTCCGATCGCGCTGTTCATGGGTGTCTATACGCGCTTTATCCGGCCCGGCCGGATCGGCGAAGTGTCGATCATCGGCTTTGTGCTGCTGATGGCGTCGATCGTATTCGGTCAGCAGGTACACGATTCTCCGGCGCTTGCTGCATGGTTCACGTTCAGCGGCACGCAACTCACGTGGATTCTGATCGGTTACGGCTTCGTCGCGTCGGTGCTGCCGGTCTGGCTGCTGCTGGCGCCGCGCGACTATCTGTCGACGTTCCTGAAAATCGGCACGATTGTCGGTCTCGCGATCGGCATTCTGATCGTCGCGCCCGAACTGAAGATGCCCGCGCTCACGAAGTTCGTCGACGGCACGGGCCCGGTCTGGTCCGGCAGCCTGTTTCCGTTCCTGTTCATTACGATCGCATGCGGCGCGGTGTCGGGCTTCCATTCACTGATCTCGTCGGGCACGACGCCGAAGCTGCTCGACAACGAACGCAACGCGCGATTCATCGGCTATGGCGCCATGCTGATGGAATCGTTCGTCGCGATCATGGCGCTCGTGGCTGCTTCGGTCATCGAACCGGGCATCTACTTCGCGATGAACGCGCCGGCGGCAGTGCTCGGCACGACGCCCGAAGCGGTCGCGCAGACGGTATCGCAATGGGGCTTCATGCTCACGCCGGAAATGCTCACTGAAACCGCGAAGGCGGTCGGCGAAACGACCATCGTCGCGCGTGCAGGCGGCGCCCCGACGCTCGCGGTCGGCATGGCGCACATTCTGCATCAGGTGATCGGCGGCGAGGCGATGATGGCCTTCTGGTATCACTTCGCCATTCTGTTCGAGGCGCTTTTCATTCTGACCGCAGTCGACGCGGGCACGCGTGCGGGCCGCTTCATGCTGCAGGATTTGCTCGGTACGTTCCATCCCGCGTTGAAGCGCACCGAATCGCTGCCTGCCAACCTGATCGCAACGGCCTTGTGTGTGGCAGCATGGGGCTACTTCCTGTATCAGGGCGTCGTCGATCCGCTCGGTGGCATCAACACGTTGTGGCCGCTCTTCGGCATTTCGAACCAGATGCTGGCCGGTATTGCACTTGTACTCGGCACTGTCGTGCTGTTCAAGATGAAGCGCGAGCGCTATGCGTGGGTCACGCTCGTGCCGACCGCCTGGCTGCTCGTTTGCACGCTGACTGCCGGTTGGCAGAAGGTTTTCGATGCGAATCCGAAGGTCGGTTTCCTCGCGCACGCAGCGAAGCTCAGAGCCGCAGCTGATGAAGGGAAGATCGTCGCGCCCGCGAAGTCGCTCGCGCAGATGCAACGCGTGATATTCAACGACTATATCGACGCAGCGCTCGCAGGTCTTTTCATTCTGGTCGTGGTGAGCATCACGGTATATGGCGCGCGTGCGGTGCTGCGTGCGCGGCGTGCACACTATCCCACCGCGCGGGAAACGCCGTTCGAAGCGATGCCCGCGGCGCCGCAAGCGGGCGGCGCGAACTGAACGGAGCGGCCACCATGTTCTCGAATCTTCGCAACGACGTGAGGTCCGCAGGCCGCTATCTGGGCGAGACGCTGCGCCTGATGGTGGGGCTGCCGGACTACGACACCTACGTTGCGCACATGCGCGCGACGCATCCCGACCGGCCCGTTATGACCTACGATGAGTTTTTCCGCGAGCGTCAAAGCGCGCGGTATGGAGGTGGTGCGGGAAAGTGCTGCTGAACCTGAGAGCTTGAGAGGCCGACGGCCCAAACAAAAAAGCGCAACGGCCTATACCGTTGCGCTTTATTCGTTGTGTCGGTCTTGAAATCGTCGGTCTTTAAAACTTCAAGACCGGGCGATCAATTCATCGCGGCAGCTGTCTCGACCTTCTTGCCCTTGCCCGTGCGCTTGATCTCTTCGAGCTTGATCTCCACGTGGCGCGAGAACACATATTCAGCCGGACGCTGCTTGTCGAGCGGAATATCCTTGGCGAATGCGCCCGTCGTCTTCGGGCCGTTCCTGCTGACCTTCAGCGCCTTCAGCGGATGCGTAACCGTATCCATCACGGCCGTCGCTTCGAATCCGCTGTGGACCATGCAGTCCGCGCACTTCTCGTAGTTGCCCGTGCCGTACTTGTCCCAGTCGGTGGTTTCCATCAGCTCCTTGAAGGTCTTCGCATAGCCTTCGCCGACCAGATAGCACGGACGTTGCCAGCCGAACACGGTGCGCGCCGGGTTGCCCCACGGCGTGCATTTATACGTTTGGTTGCCCGCGAGGAAATCGAGGAACATGGCCGACTGACTGAACGACCAGTTCTTGCCGTTGTTGCCGCGCTTGAAGATTTCGCGGAACAGATGCTTGGTTTTTTCGCGGTTGAGGAAGTGCTGTTGATCGGGCGCGCGCTCATACGCGTAACCGGGCGACACCGTAATGCCATCCACGCCGAGCGGCTTCAACGTATCGAAGAACGCGGCGACGCGGTCCGGCTTCGCATCGTTGAACAGCGTGCAATTGATGTTGACGCGGAAGCCACGGCGCTTCGCTTCGCGGATCGCGGCGACGGCCTTCTCGTAGACGCCTTCCTGCGACACCGAGTGGTCGTGCATGTCCTTGTCGCCATCGAGGTGCACGGACCAGACGAAATACGGATTCGGCTCGTAATCGTCCATCTTCTTTTCCATCAGCAGCGCGTTCGTGCAGAGATAGACGAACTTCTTGCGCGCCATGATGCCTTTCACGATCTGCGGCATTTCCCGGTGCAGCAGCGGCTCGCCGCCCGCAATCGAGACGACGGGCGCGCCGCACTCGTCGACGGCTTCGAGGCATTCGGCCAACGACAGCCGCTGGTTCAGGATCGGATCCGGATAATCGATCTTGCCGCAGCCATTGCAGGCAAGGTTGCAGCGGAAAAGCGGTTCGAGCATCAGTGCGAGCGGATAGCGCTTATTCCCCGACAGGTGCTGGCGCATGATGTAGGCGCCGACCCGAACTTTCTGTAGCAGCGGAATAGACAAGACGGTTCTCCTTAAACTTCGCGTGCAGCGAGTGGTTGCGTCAGCTTTGACGGCAACTTGAATTCAACTTTTTCTTCACGGCCCGCCATCGTCGAAACGTCGACGGGGCCCAATGCGCGCAGCGCATCGATGACGTTTTCCACCATTTCTTCCGGCGCCGATGCGCCAGCGGTGATGCCGACGGTTAGCGCGTTCGCGAACCATTCGGCCCTGACTTCCGAACCGTCTGCGACGAGGTAGCTCGGTACGCCGCTTTCGCTGCCGATTTCACGCAGCCGGTTCGAGTTCGAGCTATTCGTTGCGCCGACGACCAATAGCACGTCGACCTGTGTGCTCAATTCGCGGACTGCGGCCTGCCGGTTTTGCGTCGCATAGCAGATGTCGCGCGTGTCCGGGCCGACGATGTCCGGGAAGCGGTTCAACAGTGCGTCGATGATGCCACGGGTGTCGTCGACTGACAGCGTAGTCTGCGTGACGTACGCCAGAGGCGTATCGAGGGGCAGATTGAGCTTTGCGACCTCGGCTTCGCTTTGAACGAGCAGCACCTTACCCGGAATTTGCCCGATCGTGCCCTCGACTTCCGGGTGCCCCGCGTGGCCGATGAGGATCAGCGTGCGGCCGGCCGCGACGTACTGGCGGCCCTGAACGTGCACCTTCGTGACGAGCGGGCAGGTTGCATCGAGCACGTCGAGGCCGCGTTGCTCCGCATCGCGCTCGACGCTCTGCGCAACGCCATGCGCGCTGAAAATGGCAACCGCGCCCTCGGGCACTTCATCGAGCTCTTCGACGAAGCGAGCGCCCTTTCTGCGCAGGTTATCGACCACGTGCCTGTTGTGGACGATTTCATGGCGCACATACACGGGCGCGCCGTGTTGCTGCAACGCGCGATCGACGATTTCGATCGCGCGTACAACGCCCGCACAAAAGCCGCGGGGTTGAGCAAGGATGACTCGCATAAGCTGGCGAACTCCGACTGACGCGGGTTTGCGACGATGTCGGTAAAAATGACTCGTTCGCCGCGTCCATAATATTGTTGATGTCTTTAAACCGACAAAAAGCAGTTGTTTGAAGACCAAACGCGCATTCTAACGCTAACCGGGCCGGTTTGCCTTTGGGCCATTTCGGGCGAACCGCGTGAGATGGCAAAAATGACTCAATGCGCGGCCGGCACGTAACCTTTAAACTAGGGGCCCGCGGCGATTTTGCAGTGACTGCCGCTTGCTGAATGTGGAATCTAGAGGCTCGCGGTATGGAAGTCCACCATTACGATTACTATGCTGTTGCAAACGCGCCTCACCGGACGGCCGCGAGCGCACTGGCCGACGGCCGGCATGTGCGCGCCGCGCTCGGCGCCCGGTCATCGGTCAAACTGACAGTCGTCTTGCAGCGCTGCGACGGAGCCGCCGCATGAGCGCGGTGGTGCTGTTTTTTCTCAGCTGTCTTTCCCTTCTGATCTGGTGTGTGCTGCTGTTCGCGCGCGGCGGTTTCTGGCGCGCGCGCCCGGCGCCGCCGCTCGCCACCGACGGCCGCGACGCGTGGCCATCGGTCGTCGCCGTCATACCGGCACGCAATGAAGCCGACGCGATCGGCGAGGCGGTCGCGTCGCTGCTCGAGCAGGACTACGCGGGTGCGTTCCACGTCGTCGTGGTCGACGATCACAGCACCGACGGCACCGCGGACGCCGCGCGCGCCGCAGCCTTGCAGCGGCAATGCCCCGACCGTCTGACGGTGGTGCTCGCGAAACCGCTGCCCGCGGGCTGGTCGGGCAAGGTGTGGGCGCAATCGCAGGGCATCGAAACCGTCAGGTCGCTGGGTCTGGCGCCCGAGTACCTGCTGCTTACCGATGCGGATATCGGCCATCCGGCCGATGCCGTCACGCAGCTCGTCGCGCGTGCCGACACGGAAAAGCGCGACCTCGTGTCGCTGATGGTCCGCTTGCGCTGCGATTCGTTCTATGAAAAGGCCCTGATACCCGCATTCGTGTTCTTCTTTGCGAAGCTGTACCCGTTCGCATGGGTCGGCAATCCGCGCAATCGCACGGCGGGCGCGGCCGGCGGCTGCATGCTCGTGCGCCGCAGCGCGCTCGAGGAAGCGGGCGGCATCGAATCGATCCGCAGTACCCTGATCGACGATTGCACGCTCGCCGCGCTGATCAAGCATCGCGGCGAAGGCCGCCATTCGATCCGGCTCGATCTTGCCGCGCGCAGCGTTTCGTTGCGCCCCTATAACAACTGGCAAGAGATCTGGAACATGATCGCGCGCACGGCCTTCACGCAGCTGCGCTATTCCGCGTGGCTGCTCGTCGGTACGGTGTTTGGCATGGTGGTCATCTATCTGGTGCCGCCGGTTGTCGCGCTGACGCTCGGACCGCTGGGCTGGCCCGCATGGATCGCATGGGCAGCGATGTGCTGCGCCTACGCGCCGATGCTGCGCTTTTACGGACGCTCGCCGCTGTGGGCGCCGTTCCTGCCGCTCGTCGCTCTTTTTTATGTGAGTGCGACGATCGGGTCCGCGGTGCGGTATTGGCGCGGCAAGGGCGGGCAATGGAAGGCCCGCGTCCAGGCACCGGTGCAGGAACGGTAAACACGGGACACACACGATGATTGCATCGACCAGGTTACTTCGCCCGCTTTTCACGCTCGCGCTGCTGCCTGGTCTGATGCAAGTCGCATTCGCTCGCTCTGGCAGCGACAGTGGCGACGTAGCCGGTACCGACCTACCGGTTCAAGCTCAGGTTCAGACCCAGGCCGAAGCCCGGGCGATCCGCAGCGACGCATCAGCGGCGGGTAGCCGCGAAGCTCGCCCGGCCGGCGACCGCGTCTCCGACTACCTCGCGCAAAAATTCGGTGTCGCGAAAGAAAAGGCGGTGCAGATATCGAATGCGGTCCGGGTCGCATCGGAGAAGTACGCCCTCCCGCCTGCGCTGCTGCTCGCGATCATCTCGATCGAATCGCGTTTCAAAGAAAAAGCGAAGGGCCGCAACGGCGCGACCGGCCTGATGCAGGTCGTGCCGAGCGCGCATCGACCGCTGCTGAAGAACGTGAAGGATTTGACGGAACCGGACACCAATATCGAGGTCGGTTCGGCGATTCTCTATGGCTATATGAAGTCCGCCGGTGGCGATCTGGACGCGGCGCTGAAGAGCTACGGCGGATCGAAGGCTTATGCGGAGATGGTCGGTGTTCGCGCGAAGACCTTCGCGCTGGTGTTCGAACCGCCGGCGCAGTCGGGCGCGGCGGAAGTGTGGCAAGCGATGCGAGCAGGCGAATGCGACGCACGCTGGACTGAGTTCTGCGTTCGCCCGGTGGTATGGCCGGGCACAACCGCGGATCTTACGGAAGACGCCGATCCCGCGTCGCCGCAGCCGATGCGTCTGCCGGGCGTGCTACTGCCGCTGTTGCGCTGACTGACCGCGCGGTAAAGCGGCGAACGCGCGCTGTGACGCCGTGTGGCCCCGAAGCTCACGCTTGCGTGAGCATCATGTACAACTGGATGACCGTGTCCGGCGAAAAAGTGAACGGCACCCAACCATGGCCTGTATGCCGCATGACAAGCAAGCGGTCGCCATTCGACTGCTTCTGAACCGCCATCACCGGATTCTTCGTCGAGACGAAACGCCAGCCCGGCGGCAGATTCGCCGGCGCTTCGGGCTGCATCGACGCGCGCGCGTTCGACAATTCCTCGATCAGCTGGCCTACCTGCAGTGGATGCAGCCGCACGGAGCGATCGCCGATCGTCATCACGATTTCGTTCTGATTCGGACGGTCGATATGCAGTGTGGGCTTGTTGTCCGATGCGGGTGATTCGGCCTGTACGGCGTCTTGCGCGGCAGCTCCGGCTGGCTCGGCGGGCGAAGCCGCAGTAGCCGAAGCCGCGACGGCTGATGCAGCAGCGGCCTCAATGAGATCATCGACGCTCGCTTCGAGCGCGCCGATCTGTTCCTGAAGGTTCATACGACGGTTCTCTGAGAAGACCCGCGATTTTACCTTTCAGAACGCGCTTTTACGCGTGGCTGTGGCGGTCGACGTTGTAACAAAATGCAGCATGTCCGCGCGTCACTTCGTCAGATACCCCGCGTTGCGAAACCAGTCGAGCGCATCTTTCAACCCTTCGCGATATGGGCGCGCGCGATAGCCGAGCTCGCGCTCCGCTTTCGCCGATGTGAAGTACATCTTGTTCTTCGACATCTTCAGCGCGTCGACCGTCACGAACGGCTCGCGCTTCGTGATCTTGGCGACGGCTTCGGCGCCCATCGCAAGCGGATAAAGCGGCCAGCGCGGCAGGGCGAGGGTCGGCGGCTTGCGGTTGGTCAGGGACGCGATATCGGCGAGCATGGTCTGCAGCGGCAGGTTCTCGCCGCCGAGAATGTAGCGTTCGCCGATCTGGCCGCGCTCGAGCGCGAGAAAATGACCGGCTGCGACGTCGTCGACATGCACGAGGTTCAGGCCCGTATCGACGAAGGCCGGCATCTTGCCGAGCGCCGCTTCGACGATCACGCGGCCAGTCGGCGTCGGCTTCACGTCGCGCGGGCCGATCGGCGTCGAAGGATTGACGATCACGGCGGGCAAGCCGTCGTTGGCGACCATGCGCTCGACCGCGCGCTCCGCGAGCACCTTGCTGCGCTTGTAGACGCCGATCGCCTGTTGCGGCGTCATGCCCGCGGTTTCGTCGACCGACTGGCCAGAATCGGTCACCTTCAGCGTCGCCACGCTGCTCGTATAGACGATGCGCTCGACGCCTTCTTTCAGCGCCGCGCGCATCGTGGCCTCGGTGCCTTCGAGGTTCGCGCGTTCGATTTCGCTCGGGTCGGGCGCCCAGAGCCGATAGTCGGCTGCGACATGCAGCAGATAGCGCACGCCGCGCAGCGCTGCGCGCATCGACGCTTCGTCGCGCATATCGCCGACGGCCACCTGCGCGTCGAGCTCCTCGATATTGCGGCGCGGACTCGTCGCCCGCACGAGCACGCGCACCGCAAAGCCCTTCTGTTGCGCAATGCGCGCCACCGCCGAGCCGACAAAGCCCGACGCGCCCGTCACGAGCACGAGATCGCGATTCTGATCACTCATTCCTGTGTGGTTTCCCTTGGCCAAGTGGTCGGATTGTACGTGGGCGCGAAAGCCATGTGGCGCTTTGGAACTTCGCCGCGATCGTGACGGGTTCGCGGCGCGCTCGTGTCGCGCTCGTGTCGCGCTTATCCCGGCGCTCGTGTCTCATTCGTGCGTGCTGCCTGTGCGCTTTCATTGCAGCCCGGAACTGGGCATTTCCGTTGCGACGCGACTAGAATGCCGGCTTGAAGGACTGGCTTGAGAGACTATCAGGAGATGAGAGCATGACCGGCACGGATCTCGATTCGCGGATCGAAACGTACTACGTGCGCGTCAAGGGTGTAGTACAGGGCGTCGGCTTTCGCCTTGCGACCGTGCGCGAGGCCCACGCGCTCGGTATCAGAGGCTGGGTCGCGAATCTTGACGACGGCTCTGTTGAAGCCATGCTGCAAGGGCCCGCGAACCAGGTGGACCGGATGCTCACGTGGCTGCGGCACGGACCGCCCGCAGCGCGCGTGACTGAAGTGACCGGCGAAGAGCGCCTGACCGATAAGCGCTACGAGCGTTTCGAGCAACACTGAAACAGCATGGTGGTCGCGGTGGCGCACGCGCGCCGGCGAGCGATGCCGCGTCATCGCATGCGCTCGCCGCCATGTCCGCTCCGCGCCACACGCCTTATCGCGCAACCAGCAGGCTTTCCGCAAATCCCCAGTCGCGTTCGACCCATTGCTGCTCGCATGCGAAGCCCGCATCGTTAGCGATCGCGCCGATCTCGGTTGCGTGGTACTTGTGGCTGCTTTCGGTCCAGATCGTTTCGCCGGCTTCGAGCGTCACATTGAGTTGCGCTGCGCGAATCTGCGCGGTGACGCGATGCTTTGCACGCAGATGCATTTCGACGCTGCGCGCGTCCGGGTTGAAACGCGCGACATGCTCGAATGCATCGAGGTCGAACGTGCCGCCCAATTCGCGATTGATGCGCGCAAGCAGATTCAGATTGAACGCCGCGGTCACGCCGATCGGATCGTCATAGGCTGCGATCAGCGTGGCTATCGGCTTTTCGAGGTCGGTTCCGAGCAGCAGCGCGTCGCCGGGCATCAGCATGCCGCGGATGTCGCGCAGAAACCGCGTGGCCGCGAGCCGGCCGAAGTTGCCGATCGTACTGCCGAGAAACAGCACGAGCAGCGGTTCGTCGCGCGCGCGCCGCTTGCTGACTTCCGCGAGACCGGCCAGGTAATCGCGCTCGTAGCCGACGATCGACAGGCGCTCGAGATCGCCGAGTTCGCGGCGACATAATTGCAAAGCGGTGCATGAAATTTCAATCGGCGAATAGGTGGTCGACGTCGTCGGCCGTTTCTTGCACAAAGCTTCCAGAATGCGCCGGGTCTTGCGGCCGCTGCCGCTGCCGAGTTCGGCGACGATCGCATTGTGCGGCACATGCGCGACGATATCGGGCGCATGCCGGGCGAGCAGGCGCTCCTCGGCGCGCGTGACGCCGTATTCGGGCAGTGCCGTGATGACTTCGAAGAGCGCGGAGCCCACTTCGTCGTACAGATACATCGACGGCAACTCCTTCTGCGGCGCATGAGTCAGGCCGGCTCGCACGGCAGAGGCGAATTCGGGGGAGACGTCGTGCGATAGGGCAGGCTGGGACATGTTCGCTCCATGTTGTAGGTTTCCGGCGGCGCTGGCGATGCTGCCGGTGGTTTCGCGTTGCGTGTACGGTCGGTTCGACGAACTTCGCACACGAAGGACGGGCACACTCGCTGGACTGAACGCGCAATTAAAAGGACATTGCGTTCGTCATCCGCGGCATTTAAGACGCGCTTTCAAGCAAGAATCGCGCTTACCGGTTACGGCGATGTGACCCGAAGGGAAACAGACGATGAACGGACGAGAAAGGCATGAGGCTACGTTGTACTCCAATGTGAGCAATCGTGCACGTACCCATTCGTATGGCGGATGCCTCCCGTTGGATACGCGAGGCGTCTAGAATGCGGGCTTTAACCTGGCAATGCGAGATCCTCACGCAATGAGCGCATATCAATCCGGACGCGGTATCGCGCTTTCGGCCAGCGCATCCGCGCTCTTCGCCTTGATGTCGGTCTACGTGAAGCTGCTCGCGCCGTTGAGCGGCCTCGATATCTTCGCGTGGCGTGTGTTGTGGACCGCGCCTGGCGCGCTGACGCTCGTCGCACTGCGTTCTCGCCTGCCGCAGATGCGCGTGCTCGTCAGGCGCGCGATGACCGAGCGCTGGACCGCGCTCGCGCTGGGCATCAGCGCCGCGCTGCTCGGCATTCAGCTATGGATATTTTTATGGGCGCCGTTGCATGGACGCCTGCTCGAAGTTTCACTCGGCTATTTTCTGTTGCCGCTGACCATGGTGCTGACCGGGCGCTTCTACTATCGCGAACGGCTCGATCCGCTGCAATGGGCGGCGGTCGCATGTGCGGCGGCCGGCGTTGCACATGAGCTGTGGGCGACCGGCGCATTTGCATGGCCGACGGTACTCGTCGCGCTTGGCTATCCGCCTTATTTCGTACTCCGCCGCAAAATCAATGCAGACTCGCTGACCGCCTTTGCCGTTGAAATGGCACTGCTCGTCCCGGTGGCGGGTGTGATGGTCGCGACGGGCGGCTCGCTGCACCTGCTGTCCGGCCGCATCGACATGTGGGTGCTCTGGCTGCCGGGCCTCGGCGTGTTGAGCACCGTCGCGCTTGCTTCGTATCTGAAGGCAAGCCGCCTGTTGCCGATGGCGCTATTCGGCATCCTCGGTTACGTCGAGCCGGTGCTGCTCGTGCTCGTATCGGTCACGCTGCTTGGCGAGCATCTGTCGTCCACGCAGCTCGCGACGTATGTACCGATCTGGTTTGCGGTCGCATTGACTGCGTGGCATAGCGCGCGTTTGATCCGGTCGCAGGCGCGCTAGCGCGTGCGCGGTCGTGAGGCGCGGTCAGGTGCAAGTCAGGCTTGGGTAGCGGGCGGCACGATAGGGTTATAGCCTCCCAGATTCGCAAGCGGA
Source organism: Paraburkholderia sp. SARCC-3016 (assembly GCF_031119615.1). Lineage (NCBI taxonomy): Bacteria > Pseudomonadati > Pseudomonadota > Betaproteobacteria > Burkholderiales > Burkholderiaceae > Paraburkholderia > Paraburkholderia sp. SARCC-3016. The sequence continues at coordinate 59,191 of NZ_JAVHZD010000020.1, read as the reverse complement.
TGCGCCGTTTGCGACTGCAATAGCGCGGAGACTTTCTCCACCGGCGTTTTGTTGAACGAACTCGCGGCCGCATTCATCGCCATGCTGGCGATCAGCAGAAACGGCGTAATGATCGGCCCGACCACCGGAATGTAAGGCGTCACCATCGTGACCGCGTTGGTGGTCGACGCAGCGAGGCTCAGGTCGTCCGCTCGCGTGAGCGTCCCCTGTTCGGCTCTTTCGATGTAATCGGACACCTTGACGCCATATTCGACCAACGCTGGAACGACGAGGCCCGCGCTGGCGTACGCCATAAGCTTGACGCCGCCGGGAATGGGCCACTTTTTGCCCCCGAGTTCGTTGGCACGATTGAGCTCGACATTGAAGGCGAACTTCTGGAAGGAGTTCTTCATCTGGTCGGCGCTTTCGCGCAACTCGGCGGCCAGCGCATTCAATCGCGCCCTGCCTGTATCGATTTGCGGCAGTCCGCTGGCGTTCAACGGACCATAAGCGTGAGCGACCCGCTCGGCCGACGCAACGATGCTGTCCGCCGAACGCCTGATGCCGCTCTGGATTTCCGAGTCGGCCACGGGCGAGACGGTGCGAACCATCGCTTCGCCTTCGGCATCCGACGTCGTGCCCGCGTTCGACGGCGATGCATTGCCGGCAGGCTCCAGCTTGGCAAGCTCGGCGTGCGTGGGCGTGCAGGTTTGCAGCTCACCGGTTTTCGGGTCGATCCTTTGCGCGCTTTCGATGGTGCCGTCGGGCTTGTACTCGTAACTGATTCCACGAGCAGGTTCGTCGCGGGATTGTGGAAACAGCGTTTCAGCGCGTTTTCCCGGCAGCTTCGCCTCGCGGTTATCCGCTTTGTACTGGCTAGCGGATACGAGCGCCGCGTCGACATACAAGCCGACCGACGAATCGATGGTTCCCTGCGCGAACGCCGCTCCGGCGGCCACATAGTCGGACGTCGGATCTTCTCCTCTCGCCACTTTGTTGGCGGCGGATTCGAGGTACATCGCGCCGCGTGTCAGGCCCGATGCGATCGATATGCCGCGCGTTGCAAATTGCAGCGTTGCCGGCAAGGGCGCATTGAACGGCATCATCGGCTTCTGAACCCGGGACAGTGTCGGCAACTTGTCCTTGACGAACTGCGAGTTGTTAAAGCGAACGTAGCCGTATTCTCCGGCTCTGACGAGGCCCGCAACCGATCCGCCGTATTTCGTGAAGTCCTTTTCGGCCTGTTTTTGCGCGTTCGTCTGTTGGGTGGTAAAGATGAGTCCGTTTTGCTCCGGATAGCGGACCGCGCCTGACCGCTCATAAGAGTACTGAAGTTTGAGGTGCGTGCCGGGCGGTGTCAGCGGCGGCGGCACGATGGAGTCCGGCTGAACCGCTGCAGCCGGATCTCCCCTGTCACCTTCAGGCATGGTGATCGACGTGACGCCGAGATCTTTTGTGCCGATCAGCATGTCTTTGCCCGAGCTCGTGTCGTAAAACGACAGTTTCCCGGCATAGTCGTGAGGACTGCCGCCAGGGTGGGCCTCCGAAACAAAGACGGCCTCGCTGGTTTCGGGTGTCGCGAGCCGGCTGTGGTTGACGGTCGCCGCCATCAACGAAGCCGCCAGATGGCTCTGATCGTTGCTATCGGATATCGCGCTTTCGAGGTTTGCGCGGCGTTCGCGCAGCAAATCGACGACGGCGCTCTTTTGCGCTGCGTCATCGGGGTTGCGCCTGGCGATGAGGGCGGATCGGTTCTGGTCCAGCCAATCGTCGAAGTTCTTGACGCGTGCGTCAATGATGCCTTTCTTCAGCGCCGCGTCCTGTTCGAGCAGCAGATAAGTCTCCGATGTCTTGTTCATCTGCCTGACGATCGATTCGGAATCGATCTTGCCGACATTGTTGCTCCGCCACGCGCGCAAATCGAGCACCAGCTGTTCCCACGCCTTACCCAGGTGGTCGTCGATCTTTTGCTTCGCATTCTGTGTCGCCTGACGACAGAGCGCGCGCGCATCGGTCGCCGATACGATCCAGTTGGCGCGGCCGGCATGGACGTCCTGTGCGATGCGGTTGGTCGCATCGAGCATTATCGCGCCGGACACGTACGGCGGCATATCGGCCAGATGTTTCCGGTTGGCCTCGCGCCACGATTTTTCCGCGTCTTCATTTGCCTGTTGTGCGCGTGCGAGTGACTGTCTGGCAGCTTTGTACCTTGCGTAGTCGGCGGGCCAGGGGATACCCGAGAACGGGTCCGCGCGGCTGGTCATCTGATGCTCGGCATCATCGAGTCCGCTTTGTGCAGTGCGTACGCTCTGCGCGGATGTCTCGAGCACACCGCGATCGCTGCTGAGATCGTGTTCGATCGAACCGCGGATGTAATCGCTCGATTCGTTCCAGGCACCGATTTGCGAGGTGGTCAACATCCGGTTCAGGTTAGCGATCAGCCGGTCATCGTTCGCATGGCTCGCCAGGGTCCGCGCTCGATTCTCGGGCTGTTTGCGGTGAAGCGCGCCGGATCCGGGCGGCACGCCTGTCTGCCTGGAAGCGCTCGAACGTTCGCGGCTTGCAGGAGCGTGTGATGGCGATCCTGGCTTGTCGCTTGTTCGCGCCGACGATGTATCGGCGAAAGCGGCGGCTGTCTGATCCGATGCACGGTCTGCGCTGTTGGCAATCTGCTGCGGAGCCGATGGTGCTGCGCCTTTCGCGGTGTCGCCGTCGGCCCGCATGCGCGGGTCGATAGAAGGTGGATTGACCAGCATGATGTCGTCTCCTTTGCATTTGTGATCGGGCTTACTGCGATCATTAGGCCAAAGGCACGCATCGCGATGGTGTTGCGGGAGTACGCTGAATAGAGCTTTCAAGCGCCGACGCGGGCGACATGCATCGCGAGACGACGCTGTTCAAAACGGGTTATCGACCGCCCCCGGCTTCGCGTTCGGCTCGTCCTTGATGCGTTCGGGCAGATCCGCTTGCGCCTGCAATGCGGCGACCGCGCTATCGACTGCCTGCTTGAGTGCAAGCGCGGCCTTGAGTCCGCGCTTATCCTTCGTGAGCGCTAGCGTGCCGCTGATCAGCACGCGGGTCGCGCCATTCGTAATGGTCAACGCATCGCCCTCAATGCCGAGCACGTCGACGTCGTTTGAATACGCGTTAAACACCTTTGAGCCCTCCTGGCCGTTCGTCCTTCGCACTCTCGGGAATACCGGGAAAGCGGATGCCGCTGGCCGCTTCGAGTTCATGCACGGTTTTGACGTTGTAGCGGTTGGTCGCAGTGTTGTCCACGACCACCGCGAACGCAAGCCGCTTCGACGGCACGTAGATCACCTTGAACAATTGGGTCGGCACGAATACGCGTGTCGCGCCGATCGTCTGCAACCGCTGGCCGACGAACATCGGGCCCGTGACGACGTAGGTGTCATCGTATTTCAGCGCGAGTTTGCGCACGGCGCTTTCGACGCGCGACCACAAGCGTTCATTGTTCTCGCGATTCTGCGGGACGATGTTCGCGAGCGAAAAAGATTGCGCCATGCCTGCCTCGTTCCAGCGATTGCCGGCCGGGCTCATATGGCCGCGGTCGAACCCGCTGCGCCTGTAATCGGCGAGCGTCGCACCTTCGCCGGCGGGCAGGCGCGCATCTTCGAAGAAGCGATTCGTGCGCGTCATATTTCTGGCTGCCTCGATATGATCGCGCGTCAAATGTTCGGCGGACCACAACGGCCCGTGCGTGATGCCGGAATGCAGCACCGCAAAATCCGCATAGCAGAGCATGCGTGTTTGCGGCGCCATTTTCGGATTGGTTAGCACGGGCCATTGGCCGTTTGGCGTGAAATCGGTGCAGGACGGCGCCGCCGTCGCATGAGCCGCGACAGCGGCCAGCAGGCAGAGAAACCACTTCTTCATAGATTGCAGAGGGATGAAAGGCAGGACGAAAAAGGCATGGGCGGAAACGGCGAGGCGCAAGTATAGCGTCGCGCGGCGCGAGCGCGTTAATGCGATTGCACTGCAGCAATCCGCTTTGAACGCGTGGTGAAGGGATAGAAGAGGACGCTACCGAACTACTCGGGTGGCTGCCATTGCGGCGCCTTGCGAGCCATCGATTTACCGTGGCCGTTCATTCGCTACGAATGGCCCGTTGCGCAGCGCGCGGGCCGACGCACGCGCGCCAGGGGCGCCGGTCAGCGCCCGAAGATGCTGTTTTCCGCTTTTACCGGCTGGCGATCAACCGCTTGCAGGCGCCAGAAGCCGTTCATCGGCGAATGCGTGCGTTCGGACTGCCATGCCGCAACGCCTTGCGAAGAACTGACACGCTGTCTGCGGTCGACATGCAATCCTTCGAGCGTGCACAACGGCGCTTCTGTGCTCGGCGCGCATAACGCAGTGACACCGTCGCTATCGCGCAATTCTCCCCACGGGGGGAGATGCACGCCTTCGTGTGCTTCTCTGGACCAGCGGCGCTGTTCGGTGTCCAGCCACAGCACTGCGTAGTCATGATTCACGGTTGGATCCGGACCGTTGATAAGGATGGTCAGCCGCATTTCCAAGCCCCCCGCATAGACGCTTGTCCGCTACAACAGTCTATGTCGGACGAAAAGTTATGCAACCCAAACCACTATCGGCGAGATTGAAAATCACAATTGGGAACGCATGGGTGAGCTTCTAGATTTAATGCACGGCTCAGGCGCGCGCGTCCAGCCGCAGTCGCTCGCGACGATGCCCGCTTCCCCAACGCGCGATTCCCACACTACAAAAGATGGATGGAGGCTCAGATGACGCAACTGAAGGGATCCAGAACAGAAGACAACCTTAAGGCTGCATTCGCCGGCGAATCGCAAGCCAATCGCCGCTACCTGTATTTCGCCGCCAAGGCGGACGTCGAGGGCCAGAACGACGTCGCAGCGCTGTTCCGTTCGACCGCGGAAGGGGAGACGGGTCATGCGCATGGCCACCTCGAATATCTCGAAGCATCGGGCGATCCGGCCACCGGTTTGCCGTTCGGCTCGTCGCGCCTGAATCTCGAGGCCGCAATCGCCGGCGAAACGCATGAATATACGGACATGTACCCCGGCATGGCTAAAACGGCGCGTGACGAAGGCTTCGACGAAATCGCCAACTGGTTCGAAACCCTGGCCAAGGCGGAACGCAGCCATGCCAACCGTTATTCGAAAGCGCTCGAGTCGCTGGTGGACTGACGAGGCCGCAGCCGGCAGTGTGAATTGATGCCCGATGCCGTTTCGTTAAACGGCACGCCCCACGCCTCGCGCGAGAAACCGCGGCGCATGTCCGCGGCTTCTCGCGCCGCTTCGCGTGCGGTCTTCTCCACGAAACGGCTCCTGGCATAAACAAGAACGATGAAAAGGAGACTGACGTCATGCCCCACAAGGAAGGCAGTCTCGAAGCACCGACCCGGCACGCGCTCGACTGGCGCTCCGACAGTTTCTACGATCAGAGCGCAATCGACGAAGAACTGACGCGCGTCTTCGACATCTGCGCGGGCTGTCGCCGTTGCGTATCGTTGTGCGGTGCATTCCCCACGCTGTTCGATCTCGTCGACGAGACCGACACCGGCGAAGCGCACGACGTCGACAAGGCGCATTTCGGCAAGGTGGTGGACCAGTGCTATCTGTGCGATCTCTGCTACATGACGAAATGCCCGTACGTGCCGCCGCATCCGTGGAATGTCGATTTCCCGCATCTGATGCTGCGCACCAAGGCCGCGAGCTATAAGCGCGGCGAGGTCAAAACACGCGACAGGTTTTTGTCGAATACCGATGCGCTGGGCCATTTCGCCGGCATCCCGGTCGTGACCCAAACCGTCAACGCCGTCAACCATACGGCCGCCGCGCGCGGATTGATGGAGACCGTGCTAGGCGTCCACAGGAATGCATGGTTGCCATCGTTCGCCTCACGCAAATTCCGCAGTGCAGCGAAGCGATCGCGAGACATACCGGTTCGGGACGGCGAACGAACGCCCGGCAAGGTGGCGATCTATGCAACGTGCTACGTGAATTTCAACGAGCCCGGCATCGGTCATGATCTGCTTGCAGTACTCGCGCATAACGACATTCCATATGAGCTTGTAAGCAGCGAGTCATGTTGTGGAATGCCTTTGCTCGAACAGGGCGATCTCGATGGCGTGGCGCGGAAGAAGGAGAAAAACCTGCCGATCCTGGCCAGATACGCGCGTGACGGTTACGCGCTGATCGGCGCGATTCCGAGTTGCGTGATGATGTACAAACACGAGCTGCCGCTGATGTTCCCCGGCGATGAAGACGTGCGCGCCGTCAGCGAAGCGTTCTGGGACCCGTTCGAGTACTTTGTGTCGCGGCATCGCGACGGCCTGCTGAAGACCGATTTCAATACGCCGCTCGGCAAGGTCTCGTATCACGTGCCTTGTCATGCGCGCGTGCAGAACATCGGCCGCAAGACATCCGAAACCCTGGCGCTCGTGCCGGACACGCAAGTGACGGTGGTCGAGCGTTGCTCCGGACACGCAGGCACGTTCGGCGTGAAAAAGGAGTTCCACGAGACGGCAATGAAAATCGGCACACCGGTCTTCAAGGCAATGGCACAGCCGCAGCCCGACTATATTTCGTCCGACTGCCAGCTGGCGGGCCACCATATCGAACAGGGGTTCGACGAAACCGGTTTGCCGAAGGCGCAACTCGCGCATCCGCTGACGCTGCTGCGCAAAGCCTACGGCTTATGAGCCCTCTCACACGTCGCAAGGACATCCGATGACGATCGCAAGGAACTCCCTGTTGTCGCTCGAGAACTATTCGAAGTCGCGCACGGCAATGCGCAGCCGCGTAATCGAGCACAAGAAACACCGCACCGTGAAGCTCGGCAACCACCTGACGTTTCTGTTCGAAGACGAGCTGACGATTCGCTATCAGATTCAGGAGATGCTGCACATCGAAAAGATTTTCGACGAAGACGGCATTCAGGGCGAACTCGAAGCATACTTGCCGCTCGTGCCCGACGGCAGCAATCTGAAAGCGACGATCCAGATCGAGTATGAGAACGAGATCGAGCGGCGGGCGGCGTTGGCGCGGCTCATCGGTATCGAAGATCGTGTTTTCATTCAGGTGGAAGGCGACGCGCCTGTCTATGCGATCGCCGACGAAGATCTCGATCGCGAGAACAACGAGAAGACATCCGCTGTGCACTTTGCCCGTTTCGAACTGACACCGGCGATGAAGGCCCGCTTGCGCGACGGCGCGGCGTTGCTGATCGGATGCGATCATCCGAACTATCCGGTTCCGGTGCAGGTGATTGAAGCAAGCGTGCGCGCGTCACTGCTGAACGACCTCAGTTGATCGTCGCAGGCTCGATCTACGTCAGCGTTGCGTCCGCCGCGCCCGAAGCACAGACACAAGCACACGCTCAAAGCGCCTTGCGATAGACCACAAAGCCAGAGCGTTCGGCGATGCGATCGTAAAGCTGCATCGCCGTCGCATTGGTCTCGTGCGTGATCCAGTAGACGCGTTCCGCACGCGCGGCGCGCGCCTCTTCATACACGCGTTCGATCAGCGCGCGGCCGATGCCTTTGCCGCGTTCCGCTTCATCGGTGAACAGATCCTGCAGGTAGCACGTCGGCCCGGCCATGAGCGTGTTGCGGTGATACAGATAGTGCACGAGGCCCACGAGCTTGGCGTTGCGTTCCGCGACGAGCGCATGCATCGGCTCATAGCCGTCGAAAAATCGCGTCCACGTCAACTGCGTGATTTCGCGCGGCACAGCCGTCGCACCGACGCGGCCGTAGAAGCGGTTGTAGCCGTCCCACAGCGGCAGCCATGCATCGAAATCATCGGGTGTGACAGGTCGAACCAGAGGTCGGTGCGGAACGGGGTCGCTCATCGCAGCGCAGGCGCTAGCGCGACGAGGGTTGGCGCAGCGTCTCCCGAACTCTCCTCGCGGCGAGCAGTGGCATGTAATCGAGAATGCGACCGTCGGCCTGGTATTGCGCCAATGTGTCGGAGTAAAGCTTCGAGACGGTTTCAGGCGGGGTGTTCGTTTCAGCGGCGATTGCCTTGACGACTTCTTCGGCGTCAAGCTGTGGCTGGGCCATGAATCTCTCCGGTTGTAACGGTCAGAAAAAAGGCAAAGCACGGGAATAGCATTACACGTCGCCAGACGTCTCGATACCAATTGAATCGAACTATCAATCGCGCGTCTTTCGTTCGAACAAAGCGGGACGCGGGTCGCCGCAAAACAGCACTCCGACTGCATATATTCGACACGCGGCGAATCGGCATGCGTCCCGGTGACGCAGTGCGGAAAATGAAAGCAGCGCGACAGCCAATCGATAAACGTCGAGCCGCGCGTTCGTGTACGATCGCACTCCAAATTCTTCACAACAAACCGGAGACCGACGTGATCCGATCGATCGCGATGCAGGCGGCCCTGCTCGCAGCCCTCTCGCTTGCCGCTCACGCGTTTGCTGCGACGCCGTCCGACGCCCATGCTGCGATTCCCGAACGTGCCGCGGATTTCGTCGCACGCGACTTTCATTTCTCGGACGGCACGATTCTGCCCGAGGTCCGCATCCATTACGTGACGCTCGGCACGCCGCAGCGCGATGCGCGCGGCGACGTGACCAACGCGGTGCTTCTGATGCATGGCACCACCGGCACGGGCAACGCGTATCTGACACCGCTGATGCGCAAAGAGCTCTTCGCGCCCGGCGAGCCGCTCGACGCAAGCCGTTACTTCATCGTGATCCCCGACGGCCTCGGCCGCGGCGGTTCGACGAAGCCCAGCGACGGCATGCGGATGAATTTCCCGCATTACGGTTACGGCGACGTCGTCGAGGCGAACCATCAACTGCTCGTCGACGGACTGAAGATCAAACATTTGCGGCTCGTGCTCGGCACGTCGATGGGCGGCATGCAGACGTGGATGTGGGGCGAGCGCTATCCGGCCATGGCCGACGCGCTGATGCCGATCGCCAGCCAGCCGATCGCGATGGCGGGCCGCAACTGGCTGTGGCGGCAGATGATCGTCGGTGCGATCCGCAACGATCCCGCCTGGCAGGGCGGCGCGTATTCGGCCGAGCCGACGCAATGGACGCGCGTCATGCCGATTTTCACGCTGATGACGAACAACCCCGCGCGTATGCAGACCGAGGCGCCGGACCGCGCATCTGCGACGAAGATGTACGACACGCTTGTCGCGAATGCCGGGAAGACCGATGCGAATGACGTGCTGTACTGGTTCGAATCGTCGTGGGACTACAACCCCGCGCCCGAGCTGTCGAAAATCCGCGGACGCCTGTTCGCCGTCAATTTCGCGGACGACCTGATCAATGCGACGGACCTCGGCGTCATGCAGAAGCTGATTGGCGAAGTGCCGGGCGGCCGCTTCGTCGAAATGCCTGAAACCGCGCATTCGTATGGGCATCAGACGCTCGCGCATCCGGACGTTTGGAAGCCGTACCTCGTGCAGTTGATGAGCGGCAACTGACGCGTCCGTCCTGAGCGTCAGGCAGGGTACGAAGCGGCACATAAAAGCGAGAAATGAAAGCGGCACATGAAGCGGGCGCCATGGAATAACCCTGCGCCCGCCTTTCGCCGCCATGGCGAAATGCGATAATCGCCGTTTCACCATCGCGGAATCCAGCCGGAACCGAGCCGGAACCCCCCAAGCCCGCGAAGCCCCACGCCGGAGAACCCTCTTGAGCCGCATCGACAACCCCACACGAGACCAGGAAGCCGGCTCCGCCGATTCCACGCAAGACATCACGCGCATCGACGACACGCGCATCGGCGCGGTGCGCCCGCTTATTTCCCCGGCGCTGCTGCTCGACGAACTGCCGATTCCGCCTGCGGTGCAGGCGCTCGTCGAAAAAAGCCGCATGGAAGTGGCAAACGTGCTGCACGGTCGCGACGACCGGCCGGTGATTATCGTCGGCCCGTGCTCGATTCACGACCACGATCAGGCGATCGACTATGCGCATCTGTTGAAGGCGAAGGCGGACGGATTGCGCGACGATCTGCTGATCGTCATGCGCGTGTACTTCGAGAAGCCGCGCACGACGGTCGGCTGGAAGGGTTACATCAACGATCCGCGCCTCGACGGCAGTTTCCGCATCAACGAAGGCCTGCGTCGCGCGCGCGAACTGTTGATCGACATCGGCAATCTCGGTTTGCCGACCGCGACCGAATTTCTCGACCTGCTGAGCCCGCAATACATCGCGGATCTGATCGCCTGGGGTGCGATCGGCGCGCGCACGACCGAGAGTCAGACCCATCGGCAGCTTGCATCGGGCATGAGCTGCCCGATCGGCTTCAAGAACGGCACCGACGGCGGCGTGCAGATCGCGGCCGATGCGATCGTCGCCGCGCGCGCAAGCCATGCGTTTATGGGCATGACGAAGATGGGCATGGCCGCGATCTTCGAAACGCGCGGTAATGACGACGCACACGTAATCCTGCGCGGCGGCAAAAAAGGCCCGAACTACGACGCCGCCGGCGTGGAAGAAGCATGCGCGGCATTGCGCAAGCTCGGCTTGCGCGAACAGGTGATGATCGACTGCTCGCATGCGAACTCGGGCAAATCGCACGAGCGGCAAGCGGAAGTCGCGAAAGATATCGGGCAACAGCTTTCGGGCGGCGATCGCCGCATCATCGGCGTGATGATCGAAAGTCATCTCGAAGCCGGCCGTCAGGATCTCAAGCCGGGTGTGCCGCTTGCTCGCGGCGTGTCGATCACCGACGCGTGCCTGAGCTGGGCGCAAACCGAACCGGTGCTCGACGAACTCGCGCAGGCCGTGCGTACGCGCCGTCAACGCGGCTAGCGGCCGCAGGCGGGACCGCGGGCCGGCCACGCTCAGCGCGGTCGGCGCGTTCGGCAAAATGCGCCGGATCAAGGCAACATGGAGTCGAGGCGCCAATCAACGCGCCGCCCTTTCACATACGTTGCACGAGGGAACATGAGCACCGTTACCGCATATGCGAAGACCGCCCCGACTCGCGCGGAAGTCGATGCGCTTGCCGGCGTAACCATTGTCGAATTCGGCACCGACTGGTGCGGCTACTGCAAGGGCGCGCAGCCCATCATCGAAAAAGCGTTTGCACAGCATCCGGGCACGCGTCATCTGAAGATCGAAGACGGGCCGGGGCGCCCGCTCGGCCGTTCGTTTCGTGTAAAGCTGTGGCCGACACTTGTTTTCATGCGCGACGGTGCTGAAATCGGGCGCGTCGTGAGGCCCGGCGACCTCGCCGAACTCGAGGAAGCATTCGCGGCTCTGAAGGCATGAGCGGCGCGCGTGGCCCGATGCAGGCACGTCGGCCGCGCATTGCATAAGCACCGCATCCGATCCCGGCGCTAATGATGCAATAGCGACTCCCGCGCGGGGCAAGCGCGCCCAAGGAGTTTGCGTCATGTTCATGCATCCCGCAGGCGGCCGGGCGCGGCCACCCGAGTGGTGGCCGGTAGACCACGCCACGCCGAACGTCGAGGTCGGCCACCACCTCGTTCGCGCCGATCATCGCGGCGCCGACGCTCGCGCGACGCCGCGTGTGAGCGAAACCCGATCGGCCGGGAAGGGCGACGCGGCGCGCTCGGCGCCGAGCGTGAAACGCGGCGCCGTGCTCGGCCGTTGCTTGCCCGGCTCGCGGTTTCGCGAGTGCCGCGGCGGAGAAGCGCTCAACACCGGATCGGTCGGTCACGAGCGTTTCGATCAGTACGACTACCGGCGCTTGCGCACCCCGGAGCATCGCGGCGTCTGCGATGGGGCCGTATGGGAAGCACTACGGCGCATCGACAGGAGCGACGCCCGTCAGCCGCTTACGCTGCAATCGGCGGTTCGCCAGATGAGTGTCGAGGCAAATCGGGGCGGCCTCGCCGCGGCTGACATGTTGAGTCGCGTCATCGACCTCCAGGCGAGTCCCGCGACGCTGGCTTTGCGTCGCCACACGCAAGCGCCCGTCGTGTATTCGGATCCGCATGGCGAGCGGGGCGAACGGGTGGACGGCATGTTAGGCGCAGCGCGTGGGCATCTGCGCAATTCAGGCGACCTGGCCGTATTGCGCGTTGGATTGACCGTGCGCGGTTCGAATGAAGGGCGCACAGGGCACACGCTCGCGATTCAGCGACTGCAGCACGATCGTTACACGATCTTCGACCCGAATAACGGCGCGTTCGTGTACCCGACCTGGCGTGCCGCCGACCACGCGCTGCGCCGATATCTCGACGACGCTTTCGGTGAAGCGGGGCGCATCGTCGTGCCCGATAGTCTCGAATTCTTCTCCGCGTCGCCGAGCCCGTCGCAGGGCGCATCCGCGCAGGAGGTCGAGGCTGTCGTCGCGCCAGCCGATGCGTGGGCCGATGCGCCGCAACCCGGTCCATCTTCTCAATCGCGAAGCGGCGCTGCGACCTTGCGCGCGTACGCGGACACTGCGGTCGCGTCCGATCGACTGTCGGACGACGTGCTTTCCGCAGAGGCAGGGCAGCGGCGCGTGATGGCCGGCATGTGCAGCGGGCTCGTGGTTCGCGCGATGGAGAACGTCGCGCGTGGCCGCGCGCCGGATTTGCTGTCGGCGGTGGAAGATATTCGGGTACAGCTAGGCAATGCCGCGAGCCGGCAATCGACGATTCACGACATCGCCGAACTTCAGGAGCAGAACCAGTACGCAGTCGTGGCGGAGATAACGGACCGGCTCCGGCATGCGGGCGCGACCGGCATTCGTTCAGGCGCCGCGCTTGTCGACGATCTACGACGTCAGTTCGGCACCGCCTACTATCGCGATCACGCCGTGCGCGGCTCCCGGAATGACTTTGTCGAAATCGGACTGACGTTCCGGTCCGTCGATAGCGACGATCCGAACGCAAGCGAAAGCGACGACCCGCAAGGCCATTCGATCGTCGTGCAGCGGCTGCGGCCATTGGCCGACTTCGAGCGCGACGGGTACGCCGTTTACGATCCCGGTGTCGGCGTATTCCGATACGCGGACTTCGCGCAGATGTCGTCGGCGTTGCGAAGCCTGTTTGACAATGGTTATCGGGAATCGGGCGGCATCGAGCGTGCGGACACCACGTGGTTCGCTGACAGCCGGCGCGAGCATCAGGTCGTGCCTGTCTTGCCCATGCCGTCCACGTCGCGGGAGTCGCCAGCGGCCGACATGCGCCTCGGCAGCGTCGAACGCATGCTCGATATTGGCGGCAGCCCTGCAATGACGCCGCCTCACGCGACGCTGCCTCCGCCGCCCGACTTGAACACGGGGCCGACGTCGCTTGCCGGCTCCGGTCACGATGAGCTGAAGCGCTCGCCGGAACGGCTGTCGGCCGAGCGCCGGCCGTATGCGCTGTTTCGACCATCGACGCTGAGCCCGGACGTGCTGATGGCGCGCGGCGGTTTCGACACGGAACAGACGAAGCTGCGCGACGTCGATCTCGATCTTCACGACGCCGACCTCGCGGCACGGCCGGCCGTCACCGACAGCGCGGGCTATCTGGCGACTTTTCGCAACGAACGTGTCGCACTCGGCCGTCTGCAAGCTCATGCGCAAAACGGCTTCGTGTACTTCGTCGCGCCGACGCCGAACATGATCGATGTCGGCGCCACGCTCGGATCGCACGCGCGTGATCCGCAATCCGGCGAAATCGCGGCGATGGGACGCATCGACTACGAGCAGATTCGCGGCTGGCGTGCCGTGACAGACGGCATTGCGGGGGAATTTATCAAGAATCCGAAATATCGCTGGGATGTTTACGATCGGACCGGCACGGCGGGCGCACAGCCGCAGCTTGCCCGTATGCCGATTGCCGGCGACGCGTGGCACACCGCGCCTCACCGCTCGTTCGTCTCGACGGACGAGAACGGTGCCGCGGTGTTCCACTGCGATCCGAATGTCGAGCACGCGGCGTTTTACGACAATGCGTGGCAGAAAGTACGCAATCTGCAGATGCGCCAGGCGATGGGGGGCGATTACCGCGGGCCGCTGACGATCCAGGCATACGGCGGCGATGCATCGAGAACCCGTGTCTTCATCGACGGGTATGGCCAGGTGGCTGTGGATACCGCCTACAGCCGCTATGCGAGGCACGCGGGCAACCGCACGTCGTTTGCGATCGGCGACGACGGGCGCTTTCATCTGGCGAACGACTATGGCGCGGTGCTGCGCGTCGGCAACGACGGATACCTCTATCTGGGCAGGATTCCCGACGACCCCGCATCGCTGAACGGTGTATTCGCTTATGACGGGCGCCATCTCGTGCATCGGGAGGACGACAAGTATCTGACAGTCGGCAAGACAGCGTTTACGCCGTTCGTCACCAGTTGGGACGCCGGTTGGCGTTCGGACTGGCGTCTCGAGCGCCCCGACGGACAGCGCGCCGCACCGCCCTCGACAAACTTGCATACGTTCGACGCAAGGGCGGCGGGCAGCCGGCAACAACTATTCCGGTTCGAGGAAGATCCCGATACCGCACTGCCCGAAACCGCGACGCACTTCGTTACGCGCGTGCCGGTCAACCGGTTTTACGGCGACTTTGCGGATTACGCATCGCACATGACCGCCGGCGACGCCCGCGACGCGGCGCGTTGGCTCGATTCTCAGAACGCCGCATGGCTCTTTCGGGATGGGTACTACGTAGTGCCGGATCGAGCCGGGGGTTTGCAGGTGCGGACCGTGGGAGGGACCACCGTACAGCGCATTTCCGGCACGTCCGCCGCAGGCAACGACGATGGCGCAGGCGCGCCGTTCCTGCGCTTGCCCGACCGTGCCGGGCGCGCATACCGGATAAGCGACGATGCATGGCAAAGGGTGCAGGAGGGCGAAGCGCGCCGCGAATTTCTACGCACAGCCCTGAAGGGCGTTTATTTCATGAAGTGAGCGGTGGGTCAGTGTCCGCCGTAACGTCATGTCGCACCCCGATACGACGCGGCGTCGTTGCCCGCATGTTGCAATACGACGGTCAACACGGCCGCGTAGCGACGCTGCAAGGAGCACATCATGTTCTCATCTGCTCTCTCCGGTAGCTCGGTGCAACCGCCGGACACGCCGCCGGTCCAGCGCGTCGACGAACCGGCGGCGGACGACAGCCGCCCTGATCCGTCGACGCGCACACCGCGAGGGCCCGTGCTGAGCCGATGCGCACCGATGAGAGAGTTTCGCGAATGTCGCGGCGGCGATGCGCTGAAGTCGAAATCGTATTCGTACCGCACGTTCGACCAGTATCGCTATCGAGGCGAGGACAACATCGACTACAGGCCGGCGTGCGAAGGCTGGGTGCGCGAGGCGATGCGCCGCATCGATCGGGGCGGCCGGGCTGCCCCGCCGAGCCTCTATGCGGTCGTTCAACAGATTCGCGAAGACGCGACAAGACGTCCGGACGGAACGGCGGCACAAATGTTTGGCCGCGTCGGCACCTATCAGCGGCGCGCATCGTCGCTTGCGCTGGCGAACCTTCACTTGCGACTGACGGAACGGATCACGCCGGATTCGGACCGCGATTCGACGATCAACAGTGCGCTAGACCACCTGGGCAGCGAACTGCGCGAGCGCGAATTGGCGTTTGTGCGGCTTGCGCTGTATCGCGCGCCGGCTGCCGGCGCGCCGGTTTCAACGCAGAGGCCGCGTGAGATAAATGGACATGCACTGCTCGTGCAGCGGCGCGATCGCGGCGAGTATGCGATCTTCGATCCGAACAACGGCGCGTTTTTGTATCAGAACCAGCGATCGATGCGGGAGGCGTTCGCGGCATACCTGAACACCGCATTCAGGGATCCTGGCAATTCCTTCGAGGCCGAGCCGCAGAGCATCGAGTTCTACAGTCAGTCGGCGTTGCCGCAAGGAGGGCTGCTGCTGCCGCATATGACGAGCGCGCCGTCGCTGCCGGCATCCGCGCTGTCACGCGAAGAGCCCCGCTTGCGCCGTCTGCTTGCCTCCACCGCGCAGGAATCGAACGAACTGTCGGGCGCGGCGCTTGCCGCGGCAGCCGGCGACGCACGCGCCGTCGAAACCGCGTCGCAAGGCGTTGCGCACCTTGCGCTGAGGAACGTCGCGCAGGGCCGCGCGCCGACGCTGATTCAGGCCACCGACGATATCTGGCGCGGACTGTCGGATGAGATGCGCCGGTCCCGCTCGATCGACGAAATCAGCGCCCTGCAGCAGCAGAACAGACAGGGACTGCTGACGGATTTGCCGCATCGGAGCCGGCGACCCGGCGCCTTGCATATCAACGTCGCACCGCGTCTGATTGACGATTTGAGGCATCGCTTTAGCGAACTGCGCGATGTCGAGGACACGCGCGTGCCATATCGCAACGACGTCGCGGAACTGCGTCTGACCTTCGGAACGCCGCCCGCGGCGGGCGGCGCAACGGGCGGCGCCGCGGCGGACGCCTATTCGATCGTCATTCAGCGGCACGGCGTATCCGGCGATTTCCATCACGACCGCTACGAACTCCACGAGCCCAGGAGCGGCGTGTTCCGATACGCGGATTTCAATGCCATGTCCGAAGCATTGGCGAGCGCGATCAATGACGGGTATGCGGACTCGGGCGGCGTCACACATGTCGATACGGTGTATTTCGGTCACTACGACGACGATCAGGCGGCACCGCAAGGACAGGCTGGACAGGGCGCACCATGGCAGCACGAATCGCTGGCTGCGAATATCACGCTCGGCGGCATCGAGCCGCTGCTTGGAATCAACGGAAACCCGTCCCAGACGCCGCCGTTCCCGTCGCCGATTGCGCCGCCCGATTTCGGGCTCGACGAATCGCCCGGCACGCAGCGGCCGCACGTCGATCTGAGACGCTCGACCGAGTACGCACGCGATCCCAAGCCATACGCGCTGTTCCGGCCATCGACCGTCACGCCGGCGGAACTCGAGGCGCGCGGCGGCTTTTCATCGGAGCAGATCGCAATGCGCAACGTGAACCTCGATCTGCACAACTTCGATACCGCATCGAACCTGAAGCTGCTCGATAGCGCCGGCTATCTCGCCACCTTCCGTCGCGAGCGCGCGGCGGTCGCAAAGCTGCCGGACGTCGGCGGCTATATCTATTTCGTGGCGCCGACGCCGAACATGATCGACGTCAATCTGAGCCTCGGCTCGTATGTGCGCAGGCCGGAAAACTTCGAGGTCGCGGCGATGGGCCGGATCGACTATGCGCAGATTCGCGGGTGGCGCGCCGTCAGTCATGGCGTGGCCGGTGCGTTCGTTGCGAACCCGAAATACCGATGGGACGTTTATAACCAGACGCGCACGGCCGGCGCGCAACCGCAGCTGTCGCGGCTGCCGGTCGACAGCGGCGTATGGAATCAATCGGGGTATCGCGCGTTCGTATCGAGAGATAGCCGCGGAGTCGCAATCGGATTCAAACAGGATCTGAACCGGATGCACGCGCAGTTTTACGACAACGCGTGGGAGAAGGTGCGCCGCATTCAGGCGCGGCAGGCGGCGGCCCTCGATTATCGTGGACCGCTGACGATCGACGCATACGGCGGTAACGACACGCAAGGCGTACGCCTTTATATCGACGCCGAGGGCGTGCCGCGGGTGGCCGGCACGCGGACTCCGGCGAGCCGCCATGAGTTCACGATGGGCGACGACGGCCGCTTCCATCTGGCGAGCGATTACAGCAAGGTGTTGCGGGTCGCGAACGATGGAAAAGTGTATCTCGGCGCACTGCCGTCGAAGCCGAACAGCACCAACGGCGTGTTCAACTATGCGAATTCGCAACTCGTGCATCTGGAAGACGGCAAGTATCTGACGGTCGGTGTGATGGCATATCAACCGTTCGTCACGGACGCCAGTGCCGGGCTGCGGTCGCAATGGGCGCTCAGGAGGCCCGATGGCGCACGCGCCACGCCGCCGCAGATCAACGAGCACACGTTTCGAAGACTCACGGGCGGCCAGCATCGTCTTTATCTGTTCGAGACAGATCCGGATTCGGCGCTGCCCGAGACGACGACACATTTCGTGACGAGGGTGCCGGGCAACAGATACGAGGGCAATTTCCTGAACTATGCCGACTGGATACCTTACGCAGATGTGCGCGACACATCGAGGTGGCTGTTCGAGAACAATGCCGCCTGGCTGTTTCCCGACGGCTATTACCTGATGTCGACGGCGCCGGGCCGGCTCACGGCGCACACGCTCGATGGTGTCGAGCACTGGCGGGCCGAATACGATGCCGGGTCCGGCACGGTGAAGTTCGGCCAGAGGACGCTTTCCTCGAGCTACCGGATCAGCGACGACGCGATGGACAGGGTCCGTCAGAAAGAAGCGCGTCGCCAGAAGCTTTCCACCTTGCTGAACTAGCCGTACCCTGGCCGCGCGGACATCGTGGAACAGGCCGTTCGCCGCGCGCGATGAGCGGGCTCGGACGCTTTGCCGTACGATCGTTCCGCCCGCCACGTTCGACGGAGTTGAACATGTTGACCGACGAAGAATTGACGCTGCTCGAAGCGATCCGCGAGAGCGGCAGCCTGTCGCGGGCGGCGGCCCGCCTCGGCAAGGCGCCGTCCACCGTCTCGCATGCGGCGCGCCAGCTCGAGACGCGCTTCGATGCGCTGCTGTTCGATCGCCGCCGCTATCGCCTGCAATTGACGCCTGCAGGCCATCTGCTCGCCGAAGAGGCGGCACGGCTCATGCACGACGTCGCGCGGATGACGCAGCGCGTGCGCCAGGTCGCGAGCGGCTGGGAAGATCGCCTGTGGATAGTCAGCGACGAACTGATGGAATTCGACACGCTGATGCCGCTGATCCACACATTCGATGCACTGCAATCGGGCGTGAAGCTTCGCCTGACGCACGAAGTGCTGAGCGGCACGTGGGAGGCGTTGCGCGACGGCCGCGCCGACCTGATTGTTGGCGCAACCAACGAACCGCCGGCTATTGCGGGGCTGCGCTGGTTCGAACTCGGTGTTGTCGAATGGGTGTTCGCGGTGTCGCCGCGCCATCCGCTCGCTTCGGCCAAAGAGCCGCTCAAGCGTGAGCAGATCTCGAAACAGCGCGCGGTGGCGGTGGCCGATTCGTCGCGCGCGAGCGGCCGCGCATACGGCGTCGTCGGCGGGCAGGCGTCGCTCGCGGTGCCGACCATGCGCGCGAAGATTCTCGCGCAGCGTGACGGCCTCGGGGTCGGCTGGGTGCCGCGGCAGCGCGTTGCGTCGTTATTGAAGCGAGGCGAGCTGATCGAAAAGGAGACGGCCGACCCGCGCGAGCCGAATGTGCTATACGTCGCGTGGCGCGGTGACCAGGAGGGCCGCGCCCTGCAATGGTGGGTCGACCAGCTGCGCCAGCCGCGTCTCGCGAAACGCCTCGTACAGGGCATCGACGCTTTCGTTCGATGAAAATTTCGATGTGCCTTGCAATGAACTGAAACACATTCAGACGCCAATACACCTCGACGTACAGGAAAACCCGGAATAAAACGGATAGTCTGTGCGTTAAGCAGTCAAGCGAACTGACCGCACGTTGCGCCGCCCTTGTGCGTCCATTTCGAACAGCTTTCGTCGCCAACCCTATTTCCCGAAAAAAATACCAATGACGACCCGAATCGAGTCCCGGCACGGACACACGGCGCTTGCGCGCGCCGACGAGCCGACCCAATACACGCGCATCGCAATGGTGCTGCACTGGGTGATCGCGCTGCTGATCATCTGCAATGTCGTGCTGGGCTTGAGCGCGGATTCGCTGCCCGACGATTGGGTGCGACCGGTCATCGATACGCATAAGTCGATTGGTATCACGGTGCTTGGTCTCGCGCTGTTACGCATTTTGTGGCGCGTCTCGCATAAGCCGCCGCCGTTGCCGAACGAGTTTCCGGCGTGGGAACGGATGGCCGCGCATGTTGCGCATTTCCTGCTGTATCTGCTGATGATCGGTTTGCCGCTTTCCGGCTGGGCGCACGATTCCGCATGGAAGGACGCGGCGACGCATCCGATGCAGTATTTCCACCTTTTCGAATGGCCGCGGATCGGCTTCATCATGAATATCGATCCTGCCGTCAAGGAACGGCTCCATCTCCACGACAAGCTCGGCACGGTGCATGCATGGTTCGGCTACGCGCTTTATGCGTTGCTCGCGATGCATGTCGGCGGTGCGTTGAAGCATCAGTGGCTGGATCGACATTCGGTCATCAAACGGATGGTGCCTTGATGTGTGCAGATGTCGTAGTCGAACCGCAGGCGCCGCAAGCGCAGGCCGAGCGCACCGCCAGTACGACTAAGCATTCGCTCGAAGACGCGCTCGCTGCAGTGTCGCCGCGCATCACGCCGCGGCAGGCGACCTGGGCGGGCCGGCTGATTCACGGCGGCGTCACGGCGCTGTGGGTGCTGCTGTTTGCGCGCGCGTTCTTTCTGCATGGCGTGGTGGCTTGGGCAACCGGCATTGCGTACGTGGTTTACGACACGCTGCTGCTGTTCTTCGTCACGATAAAGTCGTGGCCGCTCGCGCAGCGCATGAGGTCGTCGAGCGCGGGAAGCGGACTATCGGAGGCGGGGGCGCGGCGCTTGCCCGAGATGGGCGTCATCGTTGCGTCGCATAACGAGGCGGCCGTGCTGCCCGTGACGCTTGCCGCATTGCTCGAACAGGTCGACGGGCCCGCGCAGATCATCATTGCCGACGATGGTTCTTCCGACGGCACCGAAACATTGCTGACCACGCGTTACGGCCTCGCGACACCGGCGCTCGGCGAACTGAGCGCGCCGAGCAGGCGTTACCCGAATCTGTACTGGCTGCGTCTGCCGCACGGCGGCAAGGCGCGCGCGCTGAACGCCGCGATCGATCGGATGACGACCGAAACGGTGATGACCGTCGACGCGGACACGCTGCTCGCGCCCGACGCGACACGCGCGATGCGCGCGGCATTCGCGGCGAGCGGGACGCTCGTCGCGGCGACCGGCATTCTGGTGCCGATCTGCAGCAAGTCGGTTGGCGGTCGCCTGTTCCAGTGGTTCCAGACGTACGAGTACATGCGCAACTTCATCTCGCGTTTTGCATGGATGCGCGCGGATAGCCTGCTGCTCGTGTCGGGCGCCTTCGCGTCGTTCCGGCGCGAGGCGCTGGTCGCGGTCGGCGGCTTCGATGGTCAGTGCCTCGTCGAAGACTACGAGCTGATCCATCGGCTGCGCCGCTATTCGGTGGACCGCGGGCTCGACTGGGACGTCCGCGTGGTCGGCGACGCGCACGCGCAAACCGACGCGCCCGATACGCTCGCGAGCTTCCTGCGGCAACGGCGCCGCTGGTTCGCCGGCTTCCTCGAAACGCAATACTGGAATCGCGACATGACCGGCAATCGTCGCTACGGCACGCTCGGCATGCTCATGCTGCCGGTCAAGGCATTCGATACGATGCAGCCGGTCTACGGGCTGACGGCGTTCGCGCTGCTGCTCGCGTTCCTGTTCGGCGGCCACGGCGTGATCGTCGTTTCGATCTTCAGCGTGATCTTCCTGAAGACCGCGCTCGATCTCGCGTTCTATATCTGGAGCATCCACCTTTATCGACGCTGGACCGGGCTGCGCGCCGGATCGAGTCTGTGGTCGGCGACGGCCGCGGCGATCGCCGAGCCGTTCACGTTCCAGCTGCTGCGGCACACCGGGGCCGTGCTCGGCTGGTTTCATTTCCTGCGCGGCAGCAAGTCGTGGGGCAAGCAACACCGCTCCGGGCTGATTGCGCCGGGCGGCAAAAACGGACAGTCATGAAGTCATGACGGTCATGCACGGGCCGTACGCATAGAGGCTGTAGGCGCCCACCTCTTTTTCGACATTGACCATTAATCGGCAAGGGCCGCGGTGCGCGATGCACCGCGGCCCTTTTTGTTTGTGGCTTCGCGTCATACGCAGATACCCTGCCCCCAATCACGGTCGTACCGGCTCGCGCGGGCGTTCATTTTCTGGAATTGTCAAAAAGCACCCCGACTTCCGGTAGACTGAGCAGCTAACTCAGTAATTCAATAGAAAGCTCGAGAACTTCGATTTTTAAGTATCCGAAGGCTCGGTCGCTAGAGGAGGGCGGCATACATGCACGCAGTCAGTCCTGTGGAAAGCAGCACAGCCGAAATACCTGCGGGAGCACCGGTGCGCGATTTGCGTCGCGTTCACATCAACCCGGACTACTGGTATCCGCTTGCCTGGTCTCATGAAGTGAAGCGCGGCAAGGCCCATGGCGTGCGCTTCGCCGGCGAGCCGATCGTGCTCGTGCGTACCGAGTCGGGCAGCGTGTTCGCACTCGAAGACCGCTGCGCGCACCGTCAGGTGCCGCTGCACGGCGGCGTCGTCGATGGTGAAGCGATCCGCTGCTGTTACCACGGCTGGACCTATGACTGCACAGGCCGCTGCATCGACGTTCCGTATCTGGGTCGCGAGCGGCTGCCGAACGGCGTGCGCGCGTACCCGTGCCGGGAAGTCGAAGGGCTTGTTTTCGTGTTTCCGGGCAAAGCCGAACTGGCCGAATCGACGCCGCTGCCGCCGCTCGGTTCGGTCGCGAACAGGCAGTACAAGACGCGTCGCTTCGGACGTGAAGTGGCATGCCATTACTCGTTCATGCACGAAAACCTGATGGACATGAACCATCAGTTCCTGCACCGCCGGCAGATGGGCAAGATGCGCGCGCGCTCGCTCGGTCGTCGCCGCGGCGACGACTGGGTCGAGGTCGACTACACGTTCTCGCGCGAAGCGGGCCAGCAGCCGATCGGCGAAGCACTGGTGTTCGGGCAAAGCCGTCAAGGCGCGAAGAAACATAAGGACGTGATGACGATCCGCACGCAGTACCCCTACCAGACGTTGCAGATCCGCACGTCGGAAGGAACGCTCGTGATGGACCTGTGGATCATCTATGTGCCGCTCGACGCCGAGCAGCGCACGAATCGCACATTCGGTTTGCTCTCCGTGAAGCGGCCGAAGCTCGGGTTCCTGCTCGATATGGCGTGGCCGCTACTCGTCTGGTTCACCGAGCGCATCTTCGCCGAAGACCGCTGGATCGTCGAACGCGAACAGGAAGCGCATGACGCGCAGGGCGCGGACTGGAACCATGAGGTGTTCCCTGTCATCAACGAACTGCGCGATCTGCTGCGCCAATGCGGTGCTCCGCCGGTGCGCCGTATCGTGCCGATCGAACCCGTCGAAACGGAAGCGGCCGCGGCGCAGTCTTGCGCGAGTTGAGCGGCGCGCATTGTCACTGCGCACGGCCGCGTTGCGTTATGCTGCCTCCAGGGCGTCCGCGTTCGATGCGCGGATGTCCGCGCTGTCGTTCGAGGAGGCCGCGCCATGTCCGAGGCAACCGAAGGGAACGCGACCGTTCCCGATCTGGAAATTCTTTCGACCCGCACCTTCGACGCGCCGCGTGAGCGCGTCTTCAGCGCATGGACAGACCCCGTGCGCCTTGCCCGTTGGTGGGGACCAAAGGGCTTCCGGAACACCTTCCACGAATTCGAACTGAAGCCCGGCGGAAACTGGCGCTTCGTGATGCACGGACCGGATGGCGTCGACTATAAAAACCACAGCGTATTTGTCGAGATCAGCGAACCGGATCGGATCGTATTCGATCACGTTTCCGGGCCGCATTTCACGGTGATTGTGTCGTTCGACGAAGCCGGGGATAAGACCACGCTGATTTACCGGATGGTGTTCGATACGGCGGCGGTGCGCGATCAGGTGAAAACGTTTGCGCTGAAGGCAAACAAAGAGAGCTTCGACCGGCTTGCGGCCGAGCTGAAACGTGGGGCGGGGCGCTAATCGTAGTGAAAAAAGCTCCCGCGTTGCGTGCGCACGGGAGCTTTCGCCGGCAGTCTGGTTAGCGGCCCCGATCGGGCCGCACCCTCACGCGATCAGAAGCGGTGACGCAAGCCCACGGTCGCAGCTGCCTGATTCTGCGACGACGACAACTGGCTCGCACTGCCCGAGTAAATCGACGCGGCACCCACCTGATCGCCCGTTGCGCGCTGGTAGACGACTTGCGCATAGACGTCGGTGCGCTTCGACAGCGCATAGTCGGTCTGCACACCGACCTGATGCAGATGGCCGACGTTGGTTTTGACACCCGAGACGTTGTAATCGCCGTCCGTGTACGTATAAGCGATGCCGGCGCTCAGAGCAGGCGTGAAATTGTACTTCGCGTTGACTTCGTAGTTGTTCACGTGCGCTGACGAACCTGCCGACATATCGAAGTTGTCCATACGCGACTGCGTCCAGGCCACCCCGACCTGAGCAGGACCGAACGCATAGCTCACACCGACGCCGAATTCACGCTGGCGGAAGCCGCCGGTTGCCGCGTAGATCGCGCTCATGTCCGGATCAGTCGTTGCGCCGTTCGACGTCGCACCCGGGTTGTTCTGCTGCGAGTAAGCGGCGGCGACGCGCAGACCTTCGTACTGGTATGCGGCTCCGAAGCTGTATTCGCGGTTGTTCGCAAAACTGCTCTGATTCGAAAAGCCGTAGGTGCCGCCGAACGTGAAGCCACCATAATTCGCGCTGGCGTACTTGATCGAGTTGTTGACGGGGAAGCCGCCGTTCGTGTTCAGGTTGTCGTTGTTGAACGGATGCGCGAAATACGTGCCGCCCCAGCTGCCGGTTGCGGTGAGCGGCGCGACGTAGTCCTGCATCGCATCCCACTGGCGGCCGAGCGTGACGGTGCCGTAGTCGCTCGACAGACCGACGTACGCCTGACGGTTGAACAGCGAGCCGTCGTTCGCGAGCCTGCCGTTGTTGATGTCGAAGCCGCTTTCGAGGTTGAAGATCGCCTTCAGACCGCCGCCCAGATCTTCAGAGCCGCGCAGGCCCCAACGGCTTTGATCGATACCGCTGCCGATGGCCGCGCGCCCGCTGCCGTCGACATTGTTCGTATAGGTGAAGCCCGCGTCGATCAGGCCATACAGCGTGACGCTGCTTTGCGCGTGAGCGAGCGGAACGAATGAGGCGGCGACGGCCGCGACGATCAGGGTCTTTTTCATCTGAGCTTCCTTCCTTCGGTGTTCTGTGGATCACGCGTCGGCGCCGGAAGCCCGGCACGCAACGCGTGCAGCCGGTCCATGACAAGGCCGGTCCATTCCCTGTCTGGGGAACGCCACGCAGTATAGGTAGGCTCCCTAATCATTCTTTCTCGAACAATTGGCAATTAATTCTTGCTGATTAGGAAATAGATCGATAAATGAACAGTAGGGTTTTGTTTTTATTCGGCTTGTTCATCTCAAATAAAGACAGGTTTATTTTCGAGATTGAATGGTGCGTTGTTTGATGGCAACGCCGGATCGACAAGAGCCAATGGATAATAGAATTTATCTCGAAAAATTAAAAAGTTGGAGACACTTTTATCCTGCGGATTTGTCTTGATGGATACGATTATGAATTAGGGATTGAGTAAGAAATGTCCTATCCCGTTTGGCTAATTGAAATGTCAAAAAGAATCGTCAATCATGTGAACCATTAAAGCTCGAATTGACTTTTTTTCTATTCGTACGGATTTTCGTCATTCGGCTTTAAGGCTTCCTGCGTTATCGTTTCCACGCGTTTGCAGGATCCGGTATCCGCTTGCTAGACTGCCGTCGCTAGCCGAAAGCAGGCCGGCGCGTGCGCGACGGCAACCGTTGCAATGACGTTTTCATCGGAGGTTCCATGGCTTATATGCTGCTCATCGTCGAGCCGGTCGATCAGCGCGAAGAACGCGGGGAAATCGCCGGACGCGAGGTCTTTGCCGAAATGGTGCGGTATCGCGACTCGCTGAAAGAGCGCGGCGTGCTGATTTCGGGCGAATCGCTGACCACCGCGAAGAAGGGCAAGCGCCTGCAGGTACAGGACGGCAAGGCGCGCGTTGTCGACGGTCCGTTCGCCGAAGTGAAAGAAATGATCGGCGGGTTCTTTTTGCTGGACTGCGAAACGCAGGATGAAGCTCTCGCGCTTGCGGCCGAATGCCCAGCCGCTCGGTGGTGCACGATCGAAGTGCGCAAGCTGGGGCCTTGTTTCCAGTAGCGTCAAGGCACGGGGCATAGTGCTTCGTCGCTCATGCCGGTTGCGCCGTCGAATCGAGGGTTTTCCCTGGCGGGTCCGTCGCGTTTCGAGTGTCGATCCGGTCATTGCTGCTTCGTCGTGCAGGCAAGGAGTCGCCGAACAATCGGGTTTGCGCGGCTCTTTGCTCTGCCAGCACAAATCGACAAACAAGGAGAAACGGCGATGCGATTCATGATCATGGTGAAGGCAAACGCGGACAGCGAAGCCGGCAAGATGCCGGATGAAGAACTGATCTCCGCAATGGCGACTTATCACGAGGAACTCGCGAAGTCGGGCGTACTGCTCGACGCGAGCGGCCTGCAGCCCACATCGAAGGGTTGGCGCATCCGCTACGACAACGGCCGGCGCACGATCATTGACGGCCCGTTCGCCGAGACGAAGGAGCTGCTCGCCGGCTACACGCTGATCCAGGTGCGTTCGCGCGAAGAAGCAATGGAGTGGGCGCGGCGCTTTCCGGCACCGTTCGGGGAGCATGCCGAGGGTGAGATCGAAGTGCGTCAACTTTTCGGGCTCGACGATTTCGAACCGAGCCCGTCGATGGATCGTTTCCGCAAACTCGAAGGCACGAACCATTGAAGTCGCCCAAATCCGACAAAGCCATTCAAGCGAGGTGCACGATGCACAAGCAGATTTACCTGAACATCGCGGTCGACGATCTCGAGCGCTCCAAATCCTTTTTCGCGAAGCTCGGCTTCACGTTCGAGCCGAAATTCACCGACCAGAACGCCGCCTGCATGATCGTCGGCGAAAACATCTTCACGATGCTGCTGACAAAACCATTCTTCGGCAACTTCACGACGAAGCCGCTCGCCGATGCTTCGACGAGCACCGAAGCGCTGATCTGCCTGTCGTGCGAGAGCCGCGCCGAAGTCGACGGTCTGGTTGCAAAAGCGCTCGCAGCGGGCGGTTCGGTGCCGCGCAAGCCGCAAGACTACGGCTTTATGTACAGCCACGGCTTTGAAGACCTGGACGGCCACATCTGGGAGCTTGCCTACATGGACCCGAATGTGCCGATGCCGGACCAGGCGGCAGCGCCGGCTGCGCCGGACGCTCGTTGAGGCCGGCCGTGTCGTCGGCCGCGACGCATCGTGCGATCGAGGCGGTGTGGCGGATCGAAGCCGCGAAGGTTATTGCGCACGTCGCGCGCATCGTGCGCGACGTCGGCGTCGCCGAAGAACTGGCGCAGGATGCGCTCGTCGCCGCGCTCGAACACTGGCCCAAAGCAGGCGTGCCCGACAACCCGGGAGCGTGGCTGATGGCAACCGCAAAAAACCGCGCGCTCGACCGCTGGCGCCAGGAGGCGCTGCACGCGAGGAAGCGCGAAGAACTCGGCCACGACCTCGACGCGCTCGAGGCGCACCTCGTGCCCGATTTCGTCGATGCGCTCGATGCCGCGCGTCAGGACGACATCGGCGACGATCTGCTGCGGCTCATGTTCACCGCATGCCACCCGGTGCTGTCGACCGATGCACGCGTCGCGTTGACGCTGCGGCTCCTTGGCGGCCTCACCACCGACGAAATCGCGCGCGCGTTTCTCGTACCTGAACCGACCATCGCGCAGCGCATCGTGCGCGCGAAGCGCACGTTGTCGGCCGCGAAGGTGCCGTTCGAAGTGCCGCAGGCCGATGCGCGCGCAGCGCGGCTCGCGTCGGTGCTCGAAGTGATCTACCTGATCTTCAACGAAGGCTATGCGGCAACGGCCGGCGACGACTGGACGCGTCCCGCGCTTTGCGAGGAAGCGCTACGGCTCGGGCGCATACTCGTCGGACTCGTGCCCGACGAAAGCGAGGCGTATGGTCTTGCCGCGCTAATGGAGATTCAGGCATCGCGTCTTCGCGCGCGCGTCGATGCGCAAGGCAAGCCGGTGCTGCTGCCCGACCAGGACCGCAGCCGCTGGGACCCGTTGCTGATCCGCCGCGGCCTCGCCGCGCTCGAGCGGGCCGAATCGCTCGGAGGCGGCAGCGGCGTCTATACATTGCAGGCCGCGCTGGCCGCGTGCCATGCGCGCGCGCATACCGCCGACGAGACCGACTGGGAACGCATCGTTGCGCTCTACGACGCGCTCGCGCAAGTCGCGCCGTCGCCGGTTGTCGAGTTGAATCGTGCGGTGGCAGTCGGCATGGCATTCGGTCCGGCCGCCGGACTCGAGATCGTCGATGCGCTTGGTGAGGATCCGCTGCTCGCGCATTATCACTGGCTTCCGAGCGTACGCGGCGACCTGCTTGCCAGGCTTGGCCGGCGCGAAGAAGCGCGCGCCGAATTCGAACGCGCGGCGGCGATGACGCGCAACGCATGCGAGCGCGACCTGCTCCTCGAACGCGCGCAGCAAATGAGCGGCGGCACGCACTGAACAACGCAGCGACGGAACGCAAACGCATGGACGAACCGTGCGGAAGCACCGGGCAGGCCGCGCTAGCAAGAGCAGCGGCCTGCCACCTCCACTACCGGTTCTCCTCTCGCCCTCGCTGCCCGTCGCATTCCCGCTCGCTCTCCGCATCACGGCGCCGCTGCTTGGGCGCATCGTCCTGATCGGCATTGTCCGGCCGATCCTCGACAAACGGCGAATCGGTGTCGGTGCCGCCCGAGCGCAGTGCGTCGCGCGCGGCCTCGGCGAGCTGTTCGTAATGCTTGCGAAACCGCGTCAGATCCTTTTCATCGAGCTCTTCGAGATCGAGCAGCGCGTTATGCGCGCCGGACAGCGCGCGTATCAATTCGTCGAGCTTGATTTGCATCGCCGCGGTGTCGCGGTTCTGTGTGTTCTGGATCAGGAA
This sequence comes from Paraburkholderia sp. SARCC-3016, assembly GCF_031119615.1. Classification (NCBI taxonomy): domain Bacteria; kingdom Pseudomonadati; phylum Pseudomonadota; class Betaproteobacteria; order Burkholderiales; family Burkholderiaceae; genus Paraburkholderia; species Paraburkholderia sp. SARCC-3016. The sequence goes on along the minus strand of NZ_JAVHZD010000020.1, from coordinate 30,490 downwards.
CACCATCAGAAACGTGACGATCGTCGTCGACGTATTGATGACGAGCTGCCACGTGTCACTAAAGTGAAACAATGGCCCGCTCGCCCCCCATACGACGACGAGCATCACGGCGATGACGAACGTGACGGGCCTGCCCGCCATCGTCGAGAGCGCGGTCGAAAATCGGGAGAACCAGTTCCTGGTCACGAGACACCTCTTATCAGCAACATGGATCGGTAAAGCCGATTGGCGAACCCCATCGGCGACACACGCTTTGCACATTGCGTGCCAGACCGTAGATTGCGGCGCGGCATCGCCGCGTTGCGCAGCCGTACAGAAATTTCCGCTTGCTCATGTCGATCGGGCGGTGGCTTACTCGTCGTCGTGATGAAGCCACGGTGTCCGGTGACGCTTCGCCACCCTATTCATTTGTCGATAGACAGGAGCCACGACTATGTCCAAGCCAGCCACGAGAACCATCCCCGAAGGCATGCATTCGCTGACCCCGCATATCGTCTGCGCCGGCGCGGCCGACGCGATCGAGTTCTACAAGCAAGCGTTCGACGCGGTCGAGCAGGTCCGTATGCCTGGGCCCGGCGGCAAGGTGATGCACGCATCGCTGAAAATCGGCGATTCGACACTGATGATCGCCGACGAAATGCCCGAGTGCGGCGGCGGCCTCGGCCCGAAGGCGTTGAAGGGCTCGCCCGTTACGATTCACCTCTATGTCGACAATGCCGACGCAACCATTGCGCAGGCAGAGAAGGCCGGTGCGAAGGTCACGATGCCCGCTGCCGACATGTTCTGGGGCGACCGCTACGGGCAGCTTGAAGATCCGTTCGGGCATCGCTGGTCGGTCGCAACGCATAAGGTCGATCTGTCGCCTGAGGAAATGCAGGCGGCGATGCAGGAAATGATGAAATCGCGTCAGTGAGCGGCCACACGCTGGCACTAAATGTGTAAGAGCGGCGCGCGAGGTGAACGCCGCCGCCCCAGGCAGGCAAAGGAGTGTCAATGGACAAGATTGCCACATGTCTCTGGTTCGACGGTCAGGCGGAAGAAGCGGCGAAGTTTTACGTGTCGGTATTCGGTAACAGCCGGATCGTCGAGACGTCGTACTACAACGACGCGATTCCAAGCAAGGCGGGCGAAGTGCTGACGGTGACGTTCGAGCTCGAAGGGCGAGAGTTCGTAGGCCTCAATGGCGGCCCGCAGTACACGTTCTCGCCGGCCATCTCGATGTTCGTCAAATGCGAAACGCAGGCCGAGGTCGACACGCTGTGGGACAGGCTCGTCGAAGGCGGCGCGCCGGTGCAATGCGGCTGGCTGACCGATCGCTATGGGGTCTCGTGGCAAATCGTGCCGACCGTCATGCTCAGAATCCTCCAGGACAAAGACCGCGAAAAATCGAAGCGCGCCATGGAAGCGATGATGAGCATGGTGAAGCTCGACATCGCGGCGCTGGAAAAGGCGTATGCGGGCTAGCGCCTATCTAGCCGCTATCTGGCCGCTCTCAACAACGCATCCAATGCAAATGAAGCGGCCATCACTGCTCAATTGCGGCACCACGGCGTCGCCCCGAGCGCAACGGACATAAACCATCGTTTATATGCAGCGCAGAAAATCCCCGGCATAATCAGCGAACCGATCCATAGTCGTTTGCATCTCGCGAGGTTGCACCTTCAGCGGACGGGCCCGGCATTTCGCGCCGGCACGTGTCGCAGTTTTTTCATAAAGATCGGCGGTATATGACCGCCCGATGAAAACCCCCACAACTTGAAGCATCGCATTGCCCGCGCATCGGCTTGTGGGCGAGCGGGCAGTGCGCCCGCTCTTTATCTGCCGGCGCGCGGTCCTCGTCAGTAGTCTTTTCACCAGCACGGAGCTTAACGATGAATACGGTCACGACCAAAGACGGCGCTCAGATCTTCTACAAGGATTGGGGCAGCGGGCAACCGATAGTCTTCTCGCATGGCTGGCCGCTCGATGCCGATGCGTGGGATCCGCAATTGCTGTTTTTCGTGCAACAGGGCTTTCGCGTCATTGCGCACGACCGCCGCGGTCATGGCCGCTCGTCGCAAACGGCGAACGGCAATGATATGGATACGTATGCGGACGATCTCGCCGCCGTCATCGAACATCTCGACCTGAAAGATGCCGTGCTCGTTGGTCACTCGACGGGAGGCGGCGAAGTCGCGCATTACATCGGCCGTCACGGCACGAAGCGTGTCGCGAAGGCGGTGCTGATCGGCGCGGTGCCGCCGCTGATGCTGAAAACCGAAAAGAATCCGGGTGGCCTGCCGAAGGACGTGTTCGACGGCATTCGCGAAGGCGTCGCGGATAACCGTTCGCAGTTCTATAAGGACCTCGCGCTGCCGTTCTTCGGCTACAACCGTCCCGGTGCGAAAGTCTCGCAAGGCACGATTGACGAGTTCTGGCGCCAAGGCATGAGCGGCGGCATTGTCGGTCAGTACGCGTGCATCCGGGAGTTCTCGGAAGTCGACTACACGGCGGATCTGCAGAAGATCGACGTGCCGACGCTGATCCTGCACGGCGACGACGACCAGATCGTGCCGATCGACGCAGCCGGCCGCATGTCGGCGAAAATCGTGAAGAACGCGACGCTGAAGGTGTATCCGGGCGCGCCGCATGGCATGTGCTCGACGCAGGCCGACAAGGTGAACGCCGATCTGCTCGAGTTCATCAAGGGCTAAGCCGGAGCGTGGCCGCAACGCGGTGTATGTGAAACGAGGCGCGAGTAGCGCCTCGTGAAGGCCGCTAAAACGCGCTTCAGCGTAAAGCCGTAACGTGCGCGGCGCCGCGTTGCGCCTCGATCAATTCCGCAAGTTTGCGTCGTTGCACGCCGCCCGCATCGAAGTTCTCCGGCTCGAGCCATGTGTCGAACGCCGTGCGAATCGCGGGCCATTCGCTATCGATAATCGAAAACCACGCCGTATCGCGATTGCGCCCGTGAACGACGATGGCCTGGCGGAAAGTTCCCTCGAACGTGAAGCCGAAGCGTAGCGCCGCACTGCGCGACGGCGCATTGAGCGAATCGCACTTCCATTCGAAGCGGCGATAGCCGAGCGTGTCGAACGCGTAGCGCATCAGCAGATAAATCGCCTCGGTCGCGGCGCGGGTTTTCTGCAGCAGCCGCGAGAACGTGACGAAACCGACTTCGATCACGCCATTGGCCGCATCGATGCGCATCAGCGCGAGCGTGCCGACCGCCTTGCCCGTGGCGGCATCGATCACCGTGTAGTGAAACGGGTCCGCCGTGGCGGCGACGCGCGTGAGGTGCGCGCGGAATGCGTCGAACGACTCGAACGGTCCCGCGCTCAGATAGGTCCAGTCGCGTGCATCGGGCGCTTGCCCATATGCGTCGTACAGTTCGTTCGCATGCCGCTCGACGTCGAGGCGCTCGAGCCGGCAATAGCGGCCCATCAGCGTCGTGCCGTCGGGCTTCGGCACGCCTTGCCAGTTCGTGACGGGCAAGCCGATCGGCTGACCGAATTCATTGGTTCTCTGCTGCACTCTGTTCTCCTCGACGGCGCCGGCCGTGAAGCCGGCGCTTGCGTGATGTGATGCCGAGACAGCAGTATGCCTGCAACGCCAGCCGGAGCGGAATGCTTAAAGCTGGATCATTCCGCCATCGATGACGATCTCGGTGCCGACAATAAAGCCCGATTCCGGCGACGCCAGATGCAGCACCGTCGACGCGATTTCGCTCGAATTGCCGAAGCGGCCAAGCGGGATCTGATTGCGCAGTTGCTCCCTCGTGTCGTCATCGAAACCGAGCTTGGTATGAAGCGGCGTCGTGACCGGGCCCGGGCTGACCACATTGACGCGCGCGCCGCGCGGCAACAACTCGGCCGATAGCGTCTTTGCCAGCGAGATCAACGCGGCCTTGCTCGCGGCATAAACCGACGACGACGGCATGCCGATGTGCGCATTGATCGACGCATTGAGCACGATCGACGCGCCCTTTTTGAGCAGCGGCGTCAGTGCCTGAATCTGGAAGTACGGACCTTTGACGTTGATGTCGAACGACTCGTCCCACATCGATTCCGTTACGTCCGCAAATGCAGCGAACTTCGCGACGCCGGCATTGATGAACACCGCGTCGAGCCGTACGTCGTCGTTGGCAAGATGCTGCGCAAGTTCGCGCGCTCCGGCCGCCGAGCCCGCGTCATTGCGGATCGCGAGTGCGGTTTCGCCGAGCGTCAGCGCCGCCGCTGCAAGCGAAGCCTCATCGCGACCGGTGATGATCACACGCGCGCCTTCGGCGGCGAAGGCCTGTGCAGTGACGAGACCCATTCCGCTGTTGCCGCCGGTCACGAGTACGGTTTTTCCTTCAAAGCGATTCATGATGTTCTCCTATGAACATGCGTTCGGTGTGAAGGGAATTGTGGTCTTTGCGACGTCGAATGCCGTACGAACAAGGGGTCGATTACATTCGAAAAAATTGCACATGTTTGCCGGCGCTGCATGTCGACCCGAACGCGCCCGAGCGTCGGCCCGGATCTTCCTTCAGCCCGTGAGCTCATCGCAAACGCGACCGGTTCCGCACGTACAATGCATACTGGCAGCAGTGGTGTAGCACCCGTGATGACCGACGAACCGAAAGAGGGACGACATGGAAATTGATCCGACCGAGTGGTTTCCGTTAGACGAATACAAGCCGGTGCGTGAGGGATGGTACGAAGTGCAGCTGGCGAGCGGCGAAACCGCGTTTGCGCGTTTTGCCGAGGACGAGTGGACTGAAAAGCCGCTGCTCGTTTTTACGCACTGGCGCGGCTTGAGCAAAGACCCGGCGACGAGCGGTGGTGAAACTGAAAGTATCGGCGCCGAAGTGGCGGCGGCCGAGGGCGTGCGGGCGGTCTGGAACGCATTTTTCCCGGGGGCCGGCGGCGATGCGCACAAGCCGCTCGAATCGTCGCACGACGAGCAGCCGACCAACGGGCCACATTGACCGGCGCAGTGCGCGCCGCACTGCTGTAACGGCGCCGGCAGGCGCGTACAGCGGGCCCGGAACCTCGATGTGGAGCTAATCCCGCGGGATCCCGCGGAGCCGCCGCTGCGCCGCGCGGCCGTTTCAAACCCGATCGGTCGCAGCGCGGTCTTTGTCTTGTTCTTGCGCTTGTGCTTCCCGCGGCGGTGCCGTGCGCAGCAGGAACGCGCCGAGCGCCGCGGCCAGCGCGGCGAAGATCGCCCCGCACAGAAACGCGACGTGATAGCCGTCCGTCAGTGCCGTGTGCATATCCTGCGTCGCGCCAAGCTCGCCCGTTTGCGCGGCCGCGAGGCTGGCGAGTACCGCCAGACCGAGCGCGCCTCCCATCATGAACGACGTGTTGACGATACCGGACGCAAGTCCGGAATCGCTCGGCTCGACGTCGTTCATCGCGGCGAGCAGCACGGGGTTGAAGGCGACGCCCGCGCCGATGCCGAGCAGCACCATGCCGGGCAGCACGTCGACTACGAACTGGCCGGCGACCGGCGCGCGCGCAAACAGCAAAAGCCCGATCGCCGCGAGCAGCAGACCCACGCCTATCGGCCGGCGAATACCAAAGCGCATCACGATGCGCGCGGAAAGTCCAAGCGAAAAAACCGCCATGATCAGATTCGCGGGCAAAAACGCGAGTCCGACCTGAAATGGCGCATAACCGAGCACGCGCTGCATGTAGAGCGCCGAGATAAAGAACCACGCGAACATCGCCGCGGCCCACAACACGCCGATCGCATTGGCCATCGACACGTTGCGCATCCGGAACAGCGCGAGCGGCATCAGCGGATGCTGCACACGCGTTTCGATGACGAGGAACAGGGCAAGCAGCGCGATCGCAATGCCGATGAAGCCGAGCGTCTGCGCGGACGTCCAGCCCGCTTCGTTGCCGTTGACGATCGCGTAGACGGCGAGCATCAACGACGCCGTCACCGTGATCGCGCCTGCAACATCGAGCCGCTCGCCGTGCGCATGGCCGCGGCCCGCGGGCAGCAATGTGACGCACAACGCATACACGGCGATGCCGATCGGCAGGTTGACGAGAAAGATCCAGTGCCAGCTCAGCAGATTCGTCAGCAGCCCGCCGAGCAGCACGCCGATGCTGCCGCCGCCCGCGCAGACGAAGCCATACACGCCCATCGCTTTCGCGCGCTCGTCGGGTTCGGTAAACAGGTTCATGATCAGCGACAGCGACACCGCGGAGACGACGGCGCCGCCGAGACCCTGCACCGCGCGCGCGCAGACGAGCATCACCTGCGAGTTGGCGAGCCCGCAGCCGAGCGACGCCAGCGTGAACAACGTGATGCCGGCGAGAAACAGCCTGCGGTGTCCGTAGAGATCGCCGAGACGGCCGCCTAGCAGCAGAAAGCCGCCAAACGTAAGCATGTATGCATTGACGACCCACACGAGCGACGTTTCGGAGAAGCCGAGATCGGCTGCAATCGAGGGCAAGGCGACATTGACGATCGTCGTGTCGAGCACGATCATCAGCACGCCGAGGCAAAGCACGACGAGTGCCAGCCAGCGCGTGCGGCCTTCGATATTGTGGGTCATGCGACGGTCTCCATTCGTTATGCGTAATTCTTCGTGCAATGGAAAACCGACAGTCTATTACCGGGTGTGTGTCGTCTTCAACCGGCGCGCAAAGGGTTTCGGACCCACTACTTCACCGCACCGAGCGCAAGCCCTTTGACGAGATAGCGCTGGAGCCACGCGAACACCACCGAAACGGGCAGCGTCGCACACAAGGTGGCAGCCATGACGAGCTGCCATTCGACCGTGTACTTGCCCGCCACCATATCGGTGACCTGCACGGTCAGCGTCTTGTTCTCCGGCGAGCGGATCAGCGTATATACGACCGCGAACTCGTTCCACGCATTGATGAACGTGAAAATCGCCGTCACCACGATAGCCGGCACCGCGAGCGGCAGAAACACCTTGAACACCGCGCGCGTCCGGCTGCAGCCTTCGAGCCACGCCGATTCTTCGAGGTCGCGCGGCACCGTCTGGAAGTACGAAGACAGCATCCACACCGCAAACGCGATATTGAACGCCGCATATGACACGATGACGCCGATTTTCGAATCGACGAGATTGCCGTCGCCGTACGGAATCATCGCCGCCAGCCGGAACAGACCGACCACCAGCAGAATGGGCGACAGCATTTGCGTGACGAGCAGGAACTGCCGGTACACGCTGCGGCCGCTAAACGGAAAGCGCGCGAGCGCATAAGCGGCGGGCAGGCTGACCGCGAGCGCGAGCAGCGTCGACAGGCAGCTGATTACCGCGCTATTGCGCAGCGCGACGCCAAAATTCGCGGCATCCCACATATCGACAAAGTTCTGCCAGTGCCAGTGCATCGGCAACCACCGCGCGGGATAGACGAATACTTCCGGCGCGGGCTTCAGGGCGGTGAAAAACATGACCGCGAACGGAAACAGCACGACCACGACGAGCGGCGACAGCGCGAGCCAGCACCACAACGAGCGTTTCATCTTCGTGTTCATGCGGTGTCTCCTTCTTTCTGCGGCTGCATGCGCAGATATGCGATCGAAAACACGAACAGCATCACGAGCATGATCAGCGACACCGCGGCCGCCTGACCCGGCCGGCCGAGCCGGAAGCCGAGTTCGTAAAGATAGGTGACGAGAATATGCGTGCCGTTGTCGGGGCCGCCTTGCGTCATCACCCAGATGATCGGGAACGAGTTGAACACGTAGATCACGTTCAGCAGAATCGCCATGTTGATAAACGGCCGCAGCAACGGCAGCGTCAGCTGGCGGAATTGCTGCCAGGCGCTTGCACCGTCGATGCGCGCGGCTTCGTAAATATCGCCAGGCACCGAAGACAGACCGCCGAGCAGGATCGTCACTGTAAACGGAATGGACACGAGAATGCCGACGGCGATTTCCACCGGAAACGCGAGCTCGGGCGTCGCGAGCCAGTGAATCGGGCCGCCGATTAAACCAAGGCGCTGCAGCGTGACGTTGACCATGCCGTAATCGTCGTTGAAGGCCCAGCGCCAGACCACGGCGGTCATCGTCAGCGACACGGACCACGGCAGCATCACGATGGTGCGCGCGACGCCGCGGCCGTAAAAATCCTGGTTCAGGATCAGTGCGACGGGCACCGAAAGCAGCACCGTGCCGCCGACCACGCATGCGGTCCACACGAGCGTGCGGCGCGTTGCATCGAGAAACACGGGGTCGGTGAACACGGCGTAGAAATTCTGCAGCCCGTTGAAATCGCGAATCGCGCCGAAGCGCGACACCTCGTGCATCGACTGATACACGATGTTGAAAATCGGGTAGCTGATGATGAACAGCGCGAGGATCAGGCTAGGCGCGATCAGCAGCCACGGCGTGGTCATGCGCGGCGAAACGGACCCTGAAGCGCGCAGCGCGGCGGGTGCGGAAGCGGAGGCGGGGCGGCTCATGCGTGCTCGTGTTCGGTCAGAAAAGCGCCGGCCGCGAGGCCGGGTACGGCGTCACCCGCGCCGCCGGCGAGCGGCGGCGCGGGCTTGAGGGCGTCGACGCCGCGCGCGTCTGGTAGAACGTGACGCGGCATCATGGCGGGCAGGCTTGCTGGTCCCGCGCTTATTGGCCCAACGACTTATCGGCTTCGTTTGCCGCCTGCTTCAGCGCATCGGCCGGCTTCGCCTTGCCCAGATACACCGCTTGCATCGCGTTCGTCACGGCCTTCGCGGTGTCTTCCCAGCCCGTGATCGTCGGCGCGAAGTGTGCGGTCGGCAGCAGGGCGATGAACGCCTTCGTGTCCGGATCGGCGAATGCCGGGTCGGCCGCTTCAGCCTTCGTCGTCGGCAGGAAGCCTTCGGTGCTCGTGAACTCGACGCGCGGCTCCTTCGTGAACAGATAGTCGAGGAATTTCCACGCGCTCTTCTTCACCTTCGAGTTCTTGAACATCACGATCGAATCGGTCACGGCGTAGGTCGCTTCCTTCGTCCCGACCGGCAGCGGATCGATGCCGTACTTGAGATTCGGCGCTTCCTTCTTGATCTGCTTCGCGAGGAACGGCGCGGAAATCACCATCGCGACGCGGCCCTGCTTGAAGAGGTTCTGCACATCTTCGCGGCTATAGCCGGTCACGCCCGGTTGCGTGAGGCCTTCGTCGATCATGGTCTTGTAGAGCGTCGCGGCCTTGATGCCGGCCGGCGAATCGAACGCGGCCTTGCCCTTGCTCACGACGTCCCCGCCGTTGGTCCACAGTGCGTAGTAATAGTAGACGTCCGTTTCGATTTCCTTGCCCTGCAGGCCGAAACCGGCAATGCCCTTCGCTTTCAGCTTCTTCGACGCGTCGATCACGTCGTTCCACGTTTTCGGGCCGTTCGGGTAGCCGACGCTCGCGAGCAGGTCCTTGTTGTAGTACAGCGCGCGTGCCGAAGCGGCGATCGGCAGACCGTAGGTCTTGCCGTCGATCTGACCCGGCGCCAGGAACGGACCGATGAAGCGGTTCTTGAAGTTCGCGTCCATGTAGCCGTCGAGCGGCTCGGCGACGCCGTCCTTCACGAAGTCGAGCAGCCAGCGCGTGCCGACGATGGCGAGGTCGGCGTTCGCATTACCGGAGATGTCCGTTTGCAGCTTCTGTTGCAGCGTGTCCCAGTTCACGTCTTCGATCTTGATCGTGGTGCCGGGATTTGCCTTTTCGAACTGGCGCGCCATTTTCTCGAAGTACGGCGCCGTCTGATCGCTGTAGTGGGCGACCGTGACGCGGACCGTATCGGCATGCGCCGCTATGGCCATTCCTGCAAACGTGAGCGCCACGGCAAGCTTGCCGAGCGTGAGGGAAGCACGTGCATGCAACGACATTTCTCTCTCCTGGGTGGTCCGCTGCCGTCGCCGGCCGCTTTGGGTTGAATTGTTTGAAAAAATCCTACAGGACGAAAAAAATGTTGTCACGTAGGGATGCCGATAATTTTTTGACGCCGTATCGTTTGCATAACATCCTGTAAAAATGGGCTTTTTTGTAGCGATGCGGGTAAGCCACGAGGCGTATGGGTGCGGTGGCTACAGAGGGCTTACGAAGCGTGTCGGCGTCTCACATGTTGGAAATTTACATGGCATCGAATACGATGCATGCGGCATAAAATGCACAAGGACGGACGATGAAACGTGTGGTGTTGGTGACAGGCGCATGCGGCGGCATTGGCAGCGTACTAACAAAGCGCTTCGTCGAAGCGGGCGATCACGTGCTGGCGCTCGATCGCAAAGCGGAGTCTCTCGCAGCGCTCGCGAACGGGTTCGGCGCGGCGCATGTCACGTCGCTCGCGGTCGATACCGGCGACGCCGACGCAGTGCGAGACACGGTTGCGCGCGCAACTGCCGCGACCGGCCCGGTCGATGTGGTCGTCGCGAACGCGGGCTCGGCCGAGGGCCTGACGCTTGCGAAGACCGACGCCGCGACGTGGCAGCGCGACGTGCATTCGAATCTGAATGGCACGTACCACACGGTCGAGGCGGTGCGCACATCGATGATCGAGCGGCAGCGCGGCGCGATCGTGCTGATCGGCTCGGTCAACGGCATGGCGATGCTCGGACACCCGGCGTACAGCGCGGCAAAGGCCGGCCTGATCAGCTATACGAAGGCGCTCGCAGTCGAACTGGGCCGCTACGGCATTCGCGCGAACATCGTCTGCCCCGGCACCGTGAAGACGCCGGCGTGGCAGGCCCGTGTCGACAAGAATCCGCAGGTCTTCGAAAACCTGAAGAAGTGGTATCCGCTCGGCGACTTCGCGACACCCGATGACATCGCGAATGCGGTGCTGTTTCTCGCGTCGCCGCTCGCGCGCGTGATTACCGGCGTGGCGCTGCCGGTCGACGGCGGCCTGATGGCGGGCAACCGGCTGATGGCCGAGGAATTGACGCTCGAATCGCTTTGAGCGGGCGGCGCGACAGCCGTGGTAGATGCGAACAGGCGCAGGCGGCAGCAAAGATGCGGCAGGAAGCAAAGGCAAAACCGGGCTGACAACGACGAGGACAGCATGGCAGCAGTGCAATTGAGCGGCATTTACAAGCGATATGGCGACACCCAGGTCGTGCACGGCATCGACCTGCATATCGACGACGGCGAGTTCGTCGTGCTGGTCGGCCCGTCGGGGTGCGGCAAGAGCACGCTGATGCGAATGGTCGCGGGCCTCGAGGAAATCAGCGGCGGCGAGTTGACGATCGGCGGCACGCGCGCGAACGCGCTTGCACCGCAGCAGCGCAATATATCGATGGTGTTTCAGAGCTACGCGCTCTATCCGCATCTTTCGGTGTACGACAATATCGCGTTCGGCCCGCGCATCCGCAAGGAATCGGCGTCGGCGTTCAGGCCGCGTATCGAAGCGGCCGCGAAAATGCTGAACCTCGGCGGCTATCTGGATCGCCTTCCGCGTGCGCTGTCGGGCGGCCAGCGGCAGCGCGTCGCGATGGGCCGTGCCGTCGTGCGCGAGCCTGCGCTGTTCCTCTTCGACGAACCGCTGTCGAACCTCGACGCAAAACTACGCGTGCAGATGCGCACCGAAATCAAGGCGCTGCACCAGCGGCTCAGGAACACCGTGATTTACGTTACGCACGATCAGATCGAAGCGATGACGATGGCGGACCGCATCGTCGTGATGAACGCGGGGCGCATCGAGCAGATCGGGCGTCCGCTCGAGCTGTACGACCGGCCAGGCAATCTGTTCGTCGCGAGTTTTCTCGGTTCGCCGTCGATGAATTTCGCAGAAGGCGAAGTCGTGGCCGGCGACGGTGGGCTGACGCTGTTGCTTGCCGACGGCGTGCGCATTCCGCTGACCGGTCAGCCGGTGCAGCCCGGCGCGAAGGTGACGCTCGGTGTGCGGCCCGAGCATGTCGAAACGGGCGCTGCGCAGGAGGGCATTCCGATGACGATAGAAGTGATCGAGCCGACCGGCGCGGAAACGCACCTGTATGGCAAGGTAGGCGGCACTACGTGGTGCGTGACGACGCGCGAGCGCGCGGCGCTCGAGCCCGGCCAGCGCATTACGCTGCGGCTGCCGCTCGAACACCGGCATCTGTTCGACACGGAGAGCGGACGCAGGATTGCCTGACGCCATGCGCCGCGCGTGCTGGCGTTGTACAGCGGGCGCCGTGGCGCCGATTTGCTGACCTTGAACCCAAGAGGACCATGCGGGTGTCCGCAGCGAACCTGATTCCCCATATTCGCGATGCGTTGCCGTCGCTGCGGCCCGCCGAACGCAAGGTCGCCGACATGGTGCTGGCCGACGTCGACTTTGCGATGCGCGCGAGCATTACCGAGATCGCGCAGCGCGCGGAAGTCTCCGAACCGTCGGTCACGCGCTTTTGCCGCGCGGTGGGCGCGCATGGCCTGCGCGACTTCAAGATGCGTCTCGCGCAAAGCGCCGCGGGCGGAATGCCGTACGAGTCGCAGGCGGTTGCGCGTAACGACGATATCCAGACGCTATTCGACAAGGTAGGCGAAGCGGCGATCGAAGGGTTGAGTCACGCGCGCAGCGCGCTCGATCCGGTTGCGGTCGAAGCAGCGCTCGCCGCGCTGACGAGCGCGCGACGCGTCTATTTCTTCGGCGTCGGCGCGGGCTCGGGGCTCGTGGCGCAGGACGCCGCACTGCGCTTGCTGCGCCTCGACCTTGCCGCGAGCGCATTCACCGATGCGCATCTGCAACGGCTATATGCGGGCCTGATGGAGCCCGGCGACGTTGCGTTCGCGATTTCGCATTCCGGACGCAGCGTCGAAGTGAACGAAAGCATCCAGATCGCGAAAGAGCGCGGTGCAACGACGATCGCGCTGACCAACGTCGGATCGCGGCTTGCGTGGCTCGTCGATATTCCTTTGCTGCTGCGCGCGCCGAACGCGGTCGAGCCGCATACGCCGGGCGTGTCGCGCCTCGTGCACCTTTGCATCGTCGACGCGCTCGCGATCGGCATTGCGCTGCGGCTCGGACCGAAGACACTCGAGAAGATGCGCGAGGCGAGCGCCGCGGTCGAGCGAACCTCCGCTGCGCGCACCGATCCGTCCGATTCGTCGTATTGACGCGCCACCGGTTTTTGACAACTGGACAAGCGCTCGCATTACTCAAACAATCCATATTACAAGCATAAACACCATTCCGACGCGATCCCCATCCCCGTCATTCCGCACTCGCGGACCGCGCCATGGCACTACGTAACGCACTGCATCTCTCGCAGATAACCGGTCGTTAACCCTTAAGGGGAAAGCCATGTCCTCGTCACCTCTTTACGATAGCGACGCACCACGCGAACGGGATGGGCTCGCTGAGCAAGCCGATGCGCGGCTGCATAACCGCGACCTCGCGCCTGTGCCGCACGATAAACGCACGTGGACCGGTTACAGCATCTTCGCGATGTGGATGTCGGATGTGCACAGCGTCGGCGGCTATACGTTTGCCGCGAGTCTGTTCCTGCTAGGCATCTCGGGCTGGCAGGTGCTGCTTGCGCTCGCGATCGGCATTCTGATCGTGTATGTGCTGATGAACTGGGTCGGCAAGCCGAGCTACGTGCACGGCATTCCGTTTCCCGTGATGGCGCGCGTCAGCATGGGCGTGATGGGCGCGAACCTTGCGGCGGTGATTCGCGGTGTTGTCGGTATTGTCTGGTATGGCGTGCAAACCTATTTCGCGTCGAAAGCGGTCGCGACGTTGCTCGTTCTGTTTATACCCGCCTCGGCGTCGCTGACGCAAGTGAGCTTCCTGCGTCTCGATGGCCTGGGCTGGATCAGCTTCCTCTTTATGTGGATCTTCCAGCTGATCATTTTCCAGCGCGGCATGGACACGATCCGCAAGTTCATCGACTTCTGCGGGCCCGCCGTCTATGTGGTGATGTTCGTGCTGATGGCGTGGATTCTTTCGCAGGCAGGGCTCGGCAGCCTGAGCCTGACGCTCGGCGGCAAGGAACTGACGGGCGGTCAGCAACTGGCCTCGATGGGCAATGCGATTTTGCTCGTCGTCAGCTATTTCGCGGCGCTGCTGCTCAATTTCGGCGACTTCTCGCGCTTTGCGAAAAGCGAGCGGCAGATGAAAGCCGGCAATTTTCTGGGCTTGCCGGTGAATTTCATTGTCTTCGCGATCATCACGGTAATCGTGACGTCGGGCAGCGCGACCGTATTCGGGCAGATGATCATGGACCCGGTTGCGATCGTCGCGCACATTCAGAACAAGGTGGCGGTGGTGATCGGCAGCGTGACGTTTATCGTCGCAACAATGGGCATCAATATTGTTGCCAATTTTGTCTCGCCCGCGTACGACATTGCGAACCTGTTTCCGAAGCACGTGAATTTCAAGCGCGGTGGCTTGATTGCGTCGATTCTCGCGGTGCTCGTCTGCCCATGGATCTTCGTCGACAGCGCGAAGGCGATCACGATCTTCGTCAGCGTTTTCGGCGCGGTGCTCGCGCCGCTTTACGGCGTGATGATGGCCGATTTCTATCTCGTCAAGAAGCAGCAGGTGCAGACCGCCGAACTCTATTCGATGTCGCCGAAAGGCCGCTTTTATTATGACGGCGGCTGGAACAGGATGGGCGTCATTGCGCTCGCGGTTTCGGGTTGCATTTCGATCGGCTGGGAGCTTTGCACGCAACTGCTGCATGTGCTGCCGGAGAACAATTTCGGCTGGCTGATCGGTGCGATTGCCGGGGCCGTCGCTTATGTCGCGTTGATGCGTGCGGCTAGGCGCGCGTAGCGGTAAATATCCATCACCATCGACTGCGAGCTGCCTCAATGCAGCGCAGATTGTCGATGCAGCGGTCGACGACGGTACCAGTGCACCCGGTATTTCGTTTGCTATCGAATTAATGTTGGCATTCGTGAATCGAACCGCTTATCCGGTTATTTGAATATTCCTTCCGATTTCGCTTGAAGTACTGAAGTCGCCTGCTAGGATTCAACCGTAAAGATTCCCTGACGTCAGAAGTTAGGAATGCGATAAAAAAGGTTTGAATACATGTGCAACAAGGAGCACGGTCATGGCGACTACACCCGATCAGATAGCTGCCTCATATCCGATTCCAACCTATCGTTTTATCGTCTCGATGGGTGGCGAGGACATTCCGTTTAACAACGTGTCCGGATTGAACATCACCTACGACACGATTGAATATCGTGACGGCATTGGAAACTGGTTCAAGATGCCGGGTCAACGCCAGGTTCCAAACATTACCTTGCGCAAAGGAGTGTTCCCCGGAGATTCGAAACTGTACGCATGGATCAATTCGATTTCGCTCAATCAGGTGGAGAAAAAGGACATCACCATCAGTCTGACGGACGAGGCAGGCACCACATTGTTGATGACATGGAACGTTGCCAACGCATTTCCAACGTCTTTGTCGTCGCCCACACTGGATGCCGCGAGCAATGAGATTGCGGTGCAGGAAATGTCCTTGATGGCCGATCGCATCACGATTCAGGCCACTGCATAAGAGGAAATGCCATGACCGTCGTTACCACTTATCCTGGCGTGTACATTCAGGAAGACGCCTCTCCTGCCATTTCGGTCAGCAACCTTCCGACCGCCGTGCCGTTTTTTTGCATGGGCAGTAGTTTCAGTACGGAGGTGGTGAAATTCAATAGCTACCTCGAGTTGACGAACTACTACGACGGCGCCCCGGATTTTACCGACGCGAGCGTGGCGGGACTTCGTGCCTATTTCGAATCGGGCGGCGGCACCTGCTACGCAACGGCGAATTCCGGATTCGCGAATGCGGTAATTGCGTGGAAGGATGTGGTGACGCTGGCTGTCGCGAACGGCAACGATATTTCGACGAGCATCACGATGCTCACCGATCCGGGGTACGGACTGTTCGTTATTCTAGATGGTCCTACCACCGAAATCACGACGACAGGGGCAGCGGACGCTTACCCGAGCACACCGTACGCTGCGGTCTATTACCCTTATCTCAAAGTGAGCTGGACGACGGTCGATATCCCGCCGAGCGCGGTGATGGCCGGCCTCTACTGCAAGAACGATCGCAGTCGCGGGGTCTGGAAGGCGCCGGCCAATATGCCGCTACCGGGCGGGTATGCGCCGAAGTTCAGGGTGAGCGACGACCTGCAGGGAGAGTACAACCAGGGCCGGGCGATCGACATGATCCGCACTTTCGAGGATACGGGGCCGACCGTCTGGGGAGCGCGCACGCTGGAGGACAGCGATAACTGGCGTTACGTCTCCGTACGTCGTCTGTTCAATAGCGCCGAACGCGATATGCGCAACGCGATGAACACGATGGTGTTTGAACCCAATACGCCTCCGACATGGGAAAAGGTGCGCACGGCTATTACGAATTATCTGCATGGCTTATGGCAGCAGGGCGGATTGGCCGGAGCCTCGGATAGCGAAGCGTACTTCGTGCAGATCGGCAAAGGTGTCACGATGACCGATGACGACATCAACCAGGGGCGGATGATCGTCAAGGTCGGTATGGCGGCCGCGCGGCCTGCCGAATTCATCATTCTCGAATTTACGCAAAACATGGAGCACGCTTAAGCTGCGTTCGCCCCTTCCCATCGCATCCACGCACTCAATAAAACGAGAGGCGCACGATGACAACGCAACCCAGTTGTCCCGGTGTTTATGTTGTAGAGGGAGGGACGCCCTCGGTATCAGTCAATGTTGCTGCTACGGCGGTGCCCGTTTTTCTCACCGACTTCAGTGAGAATCCCCGCGTAAGCATTCCGAAGGACGTCTGTATTCGCGTGGATAACTGGCTCGAATATTGTGTGCTTAAGGGCTTGTATCCTCGACTCGGCGAAGTCACTGTGAAGATTGAATCAGAACCGCTGTCAGGTGGCGGGTATTCCTATACATACGAGATAATCCTGCAATGTCATCCGGAAATCGACCTGGCACTGCGGCAATATTTTGAAAACGGCGGAGGACCTTGTTACATCCTTAGAATAGGGACAAGCGATGGAATTTTATCGGCTATAAAAAAGGTGCGAGAAATCACCTTACTTGTCTATCTGCATTACACGATCGATTCGGATCTTCGGGACACGTACTATTCCTGGTTAAACTCTCTACTAGGCGCGGGAAACAACTATTTCCTGATCGCCGATGCGGATGCCCAGGGAAAGGCTCCAGATACGGAATCCGAATATACGAGCGTCTACTATCCCGGTCTCATTGAATCAGCGGGATCGGAGCGCCCGCCCGACGATCTTATTGAGGTCATCGGATATATAGACGACAGCGGCACATCGGTGACCGGGTTTAGCGACCTCAAGCCAGTCAATCCCGACCTGTACGCAGAAATCAGCGCAACGATCGATTCACGTCTTGCGCGGCTAAGAGTATCCGTAACGCCAGCTGCCGCAATGGCCGGCATCTATTGCGCGACCGACAGAACCCGAGGTGTATGGAATGCCCCGGCGAACGTTCCAATCAGCGGTGCGCTCGACGTAGCGGTGATGGTCAGCGATACCGACCAGGGCACGATGAACGATAACGGCATCAACGTCATCCGCAAGCTTCCGGACCGCGGAATCGTGCCGTGGGGGTGCCGCACGCTCGCCGGCACATCGGAGGCGACCGACACGAGTTGGCGGTACATCCAGGTGCGGCGCCTGTTCAACAGCGCCGAAGCGGACATCACGAAGGCAATGCAGACCATGATGTTCGAACCGAACTACCAGCCTACCTGGGAGAAGACGAGGCACGCGATCGAGAATTATCTGTATAGCTTATGGCGGCAGGGCGCGCTGGCCGGAAGCAAACCCGAGGATGCGTACTTCGTGCAGATCGGCAAAGACGTCACCATGTCGGACGAGGACATCAGCGCGGGGAAGATGATCGCCAAAGTCGGCATGGCGGCCGCGCGGCCAGCCGAGTTCATCATTCTGGAGTTCACGCAGAGCATGTCGATGTGATGGGTGCGCGCACGCGGACGAGGGAAGCTTCCATGATGGGAATCAGTCAACCCGATGTGGTGTACAGCGACGATGCGATACCCGGCGAATACGATCCCGTTGCGACCGCCGTGCCGGTATTTGTCGGGTACACCGAGAAGGGAACGGCTTATACGCTCGTAGCGATAAACAGCTTCGATGATTACGAGTCGGTTTTCGGCGGTGCGGCACCGGACGGATACATCCTTTATTACGCAGTACGGCATTATTTCGACAATGGCGGTCGAGGCGGTTTCGTGCTTTCGTTAGGGGCATACGCCGATCCCGTCGACCTTACACCGGACGACCTGATCGCGGCGATCTCCGACGGTCGCATTTCCACCGCGATTGCGCAGGAAGCGAGCATTACGTTGGTAGCCATTCCCGACATGGTGCTGTTGCCCGACGGAGAATCCGCATACTGGGCGCAAGCGTGGCTGTCATTGCTCGCTGCCTGCCAGGTCCGCGCGGGCGTGTTCGGCGTTTTCGACACCCCTGACGACCCTGCGAACGCTGCCGCCTGTCTGTCCGCATTTCTCGCGCAGCATCCCACGCAACCGGAATGGGGCGCTGCGTATTGGCCTCGTCTCGTGACCGGCTACGAGAGCGATACGGAAACGCAGATCGTGGTTCCACCGTCTGCGGCCGTGATCGCGGTCATGGCGACGACGGATGAGCAATATGGCATCTGGCGCGCACCCGCCAACGTCGCGCTGTCTCAGGTCATCAAGCCGACATGTTCGTGGCTGCAATCGTCCGGCTTGTTCCAGACGACAGGCCCATCCATCAATCTGATCCGGAGCTTCGCCGGCAAGGGCGTTCGTATATGGGGGTGCCGCACGCTCGCGGTGGACACGGCATCGCCGTGGCTGTATGTGCAGATCCGGCGATTGCTGGCGCACATCGAATCGCAAATCGGCCAGCTAGGTCGGCACTTCGTGTTCGAAGACAACAACGCGCTTACCTGGGTCAAATTCCATGGAATGGCCCATATCTGGCTGCGCAACATGTGGCTGGAGGGCGGCCTTTACGGAGCAGAGGAGGCCGAGGCCTTTTTTGTGCAGATCGGCCTCGGCGAAACGATGACGCAAGCGGATATCGATCAGGGGAAGATGATCATCAAGCTCGGCGTGGCCGTCGCTTATCCCGCCGAGTTCATCGAGATCAGCCTCACGTTCGATACCCGCATGTCGGTCAACGCACCACAGGCGAGGGCGTGATGGAAAGACCTTTTTACCGGCCCTCCGTATCGCATCGCTTTTCAGTCACATTCTGGATCGAAAGCGTACCGGTGCCCGACATCATCGACGCGAGTTTCCAGCGAATCACCGGGTTAGGGCGAGAACTGGGCGTCACCGCCTACTCCGAGGGCGGAGAGAATGTGCGAAACCGCTTCTTTGCCGACAAGATCCAGCATGGATCGCTGGTGATGGAACGGGGCGTCATGCTGTTGACGCCGCTTAGCGTGCTGTTCAACAGGCAGCTGCTCGGCGGCAAGGTGACGTACCTGAATGCGGTGATCTCGCTGTTCGATCCGTGGCCTTTGCCATTGACGAACTGGGTGATCACGAAAGCGCTCCCCGTGCGATGGCAGACCGGCGATCTCGATGCCAATAGCAATCAGGTTCTGATCAATACGCTCGAGTTGCGGTACCAGGACATGATCCCATTAGGAGCGAAGCTATGACGGTGGAGATTCGTGAGCTGATTATCCAGGCGAAAGTCACCGCGGATGAAGCGCGTCCCGCGGAGGTTCTGCCCGCAAGGCGTCTGCCCGATGAAGAGTGGGTCGAAACCATCGCGCGAAGGGTGCTCGAAATGCTGTGCGAACAGCGTTTGGAGTGGTGATCGTGGGCCTGCTCGGAAGGACGGGCAAGCTGACCTTGATCGCCTACGGCGACCGGGAGTTGACTCAACTCGTGGGCAGCCTGGCGGTGATGTACAACCCGGATTCCATTGGCCTCAGTTATCAGACGGAATTCGTGCCGGACGTGTTTATCAATACGACGCGGCAAAGCAATCGCTATGTACAGACGAAGCCGGGCAGCTTATCGCTGGAGTTGCTTTTCGACGCGAGAATGCCAGGCAATCGGAAACCGATCGACGCGCAATTAGGTCTGTTGCGCGGCCTCTGCTACAACGTCGACCCGGCGCATAGCGAACCCCGTTATCTGCAAGTGAAGTGGGGGAGGATGGGCTGGAATGGCCACGGCTATTTCGCGGGACGCATGAGTTCGCTGTCGATACGCTACACGCTGTTCGAGCGGGATGCGACTCCTCTACGAGCGACCGCCACGCTGGAACTCGTAGCGGACGGCAGTTTGACGCTGCAAAGCGCGAAGGAACAGTTGCTTTCGCCAGGCGAGGCAGTGGTTACCGTGCCCGATGCGACACCGTTGCCGTCGATTGCCACGAGCGCTGCGGGTTCGCTGGCGAAAGCGCCCGACTACCTGGAGGTCGCAGCCGAGAACGATCTGGACAGTCTTGACGCGATCGAGCCGGGACAGCAACTGCAGGTCTCGAGCGCAGACAAGGAGCAATGATGCGTCCCGTACCGGTCACGGCTGTGATGGTCGGAGAGCCTCCCAAGCCGTTGATCGCGCTCAAGGCGGAGCGCACGGAAGTGCAGCACAAGGTCAATGCGATCCCCACTGCGCGCATTGTGCTGTCTGTGGAAGGCGACGCGCTGGAAGATCTGATCACCTTTCAGGAAGAGATTGCGCTTTGCAGTGCAGGGCAAAAGGTGGAAGTGCTGCTTCATGAACCGGACGACAGAGGACATCTGATCTTCCGCGGCGTGATCGTGAGGCAGGAACTCAGTATGACCCGGGCCCGGACCGAACTCGTGCTGCATTTGCGCCACGACTTGCAGAAGCTGCAGAACACGCATCGATCGCAACTGTTCGAGAACATGACCGACGCGGCGATCGTGACAAACCTGCTGGTTGCCCAGGGGATTGTGTTGCTGCATGTCGAAGGAATGAGCGTCGAGCATGACCAGCTCGTACAGTTCCGTTGCTCCGATTGGCATTTCATGCGCCACCGTCTGGGTGTCAACGGCGTGTGGGCGTTTCCGAATCCGGAAGGAGTCGAAATCGCGCCGCCTCGGCTCGCGCCTCAACCTGCGCGGACATTGCGGCAACGAGCGTCCGTGCCGGGACAGGACACATTGATCGAAGAGGGCGCCTGGACATTCAGCGAGCAATTCCAGCCATCCGTCCTGACGGCTTCGAGCTGGAACGATCATGCGCAGATCAACGACACTGTCACCGGCGTGGCGACGCAGCTAGGCAGCGGCGCGTTCGATTGTGCGCATGGGCGCGAGATCAACGATGTGCCGTGGTCGTTCAACTACAGCACACCGCTTCGACTCGACGAAACGACGGCGCTGGCGAAGGGCCTGTTGATGAATTTTCAGTCGTCCCGTGCTTCGGGTGAATTCCTCATCGACGGGTCGGCGCATTACGCCTTGGGGCAGACGCTGGGGATAGAAGGATTCGGCCGGGCCTTTGACGGCGGCGCCATCATTACCGGTATCCGTCATCGGATCGCAAAGGGCGAAGGCTGGCGTACGCTTTTGACGCTCGGTTACGACGACGTGCTGCGCGAGCCGATGTCGATGCCAAGAGCGTGTGGTCTGCACATCGGTGTGGTTTGCGCTTTCAAGGAAGATCCGGATGGCATGCATCGCTTGCAGGTTCGTCTCCCGGTGCTCGGCGAGAGTAGCAATGCAGTCTGGGCCCGGCTTGCAAAGCCTTATGCCAGCGCGACGAGCGGATTCTGTTTTTACCCGGAGGTGGGCGATGAGGTCGTGGTCGGCTTCTTCGACGAGGACCCGAGCTATCCGGTCATTCTGGGCTCGATGCACAACCCGTTGAATCCGCCGCCGATCGAACCCGACGCCGGCAATTTCGTGAAGGCCCTTGTCGTTAGTCACGAGGGGCAGCAATACCAGCTTCGCTTCGATACGAAGGGTCAGGCCGTGTCTCTGAGTTCGCCCCACGAGCAGCTAAGTCTCAAGCAGGGCGGCGAACTGCAGACCGACAGCACGCTGACGCTGAAATGCAGCAGTTTGACACTGTCGGGCCAGACTTCAGTCTCGATCGAGGGGCCGAAGATCGATTTCTCGAGTTAAGCAAACCGTCCGTCACGGAGCACCTGGCATGAGCGACGACATCCTGACCCGGATCTTTGGACGCGGATGGGCTTTCCCACCCGCGTTCTCAATCGATGACGGCGTTGTCATGGCGAACGGCGCGGAGGACGTCAGGCAGAGCTTGCGCATTCTGTTCAGTACTGAGCCGGGCGAGCGAATCATGCGTGACGGCTATGGGTGCGCGCTCTATGACGTCATGTTCGAGAACATCAACGGCGACCTGACGAGCAATATCGAGGCGAGAGTCGTGGATGCGATTCTGCGCTATGAGCCTCGCGCAAACCTGACGCGAATACGCGTCTACCAGTCCAGAACGAATAGCAGCACGGTGTCCGTCGAAGTTACGTATTGCCTGCGCGGCAGCGACGTGGCGCAGCGTATGTCGGGAACGTTGGACATCGGACAGGCGGTGCGAGGAGTACTCCAATGAGTTCACCGGTGCTTTGCGACGGCGACGAGGCGACATTCGAACCGATGTTCGGCCCGCGCCAGGTTGTGCTCTCGGGACCCGCGATCCTGACGGGTACCGGAGTCGCGACGATATCGGGTCGGCCGATTTGCGTGGTCGGCGACGAGCACCGCGCGCAGTGGCCGGCGCAGTACTTCATCGCCGGCTATTCGCCTGGCGCAGGCATCGTCAGCATCGAAATGCTCGACGCGAGTCAGACGGCGCCCTTTGTCGCGGGACAGACGCCGCTGATGCTTCAGGGAACAGGGGCGCAATTCACCGCGCGATTCACGCCCACGGCCCCGGCTGTGATGGCGAGCACTCCTTTTACACCGGATACGACCGCGCCCGGCATGGGTCGCGGGGCATTTATCGCACATCAGCAATTTGTCCGTGCCTGAAGCCGCACCTGCCCGCCTGGGCATGAGGCGGCTCGGCACACGAGTCTCTCGACCATGAACGGATGGCCGGGAATTTGGTAGGAGAGCGAACATGACCGTGCCGGACAACCTGCTCCGGGCGCTCAGCGAGCTTGCAGTCGACGACGGCTTCAGACTCGATGGCCGCAGCGACGAGCAACTGCTGCAATCCCTCGAAGACTACGTCGCGCTGATACCGTTTGACAGCGGCCACACGTGGGCGGACTTCTTCTTCATGTCGGGGAACGCTCCGCCCGTGCTTGCCGAACTGTCTGGCAAACCGGATTCGGCAGATGGAACGTTGCTGCCGCAACAGGCGTTCATGCTGGCGTTTCTCCAGTTGCTGAAAACGCCAAGAGCACTGTTCAACTACCTGCCGTTTGCGCACCGGGATCTCTACTATCGCGACCTGTTGAGTCTGCGGGAGTCGCCGGCGCAGTCGGACAACGTCGTATTGCAGTTCGCACTGAGCCCGTCGGTTCGCGGATGCCTGTTGCGGGCCGGCACCTTGTTCGATGCGGGCGAAACCGGCGGCGTCCCGGTCAGATACGCGCTCGACGCAGACTTGCTCGTGAACCCCAGCATCTGGACGGACTTGCGCTGGGTGCAGCCCGGCGATGGCCCATCGCAAGTGGCCGCTGTCGCATACGATCAGCAGCAGGGCGCCTGGCCATCGGCCGGCGTCAGGTTGTTCGATCCCGAAGCGCAACAGCAGCCGGTAGTCGTCGGCCGGTTGATCGCATCGGATTCGCTTGCAATGAGTACAGGAATCCGAACATTCACTGTGACATTCGGCTCAGCTGTGGCGAGTGCGAATTTGACTGTCGCGCAGGTAAGCAGCGCGAATGGCTGGCTCGAACTCGCGCTTTCCAGCGTGTCGCAGGATCAACTCACCCTGTCGTGGCTGCTCGACGGCGATCAGCCGGCCATCAGCCCGCCCGACAATCTCGATGGCATCACGATGGACGTCCCCGTCTTGAAACTGGGGTGCGTGAACGGTCAGACGGTGCCGGTTATCGTGAGCTTGTCAGTCCAGGTCGAAGGCAGCAGTGCCGTGAGCTATGGCACCGATAGCGGCGCCAACCGTCTCGACGGAACTAGCTATCCGTTCGGCACCATGCCTGTCGTCGGGAGCGGCTTCAATCTGATCGCCGCTGACTGGTGCGAGCAGACCGCGCCGCTCGAACTGACGCTGGCACCACGATGGCTGGGTCTGCCGGACGAAGGCTTTCCCGACTGGTACGCGAACTACGATAGCGACGTCAAGCCGGCCGACAATAGCGACTTCAAAGTGCAGGCGTTATTGATGTCGAGCTCTGGCGCGCAGCCGCTTTCGTCCAGCATCGACAACCCGGCCGCGACGGGGCCGCAGCCGCTCTTCGCCGCGGGCAAGGGTGCGCCCGCCGGGGCCAGCCTGACAGTGGCCGTGCCGCCAATGCTGCCCACCGGCGTGGGTAATCCGTCGAATCCGTGCGACTGGCCGCGCTGGCTCCGCTTCGAGTTGACAGGTCGCGATTTCGGCTATCAGGATTACCAGAAGCTCGCCGGCACGACGACGCTCAATCCGCCTTACACACCTCAAATCAATGCGATGACGGTGAGCTATGCCGTCGAGGCAGCCGACATCGTCCAGTATTTGCTGACGCCGTTCGGTTATATGGCGGACGGCGCGCAAGCGGATGATCCGGCCAGTTCATATCTTTATGTCGGGCTGACCGATGGCATCCCGGGCGAAACGCTTTCGTTGTATTGGCAACTACAGAGCCCGCAGTCGTTGCAGCCTGCATGGGAATATCTGAATCAGGCGAACACCTGGGCCTCGCTCGGCGACACGTTGGTAGACGATACGCAAGGACTGATGGATTGCGGCCTGTGGACGGCGGTGCTGCCGCACGACGCCGCCACCGATGCGCCGCAGATGCCGTCCGGCCGCTACTGGTTGCGCGCCGTGCTCGATCAGCCGTGTGCCCTCATAAACCCGGCGCGGGTGGATGAAAGCTCGGAGACCGCGCAGTACGGTTACGTTTGGTTGCAGGGTATATCCGCAAACGGCATGACCGCGACGCTCGATGAGCCGCAAACCGTGCCCGCAAGCCACTTCACACGCCCGCTGCCTGCCTTCACGGTGACGCGCGCGGTGACGCCCGTGGCGGGATTGTCGTCCGTGACGCAACCGTGGCCGTCTAGCGGCGGACGTCCGGCGGAAACGCCGTCCGAATTCTTCTCGCGCGTTGCGCAGCGACTGTCCCACCGCAACCGGGCATTGACATGGCAGGACATGGCGGCGCTGCTGCAAGCGCATTTCAGCAACGTATTCGATGTCGCGCTGCCGCCGGCGGACAGCATGACGGACCTTCCTGCTTCGCTGATACAAACCGTCGTGGCGATACCCGTCAACGAAAAGAAGGACAACCAGGATCCGTTGCGTCCGCAGTTCAGCCAGGCCCATCTGAACGAAATGAAGCAATATCTGCAGGGACTCGCGTCCGCGTGGGCCCGCATCGAGGTCGTCAATCCGCGATATCGCGACGTTGAGATTGCCTACAACATCACATTCAACGTGAACCCGGACTACGGATACCGCCAGTTGCAGGAGCGGCTGACGCTGCGTTACATGCCGTGGATACTGGGCGGGCCGCGCGGCGTCACACTGGGCAATACACTGGACTACTACGGGATCATTGCCTGGATTCAGCAGCAGCCATTCGTAACCAGTGTCAACAGCATGACGTTGAACGGACAGTCGGTCTCGATCCATGCACAACGCGACGAGGTTCTGATCCTGAACTGGCAGACTACGGCTTCTTGCGCGAACCGGACGGGGAGGACGTATGCGTCGGCCTTCTGAACTGCTCCGTCTGGTCCGGGCGGATATTCATTTTGATGCGCTATGCGAACAGGCGTTGCAAGCGATCGCGAACTTCGGTGGACAGATCTGGACCGATACCGGCGAGCACGACCCCGGTGTGACATTCATCGAGGGATATAGCTATAGCACTTCGGATCTGTCGTATCGGCATACCTTGCCTCTCGCCGATCTGCTTACGCCATCGGTCGACGAGCAGCTTCCGGGCGGGGGCTTATTCCCCGTCGATTTCGGTCCTCAAACGGCATTGACCTGTGGACCGATCACGCCCGCGGATTACCGGCGCGCGTTGCTCGATCTTACCGATCCGCAGGAAACCTACTACCTGTACCGCGATGTGCAGTTGATTGCGCTGGACTCCGACGACCCCGCTTCCGCAAACTGCTTTGACTACATCTACTACTACGATCCCGAGAGCCTCGAGTTCGGCTTCACCAAGGAAGGTGCGAGCGCGGTCACATACTGCCTTCGCGGCGACTACGCGCTGTATCTGGAGCCGACTCGCGAGTCGGCTGCGAACAGCGCCGAAGCGCAACAGGTGCTTGGCGCTTTCCTCACCGATTACCGCAACCTGTGCGAATGCATCAGCAAGATCGTGGTGGCCCAGCCCGTGAAAATCAATCCCATCGCGGACATACAGATCGAAGAAGGAGCACAGGATTACGCAAGAATCTACGCTGATATTTACACCGCTACCGAGGCCTATATCTCTCCGACGGTCGACCACGAAAGCACCGCGGCTTTACAGCAGCAAGGCTTTGCGACGGAAGATATTTACGATGGGCCGTATCTGCTGCACGGATGGCAGCCTCAATTGCCCGCGGCGACCGACTACACCAACACTGTCTACGTCAATCTGAGCGGACTGGCACAGAAATGGATGCAGATTGAGGGCGTTAAAAGCATTCTGTCTCTTCGGGAATATTCGGACCCGCCGTCAGGCAGTGGCATGTGGACCTGGAACACGGCGGGGCCGAACCGCTATCCGCAGACGTGGGGCGACGATCCGATCGGTACGCTCGTGCAATCGGTGCGGTTGATCACGGCGGACGGAAAGATCGTGGTCTGCAGCAAGGACGATATCGAGGCGCAATTGCCGGCCGTCGTCATACAGCGCAATCCGCCGGTGGTTTTGCCTTACGGCAAAGCGCGCAACCTGTCGCAATACCACCCGGTGACCGACAGGATGCCGGCGTGCTACGGTTTGCAACTGCCGATCGGCTATGGCGGTCCGCAGCCTTTGTATCAGTATCTGTTGCCGTTCGAGCAGGCGATGGCCAACGGGTGCCGGCAGCTGGCCATGCTTCCCGCCCTGCTGTCGTTCATACGCGATGGGGATACGGTGTGGGGCGCGCAATGGCCCTATGCCGATGGTAGCGCCGGGGATAGTGCGCATGCGGCATACAAGAATCTGCTCGTCGATCAGATTACGTCTTCCGCCGAAGACTACGATCAGGAGCTGAACGTCGTCAATTTTCTGCTGGGCTACTTCGGCACGCAGCGGGCGTCGCAGATGCTCGACACGTCGCAGGACGAATTTCTGCAAGTCGAGCAGGACTATCTGGCTGAAGTCACGAGCTTGGCTTACCGGCGCGCCAATATCCGCGTAGACAGGGTATCCGCGCTGCAAAAGCGCATTGCCGCCCGCATGGGGTGGGGCGAGACGTTGTTCTCACATCCGGTGGAGATGGGCAGGCTGCCGTTCTATCTCGTCGAGCATCGCTCGCTGCTGCCCGCAAAACCGTCAGCCGCGTACGACACGCCTGTTTATCCGACCGCAGTGGACCTTTCGGAAGACGGCCGTACGCTAACGGTGACGTGTCCGGCAACGCCTTCGTTATCGGACCTTCAAAGCGGAGACCTGATCGACTTTCGGCTCTATCCCGAAAGCAACGGAATGACGCTGCAAGGGTTGATCGTCGACAAGGTGGATGCAGCCAGTCAATCGTTCACGCTGCAGCTCGCCGCCAACCCGCCGCTCGCTGCGCGTGTCTCCGCGGTACTCGAGGCGCAGGAAGATCACGCGCTGTACTGGCAGAACTGCCAGGCATGGTTGCGAGAGATCGTCTATCCGTTGACGTATGCGGCGGACACACCGGACCCGCCCGTCGCACCGGTCGTATTGACGATCGCATCGTCGTTTCCGTTTCCGGCGGGCGTGCGGGAAGGCGATCTGCTGTCGATCGATGCGATATCGGGCCCGGATGGCACAAGCTGGTCGATGAAGGTTCTCGTCAAGCAGGTCGACGGCATCGCGGGGACGCTAGAGGTGATTCCCGCCGCAGGCGAAACCGGGGCTTTTCCGTCCCCTGCCGATGCCGGCGGCTACACGTGGCATACGCTGAGCATCGCCGATCGATTTTCAATGGTCGTCAGCCTTGTGCTGAACAAGGGCATGCTGCCCCAGGGGGGCGACCCCGATGCCACCGAGTCGTGGATCAAGCAGTGCGTTCAGGCAGAGCTTCCCGCACATATTGCGTTGATGATCCATTGGCTCAGTTCCGACCCGCACGACCCGCAGTCGTTTGCGAGCTTCGCGCTGAGCTATGCCGTATGGCAAGGCACCAAAACCGCGCCGAGCACGGCGACCTTCCAGTTGCTGTGGAAACTCGGATTGGGACGGGTGCCTGCCGCTCTCGATGTCGGCATCGGCGCGATGATCATTGCGAAACCGGAGCAGCAGACCGAGGTGATCGGTGCGAGCGGCGATGAATGGAATGTCGACGTCATTGTGGAAAACAGTCTGTTCTTCGTGCCGAAAAACGATTCATTGCCCCCGGCGGATGGGATCAAGGAGTGAGCAAGTCATGGCGAACGCAAATTCGAGCGAAGGTGCTGCGGCAGTGGCCAGCACGACAGGCGGGACGACGGACGATCTGAAGAGCCGCTTCCAGGCGGGCTCCATTCCACTGGACACCGATTTCAGCGAACTCATCAATATCGCTGAATGCGGCCGCCGCGCGGTCGGCCAAAGTGCGGATCAGACGGACAACAGCGTCGGCGCAGGGATGCAAATCGCGCCGGACAGCGACGCGGCGAACAAAGGGAAAGTTTCGGTGAAGACGGGGCTTGGCGTTGGAATCGACAGTACCGACCAAAGCGTCAGGGTGACCGTTCAAACCGGTTACGGAATGGACGTCGATGGTAGCGGACTTAGGGTCAAGATCGGTAATGGCGTTGAGTTCGATAGCAATGGCAACGTGGCTGTCAAAGCGGGCCCGGGAATTATGGTCGACAGCAATGGCGTTAGCCTGAATGCGTCCATCGCTTTTGTGAAGGGAATGATCATGATGTTTTCCGGTTCGACGGTTCCCGACGGGTGGCATATTTGCGACGGCTCGACCGTGACGGGTTCCGATGGAAACAGCGTGACGGTGCCGGATTTGAGGAATCGATTCATTCTGGGCGCAGATACGGGGACGTCCGGACGTGCCAATGGCACGGTCTCCTGGGACGCCAGTAACCACGCCTATTTCACGGCCACCTCTGCTTCGTCGAATACCAATGTTTCGGTGCAAGGGCATGCACTGTCGGTAAGCGAAATGCCGAAGCACTCGCACCGGGTGAGTGTCAACGGCTATAACTTGACCGAAAATGGGTCCGCCTACACGGACGGGTCAGATTCTCATGTTCCTGCGAGTTTTAATCCGGATCAATGGACTACAGTGGACTTCGAAACGGTAGGCGGCGGAGAGAGTCACTCGCACGGCATCACCGATAACGGGCACACGCACGCCGCGAACGTCTATGTTCCGTACTTCGTACTGGCCTTCATCATGAAAATCTGACAAACGGCGTCGCGTATCCCGAAGGTGTCGCATGACTACACAGATCGAGCGATTCACCGTACAGATTGAATTGCCATTTCACATGCAACAAGCGATAACGCTCAGGTGTAGCCGCTTGTTCCACACGCAGCTGAAGGACGATTTGCACCGGATCGTGACCGAGACCGTGCACGCGCATGCGCACGTTGGAGCCTGCACGCTGCGGCTGAACCTTGGGACAATGCAAGCGTGGCAGTTCGAACGCGAGTTTCGCAGCCGGTTTGTGCAAGAACTGCGCCGTGCATTGATGAACGGCGCAACGCATGCGGAGCCCGATTCGGCCCCCGCCTGGGCGCATGAAAAAAAGGAAGTACCTCAAACCGACAATTCAAAGTCGCATGAGAGTGTCGCTGCGCCGCTTTCGCTGGATGAAACACGCGAGTTAGAGCGGTGCTTTTCTTCGAGCGTCAGAGAAAGCGAGCAGGAGCTTGCATGGAGGTGGCTGGCGCGCTGGTGTCTGAGGCGGGCTTCCAGGCAGTATCTGCTGCATTTGAAAACAGCCCGGCCTTCGTTGCGACGACTGTGCGGCGACGCTCAACTTGCAGAATCAACTCTTCTGTTCAAGGCGTTGCACTGGTTACAGCGTCAACCTGTATCCCGTCAGCCGGACGCCAATCTGTTTCCTCGCAACGACGCCGATGCCTTCGTCGAACACGTTGTCGACGCCAATATCGACAAAGAAGCGCTCGCTATTTTTTCGGAGCCGGCGGGAGCGGCACTGCGGCGCTGGCAGGGGTTGCTGTGGCGGGACGCAAGAGTGCGACGCCTCTTGAAGCACAGGCTTCCCGACGAAGTGACGCGACGGCTGCGGCAGTATTCCCGTCACAAGTCGGAGGCCAAGCGGTCTTAGGAAGACAAAACATTCTACCAACTCCTTGGCTCACAGAACGACATGGCTA